>JBGVJZ010000019.1:0-28909 GCA_045129695.1 Lachnospiraceae bacterium | reverse complement strand
GTGTATATGGATTCGGAATTTATGGACAGTCCGCACTTGAAGGCTAAGATGAAATTTTACTCAGAGGCTATTCGTAAAGTATGGAATTCTGAAAATTGGCCGGAGACTACCGCATGGGAGGCAAATAATGAATAAAATAGCAAGCTTTACAGTTAATCACCTTGATCTTTTGGCTGGAATATATGTTTCACGTAAAGATAGGGTTGGTGAAGAGACTCTCACTACATTTGATTTAAGATTTACAAGACCAAATATTGAACCTGTAATGGGAACTGCCGGAATCCACACAATTGAGCATCTTGGAGCAACTTTTCTGAGAAACCATAAGAAATGGTCGGATAAAGTTATTTATTTTGGACCAATGGGATGCAGAACCGGATTTTATCTGATTCTTGCAGGAGATTTGGAATCAGAGGAAATTGTGGATCTTATTGGAGAGATGATACAGTTTATCGTTGATTTTGAGGGGGATATTCCGGGATATTCGCCGAGGGATTGTGGAAATTATCTGGATAATAATCTTTCGATGGCTAAGTTTTATGCTGCAAAATTTCAAAAAGAGGTTCTTCGGGATATAAGTGAAAAGGTTTTAAAATACCCATCGTGATGACACGATGGGTAAAATTTTAGTTATCCGGGCTGTTAATATCTTCATTATCAATTATTGAAATCAACTTGCCATGTACCATGTGTCTGATACCTGTAGAGGCAGCCGCCTGACAAGTGTAGAGTGTAACAATCTGGTCATTATCGGTTATTTCAATGCCTGTGTCATATAACTCAATTTTACTGATATAATCATCAAATTCAGTGGAGGTACAGGTTGAAGGTATTCTTGCATCAAAAACAAAAGAGTGCTCACTGTATGTAACATCCGTAACGGAAAATACTTCATATACCCTTACATTATCAGGAGTATATATGTAAAAAAGATTACGTCCTTTATTATCATTGTAAAAATCTTCGCTGTCATATTTCAATAATTTCGTAAACATTCCGCCATCAACCTCGTCAAGGCGGTGTCCATACACTGTTATCCTCATATCCGACCAGTCTGAAGATGCATTTGCATCAAGGTAAATTGCTCCGGTATATATTTCGGTATTATCAAAAGCATGTGTAAGATAATAATCGTTACTGTACTCATGCTGTGCAATCGGATACTCAATTCCAAGAACAGGAAATGAAACCCAGCCGGCAACACTTGGATTGATTGATTCCAGTAATTCAAAATCTATTACATTGTTTAGTTCAAAATCATATCTGTCATATTGTTCATTTATATATACAGTAGTAAGATCCTGTGTCTCTCTGGCCTGATTGTCAATTTCCTCATTAATCTTACGGGATTTAATAAACTGTACCAGATAGTAGATAAGGATTGATGCAGCAGCAATGAAAACGATAATGGATATTCCCATGACGATATAACGGATTAAATCCTGTCTGGAAAGCTTTGACTTGCCAGGAGAATCAGGGATAGTTGTTTCAGAATCAGAAGAAGATTCTGAATTAACAGAATCTTCTCCAACTTCTATGGAAACAAATTC
Organism: Lachnospiraceae bacterium; assembly: GCA_045129695.1. Lineage (GTDB taxonomy): Bacteria > Bacillota > Clostridia > Lachnospirales > Lachnospiraceae > Eshraghiella. The sequence goes on along the minus strand of JBGVJZ010000019.1, from coordinate 27,359 downwards.
AATATCCTCTTCCCTGGAATCGTTTTCAGGAAAATTAGTATTGTTCATTGTTGTATCTCCATTTAATTATGCTTTGCCAACGGAACCGAATAATTCCATTTTCTCTTTAACAGTTGCCTTGATAGCTTCAAAGCCAGGGTTAAGAAGCTTACGTGGGTCAAATCCCTTACCTTCAAGATCCTTGCCTGCTTCGATATATTTACGTGTTGCATCAGCAAATGAAAGCTGGCATTCGGTATTAACATTAATCTTAGCAACTCCGAGGGAAATTGCTTTCTTAATCATATCAGCAGGAATTCCTGTACCGCCGTGAAGAACAAGTGGCATATCTCCTGTTAATTCCTTGATTGAAGCAAGAGTCTCAAAGCTGAGTCCCTGCCAGTTCTCAGGATATTTACCATGGATGTTACCGATACCTGCTGCAAGCATTGTTACACCTAAATCAGCGATTGACTTGCATTCATTAGGATCTGCACACTCGCCCATACCTACAACGCCGTCTTCTTCTCCGCCGATTGAACCAACCTCAGCTTCGATTGATAAGCCCATAGCCTTAGTTACTGCAACTAATTCCTTAGTCTTAGCGATGTTCTCTTCAATTGGGTAATGAGAACCATCGAACATTACAGATGTGAAACCTGCCTTAATACATTTGTAGCATCCTTCGTATGAACCATGATCCAAATGTAAAGCTACAGGAACGGTAATTCCTAACTCCTCATCCATAGCCTTAACCATAGCTGCTACGGTTCCAAAACCTGTCATATATTTGCCGGCACCCTCAGATACACCTAAGATGACAGGAGAGTTTAATTCCTGTGCGGTGAGAAGGATAGCCTTTGTCCACTCAAGGTTGTTGATATTGAACTGACCAACTGCATATTTGCCTGCAACGGCTTTTTTAAGCATCTCTTCAGCTGTTACTAACATAAAAAAATTACCTCCAAAAAATATTTTTATCTATTATAGCATATAAATAAATATTTAACAAACATTTTGTGATATAATACATAGGAAAAACAAAAAAAGGAGACAAATTTGAATATGAAAGCATATGAACGATTGCTAAAATATGTGAAAATAGATACACAATCTGATGAGATGTGCGATACGTGTCCAAGTACTGACAAACAGTTTGAATTTGCCAGGTGTATTGTTTCTGAAATGCAGGAGATAGGAATAGAAGATGCATTCGTAGACGATAACTGCTATGTATATGGAACAATTCCTGCAACGGCAGGACGCGAAATGGAGAAGACAATAGGTTTAATCTCACATATGGATACAGCACCGGCTTTTTCCGGTAAGAATATTAATCCTGGAATTGTTAAGAGCTACACCGGAGAGAATATAGTCCTTAATGCTGATAAGAATATAATTCTTTCTACAGAAATGTTTCCTGAGCTTCTGACATATAAGGGTCAGGATATAATTGTAACTGACGGACTGACACTTCTCGGAGCTGATGATAAAGCAGGAATTGCAGAGATTATGACTGCAATGGAAAGAATTATTTCTGATAAAATTCCACACCCTGCAATTAAAATTGCCTTTACCCCGGATGAGGAGATTGGAAGAGGTGCGGATTTATTTGATGTTGAAGGCTTTGGTGCAGATTATGCTTATACAGTTGATGGTGGTGCACTTGGTGAACTGGAATATGAGAATTTCAATGCGGCGTCGGCAGTGATTAAGGTTCATGGGAACTGCATACATCCGGGTGAAGGTAAGAATAAGATGAAAAATGCACTTCTTATTGCGATGGAATTTAACGGAATGCTGCCGCCGGCAGAGACACCTGCCAACACTGAGAATTATGAAGGCTTCTATCATATTATGAATTTTAACGGTGATGAAGAAAATGCGGTGATGGATTATATTATCCGTGACCATGACAGTAATAAATTCAATCAGAAGAAGGATATGGTTGCACGAATAGCTGATTTTCTAAATGCAAAATATGGGGAGAATACCATTGAATGTGAGGTAAAGGATTCTTATTATAACATGAAAGAAAAAATCCTTCCCCATATGGAAATTATAGACAGGGCGAAAACCGCTTTTATGAAAAACGGTGTTGAACCCCTAACAGTCCCTATAAGGGGTGGAACTGATGGCGCAAGACTGTCATATATGGGACTTCCATGTCCGAATCTGTCCACGGGCGGACATAATTTCCATGGAAAGTTTGAATATATTCCGATTAATTCCATGGATAAAATGACTGATGTAATAATCAGTCTTGTAACGGAATAATTTACGGAATAAAAGGGCGGAGAGACGATAAACGCCAATCCGCCATAATTATTTTCCGTGATAATTAAACTGTTTCAGGTTCAGGATATTCCACTCCGAAGGTGTCAACAGTAACTGATTTAATTTTCTGTTCAGTCATTGGTCTGTCGTTCCAATCGGTGCGAACCTCAGCAATCTTATTGATAACCTCAATTCCTTCAGTGAGCTTACCAAAGGCAGCATATGAGCCGTCAAGATGCGGAGATGTCTCATGCATAATGAAGAACTGCGAGCCTGCTGAATCAGGGTTCATGGATCTTGCCATTGAAAGCACTCCGGGAGTATGTTTAAGGTTGTTGGTGAAGCCATTGAGATTAAATTCACCCTTGATTGAGTAGCCCGGACCACCCATGCCGGTTCCTTCAGGATCTCCGCCCTGAATCATAAAGCCTTTGATGACTCTGTGAAAAATCAGTCCGTCATAGAATCCCTTCTTAATGAGACTGATGAAGTTATTTACTGTGTTAGGAGCAATTTCAGGATATAATTCAGCCTGAAAAGTACTTCCGTCTTCCATTTCAAATTTAACAATTGGATTGGTTGCCATTGTAATATGTCCTTTCTGAATAAAATACGAGTCAAACTCTAGGAGAATTATAACATAAAGGAAAACTAAGTCAAATGCTAAATAAAATACTGCTGTTATGTAACTGTAAAATTAATACTTCATATACTGTAACTGATATAATAGAAGAATGCAGTCCTGATAATACACTTGTCATCACTGACAGGGAAGAGAATATTTCAAGATTTGCCACACCGGGTTTTGCACTTCTCTTTGTATGTAATGAAGATAAATTTATATCAGGGGCTAAATATATTACAGAGTCCCTTGCAGGATGTGATGATGAGTATTTTAATATGATTTTTGCAAGACAGAAAAAGCTTCCGCTTACAATTTTGAATACTGAAAGAACCACTGTAAGGGAGATGACGGTTTCTGATTTGGAAGAGCTTTATGTCATTTATGATGATGAATTGGTTAGAAAATATATTGAGCCGTTATATGAATATGAGGAAGAAAAGCTTTTTACCGAAAAATACATAGAAAACATGTATGGTCTGTATGGATACGGACTATGGATTGTTGAGGATATACGGACCGGCGGTATTATCGGAAGAATCGGGATAAGTATACGAAATATTGATGGTAAAGACTGTAATGAGCTTGGTTATATTATAAGACGTGAATACCGCAGACAAGGTTATGCAGGCGAGGTGTGCAGGTCAATTCTTAATTATGCTGCAGAGACACTGGGAATGCAGGAAATATATATTGTAACAGAACAGGATAACCTGTATTCAGAGCGTCTGGCACTTAGTCTTGGCTTTGATAAATTTTCTGAAATAAGAGACGAAAATATAATATACAAAATTTTTTTAAAAAAATAAAAAAAAGCACTTGATTTTTAAATAAGACTGGTATATAATTCTCAGTGTTGTGTGAACAACCTAATAATCATTGGGCTATAGCCAAATGGTAAGGCACTGGACTCTGACTCCAGCATTTACAGGTTCGAGCCCTGTTAGCCCAGCTAGACACCACGAGAATTTTCGTGGTGTTTTTTTCACTTTTGAAGGAGGTCCGTATGATTTTTTCGACTGAAAACAAAATAAGATATAGTGAAGTTGATGAAAGTGGTACAATTACAGTGAAGGCATTGGTTGATTATCTTCAGGATTGTACAATGCTTCATTCCGAATCTCTTGGAGGCGGACCAAAGAAGTTGTCTGAGAGCGGAAAGGGATGGTTTTTGTCAGCATGGCAGATTGATATTGAAAAAATACCGGAGTTATATGAAAATATAACTGTATATACAAGTCCTTATGAATTTAAAGGCTTCTTCGGAAACCGAAATTTCTGGATTGAAAATGAGCAGAAGGAACGTATGCTTGCGGCAAATTCAATTTGGATTTTTATGGATTTGGTAAACCGGATTCCGCAGAAAATTATGCCGGAAGACAGTGAAATGTATGAACCTATGATTCCAAAGATTGACATGGAATACACCTCCCGTAAAATTAAAATGCCGAAAGAATACAGGGAGCTTCCTCCGCTGCCTGTTCATTACAGCCAGATTGATACCAATCATCATGTAAATAACTGTCAGTACATTGCTGTGGCAATGGAAGCGGCAGGACTGCGAAATATTCCAAAACGAATAAGAGCAGAGTACAAGAAGGCAGCAGTACTCGGAGACGTTTTCCATCCGTTTTTGAATGAAGAGAACGGAAATTATCTGGTCGATTTAAGAAATGCAGAGGGTACAAGCTTTGCAACAGTAACTTTTGAATATAATTTGGAGAAACAGATATGATAGAACTTGGTAAAAAACAGCCGCTAATGGTTGTAAACAAAACAGAATTCGGTGTATATCTCGGAAATAAGGATGAAAAGGTGCTTCTTCCTGCGAAATATGTGGAGGCAGATATTGAGGTTGGGGATTCGATAACGGTTTTTGTATATCGTGATTCAATGGACAGACTTATTGCAACTACAATTAATCCTTTAATTATGCTTGGAGAAGTAAAAAGTCTGAGAGTTAAGCAGATTACCAAAATAGGAGCATTTCTTGACTGGGGACTTGAGAAGGATTTACTGCTTCCGTTTAAGGAGCAGACCACTATGGTTTCAGAGGGAAAAAGTTATCCGGTAGCTCTTTATGTTGATAAGAGCAACCGATTATGTGCAACAATGAAGATATATAAATACCTTGCGACTAACCATGGATATTCAACAGGAGATAATGTAAGAGGCGTTGCATATGAGAAAATAGATAAGTTCGGAATGTTCGTGGCAGTTGATAATATGTATCAGGCATTAATTCCAAATAAAGCCTTATACGGAAATATTTCTGTCGGGGACGAAATTAACGCAAATGTTTCAAGAGTACATCCTGACGGCAAAATTGAGCTGGCACTCAGGGGTCCGGCTTATATGCAGCTTGACGAAGACAGCGATAAGATATATGATGAGCTTAAAAGAAACGGCGGTAAGCTTCCTTTTAATGATAAATCCGACCCTGAAGCAATAAGAAGGGAATTTGATATGAGTAAGGCATCATTTAAAAGAGCCTGCGGACATCTGTTAAAAGAAGGCAAAATAGAAATTACCGACGAAGGTATTATTTTAAAATAAAGGAGAAACTATATGCAGAAAGTAATCAGTACAGATAAGGCACCGAGTGCAATCGGACCATATTCACAGGCAATTGAAGTTAACGGAATGGTATTTACATCAGGTGTAATTCCTGTTGATCCTGCCACAGGTGTAATTCCTGAAGGGATTGAAGCACAGGCAAATCAGGCATTTGGCAATCTTATAAATCTTATCGAGGCTTCAGGAGCAGCAGTTAACCAGGTTATTAAGACCACGGTATTCATCAAGGAGATGAATGATTTTGCCAAAATAAATGAGATTTATGCACAATATTTCAAAGAACCATATCCTGCAAGATCATGCGTAGAAGTTGCAAGACTTCCGAAAGATGTGCTTCTTGAAATCGAAGCTATTGTTGCAAAATAATCAAAAACCACAGATGTCAATGCCGGACTTCTGTGGTTTTATTTTATTAAATTTTCGGCAATATTAAGTAAAATATCTGATAATTCCGGATTTGCTTTGATAAGCTCAATAAGCTTTAGGGCATTATCAGAAAGCTTTTCCTCTTCCGTAAAATCTTCATTGAGAGAGATTTCCGTACATCCTATCTGATTGTATATTCTGACTAGCATAGTGGTGGATGGCAGTTTCTTCCCGCGTTCTAATTCACCAAGAAAAAGAGTACTTATGCCAAGGCACTCTGCTGCTTTTTCCTGGGAAAGTCCGTTTATACGGCGAAATTTTTTTAACTGATAAGAAATGTTTTGCTGTAATGAATTCATATACACAATCCTTAAGGTATTATTTATTAATTTTAAAATATCCCGTTATTTTTACCATTTACAAACAGTATAGAAAAATTAAGAAATACTTTACCTATAGTAAAAAGAGGCCTATAATATTAGCAGGAGTGATGCTAATGATAAACAGATACACAATTGAGGGAGAAATAATTAATTCAAGGGGCATGGCAGATGTGGGCTGCAGGGTATCAGTGATTCGAAAAATAGATGCCAGCTGTTTTAAAGAGGAACTGGTTGTTACCGGTCAAAATGGTTTCAGGGGATATCCGTCAGTTGAGCTGTATATTGCTTTTTCAAAGTGGCTGGAAAATGATTACAATATAGAAGGTGAGATTCTGGAAATAAAAAAAGAAGGCACATATAATGCCTTCTTCCGTGCGTACAAATAATCTACAGGGAGATGTCTATGTTGCCACCAACTGAAGGGTTAACGGACATCTCCATCATCTTACGCATACCATCACCGGCTGCTTCCAGATTGTCAAGACTCATGGAGAGAACTCTGACTGAAACATCCTGAATTAACTGGCCGCCTTTAATCATTGTAGATAATCCTGCTACATCCATGACAAAACTCCTTTCGTATTAGTTTCTAAGTATATTCTACTATTTTTTTTCAAATAATACAAGCAAATAAAATTTAAAAAGGTGATTGTTTTGAAAAAATACAGAAAGCAGTTATGCAGGATTGCCGGTGCGGTTTTAATGGGGATTTCGGTAAAAAATATTTATGAACCCACAGGTATGGTAACAGGGGGGTTTTCAGGGCTTGCAATTCTTGCAAATGCCGGGCTTGGTATTCCTCTGTGGCTTACAAATATTATCCTTAATATTCCTCTTTTTGTTATAACAGCATATTTTATGGGCAAAAATATTGTGATAAACTCTCTTTCGGCAACTCTTGTATATTCGCTGGCTGTTGCGGTTATGCCCAACATGAATCTGCTCGATGGAGATTTGTTTTTGTCATGTGTGCTTGGCGGAATGATTATGGGTGCAGGACTGGGACTTATAATATATTCAGGGGGCAGCTCGGGAGGCGTTGATATGCTGTCAATTCTTGTTCATCATAAAAATAACAGAATTCCGGTTGCCTGGGCGATGTTTCTGGTGGATGCAGTGATTATAATTATGGGAGGTGTGCTTTTCGGATGGGTAAAAGCAATTTACTCGGTTATTTCAGCCTGGATTGCAAGCTTTATCACAGGCAAAATAATTGATGGACCGGATTATTCCAAAGCATGTATCATAATAAGTAGGAAAAGTTATGAAATTTCCCAAAGGATAATGAGAGAAATAGGAAGAGGGGTTACGGGAATAGATGGAAAAGGACTGTTTTCCAATAAAAAAGAGCTGATTCTCTTCTGCGTTTCTTCAACGCATGAGATGACAGCTATCCGTGAAATAGTATTTGAGGTTGACAAAAATGCATTTATGACTGTAAGTAATGTGTCGGAGGTGTTTGGAGAAGGCTTTGTGAAAAAGTGATAAAAAATTAAAATCAATATGCAAATTGCCCAATTTATTTAAATTTTTTTGGTTATTTACAATATGGAATTAGTCCCAAAAAAAGTGTATTATGATTAAAGTAAATTTATGCTATGCATAATTGCATAAGGAGGAAAATTATGGCAAGTTTATCACTTAAAAATATTTGCAAAGTATATCCTAATGGATTTGTAGCTGTTAAGGATTTTAACCTTGATGTTGATGACAGAGAATTCATCATTTTCGTTGGACCTTCAGGTTGCGGAAAGTCAACAACACTTCGTATGATTGCTGGTTTGGAAGATATTTCTTCCGGTGAGCTTTGGATTGGTAACAAGTTAGTTAACGATGTTGAGCCTAAGGACAGAGATATCGCAATGGTATTCCAGAACTATGCTTTGTATCCACATATGACAGTATATGATAATATGGCATTTGGTCTTAAGTTAAGAAAAGTTCCAAAGGCTGAGATTGATAAGTTAGTACATGAAGCAGCTAAGATTCTTGGTATTGAGCAGTTACTTGATCGTAAGCCAAAGGCTCTTTCAGGTGGACAGAGACAGCGTGTTGCCATGGGTCGTGCAATCGTTCGTAATCCAAAGGTATTCCTTATGGATGAGCCTTTATCAAACCTTGATGCTAAGCTCCGTGTTCAGATGCGTATTGAGATTCAGAAGCTTCACAGAAGACTTCAGGCTACAATCATCTATGTAACACATGACCAGACAGAGGCTATGACTCTTGGTACAAGAATCGTAGTTCTTAAGGATGGTATTATTCAGCAGGTAGATACTCCACAGAATCTTTATGATAAGCCATGTAACGTATTCGTTGCAGGATTTATCGGATCACCTCAGATGAACCTTGTTGATGCAAGAGTTGTACAGTCAGGCAATGATGTAGTTCTTATGTTTGGCAGCAATTCAGTTAAGCTTCCGGAAGGAAAAGCTAAGAAGCTTATTGATGCAGGATATGTTGATAAGACAGTTATTATGGGTATCCGTCCTGAAGATCTTAGTGATTCAGAAGTAGTTATCAATTCTGCTCCTGACAGCGTAATTGATGCTAACATCAAAGTATACGAATTACTTGGTGCCGAAGTATTCCTTTACTTCGATATTGATCAGGTTAACTGTACAGCACGAGTTAATCCTCGTACAACAGCTCGTCCTGGTGATACAATCAAGCTTGGTATTGATATGACTAAGCTTCATATCTTCGATAAAGACACTGAACAGGTTGTTCTTCACTAATTAGATTTATGAAATTTTACCGGCTGGTAGATACCAGCCGGTTTTTTTGGGATATAACTTATTACATTATATAGGAAAAAAACAAATTCTCTCTTTTTTTTTGCCCAAAATTGATATATTATATAGATAAGAATGTTTTAAAGGAGTGAAAGCATGATTTCAAGTCAGATACTTCAAAATACAATAGAGGGACTTAAGACTATAGCCAAGGTGGATTTATGTGTAATGGACACGGATGGAAAGAGTCTTGCAACTACATTTGCGGAGGCAGATACCTATAGTGATGCGGTTATGAGTTTTGTTAATTCGCCTGCTGACAGTCAGGTAATTACAGGATGTCAGTTTTTTAAAGTATTTGATGACAGTCAGTTGGAATATGTTCTGCTTGTTAAAGGTGGAACTGAAGATGTGTATATGATTGGTAAAATTGCTGCTTTCCAGATTCAGAACCTTTTAGTGGCATATAAGGAGAGGTTTGATAAGGATAATTTTATTAAAAATCTTCTTTTGGACAATCTTCTTCTTGTGGATATTTATAACAGGGCGAAGAAACTTCATATTGATGCAGAAGCTAAGAGAATTGTATTTATTATTGAGACTAAGCATGAGAAGGATACCAATGCACTTGAGACAGTACGTACTCTTTTTGCCACCAGAACCAAGGATTTTATAACTGCAGTTGATGAGAAAAACATTATTATTGTTAAAGAGGTTAAAGCAGGCGAGACATATAAGGATCTTGAGCAGACTGCATATGTCGTACTTGACACTCTTAATACTGAAGCCATGAGTAAGGTTCACATTGCTTATGGAACGATTGTTAATTCGTTAAAGGAGGTTTCACGCTCATATAAGGAAGCCAGAATGGCACTTGATGTGGGTAAAATCTTTTATAGTGATCAGAATGTAGTTGCATACAGCAACCTTGGAATCGGACGTCTTATATACCAGCTGCCGATTCCGCTTTGTAAAATGTTTATAAAAGAGATTTTTAACGGAAAATCTCCGGACGATTTTGATGAAGAGACTTTGTCAACAATCAATAAATTTTTTGAAAACAGTCTGAATGTTTCGGAAACATCAAGACAGCTGTTTATTCATCGTAACACACTGGTGTACAGACTTGATAAAATCCAGAAAACAACAGGGCTTGATTTACGTGTATTTGAGGACGCAATTACTTTTCAGATTGCCTTAATGGTTGTAAAATACATGAAATATATGGAATCAGTTGATTATTAATGGGCAGGATGTTTATAATAGTCCATGAAATAAATGCACTTTAATATAAGCTGCACTGTTTTTTGAAAGGACAAATACCATGATAGAATTAGTAGATGTTTGTAAAACATATTCCACAGGTGTTCCTGCATTGGATCATGTTAATCTTCATATTCATAAAGGTGAATTTGTATTCGTTGTAGGAACAAGTGGTTCCGGTAAATCAACTTTAATTAAGCTGCTGCTTAAGGAACTTGAGCCTACTTCCGGTAAAATAATTATTAATGACAAGAATATAGGAAAACTTCGTAAATCTAAGGTGCCTTTTTTGAGAAGGGATATCGGTGTTGTTTTTCAGGATTTTCGATTGTTTGATGATCGTAATGTTTATGAAAATATTGCTTTTGCCCAGAAAGCTATTGAGGCATCTCCCAGTAAGATTCGTTCAAAGGTTCTGGCAATGTTATCGATGGTTGGACTGCTTGATAAGTACAAGACCAATCCTAAGCAGCTTTCCGGTGGAGAGCAGCAGAGAGTTGCAATAGCAAGAGCACTGATTAATCAGCCGGCTATTCTTTTGGCGGACGAGCCTACAGGTAATCTGGATGAGGCTAATTCATGGGAGATTATGAAACTCCTTGAAAGTGCCAATGAACAGGGGACTACAGTAGTGGTTGTTACACACAATATGGATATTGTACGTGCGATGAGAAAGCGTACAATTACAATTTCAGACGGAAAAATTACTGCGGATGTAGAGGAAGGCGGTTCGGTTTATGAAATTTAGGTCTTTAGGTTATTGCATCCTACAGGGATTAAAAAGTATAGGAAGAAATCGTATTTTTTCCCTTGCATCAATTGCAACAATGGCTTTATGTATTTTTATACTTGGTGTTTTCTATTCAGTTACAGCTAATGTAACGTATATGGTGGAGAGAATGTCTGAAAGCCTTTGTGTAAAGGTGTTTTTTGATGAGAACATAACGGATGAGAGAATTGAGTCCATTGGTAATTCCATTAAGGAATATGAAGGTGTCATGACTGTACATTTTACCTCGGCTGAGGAAGCATGGGAGGAATATAAGGACAAATATTTTGGTGAAGAATATGAGGAGCTTGCTGAAGGCTATGAGAATGACAATCCGTTAAAAAATTCTGCCTCATATGAGGTGTATTTTGAAAGTGCGGATATGCAGCATGATTTAGTATCTTATATTACCAAGATTGACGGCGTAAGGCGAGTTAACAGTTCAGAAGTTACGGCGGACAGTCTGACAGAGATAAGCAATCTGGTGGCCATGATATCAATTGCTATTCTGGCAATTCTGTTTGCAATTGCATTGTTCCTGATTAATAATACAATTTCAATAGGAATTACAGTGAGGAATGAAGAGATTAGTATTATGAGACTTCTGGGTGCGAGAAATACATTTATCAGAGCTCCGTTTGTTGTACAGGGTATTATTATGGGCGTGCTTGGTGCGTCGATACCTCTGATTATACTGTATTTTGCTTACGGAAATCTGGTTAATTTTATTCTTGGAAAGTTCTCATTTTTGTCATCAATACTTACATTTATGCCTGTCGGAGAGTTGTATCGTGTGCTTGTACCGGTTGCACTTATTTTGGGAGTAGGATTAGGATTATTGGGAAGCTTGATTTCTCTTGGTAAACACCTGAAAAAATAGTTTGATATTGCAAGGGAGTGAGATAATGAATAAAAAATATTTAAAGAAAATTCTTTTTGCTGTCGCCGCAATTGTACTGGTTGGAACTCAGCTCGGAACCACAGCTTATAGTCCGGTATTTGCTGTTGAGCAGGGAGATATTGATAAGGCAGAGGAGGATATTGCCAAGAAGGAAGAGGAGATTCAGAAGCTTAAAGATGAGCTTGCTGCTTTATCTTCGGATATAAACGATACCCAGTCATATATATCTGAGCTCGATGGTAAGCTTGCGACTTTAACTGCAGAGGTTAATGACTGCCAGGCTAAGATAGATGCCAAACAGAAGGAAATAGACGCAAAGCAGGTTGAGATAGACGCAAAGCAGATTGAGATTAATAACACTCAGATTGAGCTTGACGAGGCTCAGGCAAAAGAGATTGATCAGTATGAGGCAATGAGCCACAGAATCCAGTATATGTACGAATGTGGTGATGAAACCTTTCTTGATATGATTTTTTCTGCGGAGGACATGTCAGATTTGCTGGGAAGAAGTGAATATATATCCAATATTACCACTTATGACAGACAGCAGCTTGACAAGCTTATTGAAACCAAGAAGAGTATCGACACACTTCTTGTAACACTTGAGACAGAGATTAAAAATCTTGATGTTGAAAAAGCCGGTCTTGAGGAAGAGAAAAAGGTTCTGGATGATTTAATGACAGACCTTTCGTACAGACAGCAGTCAGTGGATGCAGTGCTTGAGAGCAAACAGCAGACGCTGGCAACGCTTGAGAATCAGCAGGCATATACTGAGGAGCAGAAAGCGGCTGCAGAACAGGAACTTAAGGACCAGCAGGCAATTCATGATGCACTTAAGAAACAGTGGGAAGAGGAACAGAAGAAGCTTCAGTCATCGGGCGGAGACCCTGACGCAGAGGCTCAGAAGACACTTGAAGCGATTGGATTATCAGGTGGTTTTACATGGCCGCTTCCGGGTTATACCACCATTACATCTGAATGGGGTATGCGAATCCATCCGATTTACAAGGTGCCAAAATTGCATGATGGAATGGATATTGCAGGAGCTGGCGTTAATGGCAAGCCGATTGTGGCTGCTTATGGCGGAACGGTTATTTTGTCAGAGTATTACTGGGGCTATGGTAACTGTGTTCAGATTAGTCATGGTGCAGGTGTTGTAACATTATATGCACATTGTTCATCACTTGCTGTTAAAGTCGGTGATGTGGTTCAGGCCGGACAGGTAATCGCTTATGTTGGAAGTACGGGAAATTCTACAGGACCTCATTTGCATTTTTCACTGTTCCTTCAGGGTGAATCTGTAAATCCAAGGGATTACCTCACATTTCCGTCATAATTTTATTGTATAATAATTAAATGAGCGTTTGTTTTTATCCCCCCTGGGCAATGCTTAGGGGGAAATTTTGCAGGAATAGGAGAAACTTAATGGAGCAGGAAGAACAGAGAAAACAATACAAAAGAGGAGTGCGTAACGGACTGTTAATCGGTGGAGGAGTAGTACTGGTAGTTGCTGTGCTGGTTACCGGAATTATTGTTTCATTACTTTTTGTCAAATTTAAAGCCGGTTTTACACAGGGGTTTTCAATTGGTGATGATATTGTCAAAAAAGCTAACAGTCTTATTTATTATATTGATAAGTATTATCTGTATGAGTATGATGAAGAAGAAATGGAAAATGCCATCTACGATGCAGTAATGTCAAGCCTTGGTGACCCGTATGCGGCATATTATACCATGGAAGAATATGAAGAACTGATGGAATCGTCAAACGGTACTTATTACGGAATAGGAGTTGTGGTTCAGCAGGATGTTGAAACAGGTTATGTAAAGGTGGTTCAGCCTTATGAAAATGCCCCCGGAGCTGAGGCAGGAATTAAAGCCGGCGATTTAATAACGGCAATTGAAGGTGAGGATATCTGTAATATGGATCTGGATCTTGCCGTCAAAGAAATCAGGGGGCCGGAAGGAACTACTGTAACAATTACAATCAACAGAAATGGAGAGGTCTTTGATCTTGAGGTAGAACGTCGTAAGGTGGAAATCGTTACGGTGGAATATGAAATGCTTGAGAATAATATTGGTTATATCAGCATTTCACAGTTTGACGTTATAACCGTAAGTCAGGTAGAGGCAGCAATAGAAGACCTTAACAGTCAGGGGATGGAGTCGCTTATTATGGATGTAAGGGATAATCCGGGAGGAAGGCTTGATGCTGTTAATGATATTTTGGACAATTTTATTGATAAAGGCGATTTGATTGTATATACCAAGGACAAAGATGGTAATCGTGTGGATTATAAGGCGGAAAAAAATCCTACAGTGGATGTTCCGGTAGTAGTGCTTATTAACGGAAACAGTGCAAGTGCATCTGAGATTTTTGCCGGTGCGTTGCAGGACTATGAGCTGGCACATATAATGGGAACCCAGTCTTTTGGTAAAGGAATTGTTCAGTCAATCATTCCTTTACAGGACGGATCGGCATTTAAATTAACTGTAGAGGATTATTATACTCCGTTGGGAAATAACATTCATGGAATAGGAATTACACCGGACACGGTTGTGGAGCCTGACATGGATGCTTACCTTGAAGATGAAGAAGATACACAGTTAGAGGCGGCAATTGAGTACCTTAGCAAATAATATTTTAAAAGACAAAGATATAAGAGAAGCACTGTTTGATTTTCTGGAATGCGGTTTTGGTAAGGTCCGCATTCTGGAAGAGAAGACAGTGGGACGTTCCAGAGCGGATGTAGTTATGATTACTACTGATTCAATTTATGGAATTGAGATTAAGAGTGATGCAGATACTTATGTAAGGCTTGCACGACAAATAAAGGACTATAATCAATATTTTGATTATAATTATGTCGTAGTCGGCACAAGCCATGCAATACATATTAAGGAGCATGTACCGGAATGTTGGGGGATTATCACGGTTGAGAGAACGGAAACGGGACTGGATTTTTATGAGCTTCGTAAGCCTCAGATTAATTCCGAAATGGATTGGAAAAAGAAAATGTCCATTATGTGGCGACCTGAGTTGGCCCACATTCAGGAGCTTAATGCTTTACCCAAATATAAGAATAAGAGCAAGGATTTCATTGTAGAACTGCTTCTATCAAGAATTCCGGAGGAAACACTTCGCATTCAGATGTGCGAGGAGCTTTTTGAAAGGGATTACAGCCTTATCTCAGAGACAATTGCGAATTACCGCAGGAAACCCAAACGAATCTCCGGAATCAGGGCAATCAGGAAGGCAGTGCGTAAGAAGAGAAAGTTATAAAATTAATAATTTAAAACCTAAAATATTCCCTAAAAGCGGACACTCCCATTCGCTTTCAAGGGAATTTTTATTTTACATTATTAAATATATATTGACAAACAGGAATTATATGGTAGAATTATTTTGAAATATTTAACTAAAAATATTTAACTAAATTATTTTAAAACAGGAGGAAAACAATAATGACTTTTGATAAGGTTAAAGAAGTTTTTGTTGAAACAATTAATTGTAATGAGGAAGACGTAAAGCTTGAGGCAAAGTTAGCAGAGGATTTAGGAATGGATTCTCTTGATGCTGTAGAGGTTGTTATGGCATTGGAAGAAGCTTTTGAAATTTCTATCGAAGAAGATAAGGTTTCAACATTTGAGACAGTACAGGATATCGTTAATTACATTGACAGCATTGCTGCATAATTAGAATATACATAATTTGGAAAGAGGTTCAAATTGAAGGGAATACATATTTTAGCAACCGGCAGGGCACTTCCAAGAAAAGTGGTAAGTAATGATGAAATGAGTACCTTTGTGGATACCAGTGATGAATGGATCAGGAGCAGAACCGGAATCGGACAGAGACATGTGTGCGAGGAAGAGAGCTGCGTAAGTCTTGCTGTTGAAGCTGCAAATGATGCACTGGCAAAAGCCATAAAAGAATATGGAATTACAAAAGAAGAAATCGGTATACTCGTAGTAGCAACGACTACTCCGGACTATGCTTTTCCGTCTGCTGCATGTATGGTGCAGAAGGAATTGGATTTGCCTAAAGAGGTTATTTCTTTTGACATAAGTGCAGCATGCTCAGGATTTCTATATGGACTGGATGTGTGCCGCGGACTCCTTATAACAGGAGAGAAGAAATACGCATTGTTAATCGGAAGTGAGCAGTTATCAAGAATTATGGATTATACTGACCGTTCATCATGTGTTATTTTTGGTGATGGTGCGGGTGCTGCCATTCTGGAATTAAGTGATAAGCTTTATGTACAGAAAAGCTGGTCATCAGGCGACCAGGAGACTTTGTTCTGTAAAGGTATCGGACAGGAGGAATCCTATCTTCACATGGATGGTAACAAGGTCTTTCGTTTTGCGGTACAGGCATTGAGCGAAAGTATGGTTCATGTAATGGAGCAGGCAGGACTTACAATGGATGACGTTGACTATGTAATATGTCACCAGGCAAATGCCAGAATCATTGAACATATCCGTAAGAAATACCCTGAGCACAGGGATAAATTCTATATGAATATTGAGCATTACGGAAATACATCTGCAGCAAGTATTCCTATTGCTATGGACGAAATGTTTGAGCTTAACAGGCTTAAAGAAGGAATGAAAGTAATCTGCATCAGCTTTGGCGCCGGCTTTACATGGAGTGGTGCATTGTTTGAGTTATAAGGAGAATTTTATGAGATTAAATGAAATGCTTGGAATAAAATATCCATTTATTCAGGGTGGTATGGCCAACATTGCGACAGGAGAATTTGCGGCAGCAGTTACCAACGCAGGCGGTCTTGGACTTATCGGAGCAGGTGGAATGGATGTGGATACACTTCGTGAAAATATTCACAGATGTAAGGAACTTACAGATGGTGTATTTGGTGTAAACATTATGTTGATGAATCCACAGGCAGCGGAAATGGCACAGCTTCTTATTGAAGAGAATATTAAGGTTGTAACAACCGGTGCCGGTAACCCTGAGAAATATATGAAAGACTGGAAGGCTAACGGAATGATGGTAATTCCTGTAGTTGCAAGTACGGCAGTTGCAAGAAGAGTAGAGCAGAAGGGTGCTGATGCAGTAATTGCAGAGGGAACCGAGAGCGGCGGTCATGTTGGAGATATGACGACAATGGCACTTGTACCACAGGTTGTAGATGCAGTATCAATTCCTGTAATTGCAGCGGGTGGAATTGCCGACGGAAGACAGCTTGCAGCAGCTTTTGCACTTGGTGCAGTGGGAGTTCAGCTTGGAACATGTCTTCTAGCTTCAGAGGAATGTCCGATTCATGAGAACTACAAACAGGCAGTTCTGAAAGCAGGAGATAACGGAACTACAGTTACCGGAAGAATTGCAGGAGTACCTGTAAGAATCATCAAAAATGCGATGTCAAGAGAATACATTAAAGCTGAAAAGGCCGGAGCTGACAAGATGGAGCTTGAGAAGTTTACTCTCGGCTCACTTCGTAAGGCTGTATTTGACGGAGACGTTAAGAATGGTTCGCTTATGGCAGGACAGGTAGTTGGACAGATTAATGAAATCCGTCCGATAAAAGAAATTTTTGAGGATTTATATAGCGGCTATGAAGCGGTTATTAAGAAACTCGGTCAGGAGTAATAGAGATGAGTGACAGAAAAATTGCACTTGTAACAGGTGGAAGCAGGGGCATTGGAAGAGCTATTTGTGTAAAGCTTGCATCGGATGGAATGGATGTCGTATTCAATTACCAGAATGGTGCAGAAGCTGCCATGGAAACCAAAGCATTGTGTGAAGCACAGGGTGCAAGAGTACATATGGTTCAGGCTGACATCAGTATATCAGAGGATTGTGAGAAACTGGTTAAGGAAGCATTGGAGTTTGGTAATGGCAGAATTGATGTACTTGTTAACAATGCAGGAATTACAAGAGATAATCTTCTGATGAAGCTTAAAAATCAGGATTTGGATGACGTTATTAATGTTAATCTTAAAGGAACCTTCTACATGATGAGGGAGGTTTCAAGAATTATGTTAAAACAGCGCTATGGACATATTGTTAATATGAGTAGTGTTGTTGGTGTTATGGGTAATGCCGGACAGGTTAATTATTCTGCCAGCAAAGCCGCAGTAATAGGAATGACCAAGTCACTTGCAAGAGAGCTTGCCGGAAGAAAAATTACTGTAAACGCAGTGGCACCGGGTATGATTGAGACAGCAATGACGGATGCGATTAATGATGCTGCAAGAGAGAAGATTCTTGCAGGCATTCCTTTTGGTGAAATCGGTAAGCCTGAGGATGTGGCTAATCTGGTAGCATTCCTTGCAAGCGATGAAAGCCGTTATATTACAGGTCAGGTTATTTGCGTGGATGGAGGAATGGCAATATGAGAAGAGTCGTTGTAACAGGCATTGGTGCGATTACTCCTTTGGGACATAATGTTGCTGATAGCTGGAAGGCTATACAGGAAGGAAGATGTGGAATTGCACCTATAACACTTTTTGATACCTCAGACAAAAAAGTAAAACTTGCAGGAGAGGTTAAAAACTTCAATCCTGAAGAGTACATTGATAAAAGTGAGGTAAGAAAAACAGACCGTTTCGCCCAGTTTGCCCTTGCTGCGGCTAAAGAAGCAATGGAGGATTCCGGACTTAAGCTTGAAGATGAAGATACTAACAGATGTGGCGTAATTGTGTCAAGCGGAATTGGCGGTCTTGAGACTATGCAGAATGAGACCTTAAAGGGTAATGAAAAAGGTTTTGACAGGATAACACCTTTCTTTATTCCGATGTGTATTTCCAATATGGCAGCAGGAAGAATTGCAATTACTTATGGGCTTCATGGAAAATGTTGTTCTGTTGTAACAGCCTGTGCCGGAGGTACAAATGCAATAGGTGATGCCTTCCATCATATTCGTGACGGATATGCAGAGGTTATGGTATGCGGAGGTGCTGAAGCCAGTATAACACCATTGGGAATTGGCGGATTTACCTCGTCAAGAGCACTTAATACCTCGACAGACCCTAACCGTGCATCAATTCCTTTTGATAAAGAGCGAAGCGGTTTCGTAATGGGCGAGGGTGCAGGAATACTTATTCTTGAGGAATATGAGCATGCAGTTAAAAGAAATGCCAAAATTTACTGTGAAATCGTAGGATATGGCTCAAACTGTGACGCACATCATATTACAGCACCTCTTGAAGATGGAAGCATGGCCGCAAAATGTATGGAGTTAGCACTTCTTGATGCCAAAACAGAAGCATCACAGGTTGATTATATCAATACACATGGAACCTCAACACCTCTTGGGGATAAGGGTGAGACACGTGCAATCAAGCAGGTATTTGGTGAACATGCACAGAAGCTGATGATCAGTTCAACCAAATCGATGACAGGACATCTTCTCGGTGCGAGTGGTGCTATTGAGGGTATAATAACTGCACTTAGTATCAAGGATGATTATGTACCGGCTACAATAAATTATCAGGTGCCTGATGAGGAATGTGATTTGGATATTGTTCCTAATGAGGGACGACATACCGAGGTTAATTATGCAATGTCAAATTCCTTTGGGTTTGGCGGCCATAATGCAGTTATTTTAATGAAAAAATATAAATAGTGAGGAAAATAATATGCAGTTAGATTCTAATCAGATACAGGAAATTCTCCCACACAGATATCCTTTTGTATTAATTGATAAGGTAGTGGAATGTGTTCCGGGTCAGATGGCAAAAGCCATTAAATGTGTATCTGTTAATGAGATGCAGTTTATGGGACATTTCCCTCAAAAGCATGTTATGCCGGGCGTACTTATTCTTGAAGCACTGGCTCAGGCGGGTGCAATTGCACTTCTTACAGAAGAGGAGAATAAAGGTAAAATCGTATTTTTTGGTGGTGTAAAAGGTGCAAAATTCAAGAAACAGGTTGTTCCGGGGGATATGCTTGAGCTGAATTGTGAAATTAGTTATAGAAAGGGACCTGTTGGTATAGGTAAAGCGGTTGCTACTGTCGATGGAAAGGTGGCGGTAACGGCTGAATTGATGTTTGCTATTGAACAGGAGTCTTAATGTATCAGATGGCGTCAGGAGGAGTAGAAAATGTTGCGAGATGTATTCAATAAAGTGTATACCAAGTTTAAATTACATTTTTATCAAAAAGTTTTTGAAAAATGGGAAGACAGAGAAGCTACACTGACCACAGTTGAGACTTTTTGCATGGAAATAATTTATGCAATGAAGAATCCTACGGTTAATGAGTTTGCTCAGGCAACCCATATCTCCTCTCCTAACGCAGCATACAAAGTTAACAGTCTTGTAAAAAAAGGCTATCTAAGAAAAATTCAGTCCAAGGAAGATAAACGGGAGTACCATCTGGAGGTAACAGATAAGTACATCGATTATTACAATATAAGTTATAATTATATGGCAACAGTTATGAACAGAATTCAGCAGCGTTTTACCAAAGAAGAACAGGAGCAGCTGGAGAGATTTCTGGCGATTGTCAGCGAGGAACTGATGCCTGAAGTAAAATATATATAAAGTATGTAGTTGCAGAAATGACGGAAATTTCGTCATTTCTTTTTTTGCATATAATTAAGGTCTATACAAAAAATAATTTTGTGGTATAATGTATTAACAGAACAAATATTCGATAGAGGAGGCATAGATGGACCGCTTTATTTTACATTCAGAATATTCCCCAACCGGTGACCAGCCACAGGCTATTGAAGCTTTGGTTAAGGGGTTTGAAGAAGGAGAACAGTTCCAGACTTTGCTTGGTGTTACCGGTTCGGGTAAGACTTTTACAATGGCTAATGTGATTCAGGCCTTGAATAAGCCTACTTTAATAATAGCTCATAATAAGACTCTTGCAGGTCAGCTCTATGGAGAGATGAAGGAATTTTTTCCTGATAATGCGGTGGAATATTTTGTATCCTACTATGACTATTATCAGCCTGAGGCATATGTGCCGTCCACTGATACCTATATAGAGAAGGATTCAGCAATTAATGACGAAATTGATAAGTTGCGTCATTCAGCCACATCGGCACTTGCGGAGCGTAAGGATGTAATAATTGTAGCCAGTGTTTCCTGTATATACGGACTGGGAAGTCCGATAGATTATCAGAATATGGTTATTTCCCTAAGACCCGGAATGGAGAGGGATAGGGATGATATTATCCGCCAGCTAATTGATTTGCAGTATGTGCGCAATGATATGGATTTTAAGCGTGGTACCTTCAGAGTGCGGGGTGATGTGCTTGAGATTTTTCCTGTGTCCAAAGATGACCGGGCGGTCAGGGTGGAATTTTTCGGAGACGAGGTGGACAGAATAACGGAGATAGACACCCTTACCGGCGAGATTAAGGCTGAACTTAAGCATACCGCAATTTTTCCGGCATCACATTATGTTGTTGCAAGAGAGAAGCTTATGAAGGCAGCGGAGAACATTCGTAAGGAAATGGAGGAACAGGTCAGGTACTTTAAGAGTGAGGACAAACTGATAGAAGCACAGCGAATCAGTGAAAGAACTAATTTTGATGTAGAGATGATGCTTGAGACGGGCTTCTGTTCAGGAATTGAGAATTATTCCAGACACCTGACGGGACTTGAACCGGGAGCACCGCCCTGGACCTTGATGGATTATTTTCCTGATGATTTTCTTATAATCGTTGACGAGTCACATATTACCATCCCACAGGTCAGGGGTATGTATTTTGGCGACCGTTCAAGAAAGACTACTCTTGTTAATTATGGCTTCAGACTTCCTTCGGCGCTTGATAACAGACCGCTTAATTTTGAGGAGTTTGAGGGCAAAATTAATCAGCTGCTTTTTGTATCGGCTACGCCATCGGATTATGAGGCAGAGCATGAGCTTAACAGGGTGGAACAGATTATCCGGCCTACCGGACTTCTTGATCCTGAGATAACAGTTAAGCCGGTTGAGGGACAGATTGATGATTTGATTGCAGAGGTCAATAGGGAGACTGCGAAGCACAATAAAGTTCTTGTAACCACTCTCACTAAGAGAATGGCAGAGGACTTAACTACTTATATGAAGGAAGCGGGTATACGCGTCCGCTATCTTCATTCAGATATAGATACGCTGGAGCGATCAGAGATTATCAGGGATATGCGAATGGATGTTTTTGATGTACTTGTAGGCATTAATCTTCTAAGAGAGGGCCTGGATATTCCTGAGATTACCCTTGTTGCAATTCTTGATGCAGATAAAGAGGGCTTTCTACGTTCGGAAACCTCGCTTATACAGACAGTCGGTCGTGCTGCACGTAATGCAGAGGGCAGAGTCATCATGTATGCTGATATGATGACTGACTCGATGAAGAATGCGATTAACGAGACTAACAGAAGACGTGCAATACAGCAGCAGTATAACGAGGAGCATGGAATAACCCCGACCACGATTAAGAAAGCAGTCAGGGATCTGATTGCAATATCCAAGGCAGCCAATGAAGGCGGAGTCAGGTTGGAGAAGGATATTGAGTCAATGAGTGATAGGGAATTAGAGAAGCTTATTAAGGAACTTAACAAGAAAATGCACAGAGCCGCCGCAGAATTGAACTTTGAGGAGGCTGCTGCTATCAGAGACCAAATAACAATGATTAGAAAGACGATGGATGACAATGGCTAAATTTGAGAGACAATATATCAAAATAAGGGGTGCATGCGAGCACAATTTAAAGGGCATTGATGTGGATATTCCGAGAGATTCTTTTACCGTACTTACGGGGCTTAGCGGTTCGGGTAAATCCTCACTTGCTTTTGATACAATTTATGCTGAGGGGCAGAGAAGATATATGGAATCACTGTCTTCTTATGCAAGACAGTTCTTAGGACAGATGGAGAAACCTAACGTGGAGAGTATTGAAGGGTTATCACCTGCTATTTCCATTGACCAGAAATCAACCAACCGCAACCCGCGTTCCACTGTAGGAACTGTGACGGAGATTTATGATTATCTGAGACTTTTATATGCGAGAATTGGTGTACCGCACTGCCCGTCCTGTGGTAAAGAGATTAGGAAACAGACTATCGACCAGATGGTTGATCAGATTATGAAGCTTCCTGAACGAACCAAATTCCAGCTTCTTGCACCTGTAGTAAGAGGTCGAAAAGGGCGTCACGAAAAGGTGTTTGAACAGGCGAAGAAAAGCGGTTATGTAAGAGTAAGAGTTGACGGAAATATATATGAGCTTTCAGAGACTATTGAATTAGAGAAAAATAACAAGCACAATATTGAAATTGTTGTAGACAGACTTGCAGTTAAAGAGGGAATAGAGGCAAGGCTTACGGATTCAATTGAGAATGTTATGAAGCTTTCGGACGGATTAATGATTGTAGATGTAATTGATGGTAAGCCGATTAATTTCAGTATGAGTTTTGCATGTCCTGATTGTGGTATCAGTGTGGATGAGGTTGAGCCAAGAAGCTTTTCCTTCAATAACCCGTTTGGTGCATGTCCGGATTGTTTTGGACTGGGCTATAAGATGGAATTCGATCCACGTTTGTTGATTCCTGACCGCAAACTAAGTATTATGGAGGGAGCTATTCAGGCAATGGGATGGCAGTCCTGTACTGATAAGAAGAGCTTTACCTATGCAATGCTTATTGCTCTTGCAGAAGAATTTAAATTTTCTCTTGATACACCTTTTAAGGATTACCCTAAGGAAATTCAGGATTTACTCATATATGGAACAGGAACCAGAGAGGTTAAGGTTCATTACAAGGGTCAGAGGGGAGTTGGCATATATGATGTAACCTTTAATGGCCTTATTAAAAACATGGAGCAGCGTTATCGTGAGACCGGTTCAGAGAATATGAAGGCAGAATATGAAGAATTTATGAGAATTACTCCCTGTAAGCTATGTAAGGGTCAGCGTCTCAAAAAGCAATCACTTGCAGTAACAGTAGGGAACAAGAATATATACGAAGTAACGGAAATGTCCGTAAAGAGGCTTAACAGTTATTTTGACGAGCTTTCTCTTACGGATATTCAGCATCGCATTGGCGACCAGATTCTTAAAGAGATTAAGTCAAGAATCGGCTTTCTCAATAACGTTGGACTGGAATATCTTACCCTGGCCAGAGCTACAGGCTCATTATCAGGTGGTGAAGCACAGAGAATAAGACTCGCAACTCAGATTGGATCAGGACTTGTCGGGGTAGCATATATTCTTGATGAACCTAGTATAGGCCTTCATCAGAGAGATAATGATAAACTGCTTAGTGCATTAATGCATTTAAGAGATTTGGGTAATACTCTGGTGGTTGTTGAGCATGACGAGGATACCATGATGGCGGCTGACTATATAGTGGATATTGGTCCGGCAGCAGGAGAGCATGGCGGAGAGGTTATAGCAACCGGAACAGCCAAGGACATTATGAAGAACAAGGATTCCATAACAGGTGCATATCTTAGTGGAAGAATTAAAATTCCTGTACCGGATGTCCGCAAAGAGCCTACAGGCTGGCTTACCGTTAAGGGTGCAAGACAGAATAATCTTAAGAATATAGATGTTAATATACCGCTTGGTGTCATGACATGTGTTACCGGTGTATCCGGTTCAGGTAAAAGTTCACTTGTTAACGAGATTCTCTACAAGCACCTTGCAAGAGATTTGAATCGTGCAAGATGCATACCGGGCGAGCATGATGATATAATCGGAATTGAACAGCTTGATAAGGTAATTGATATTGACCAGTCGCCAATCGGAAGAACTCCGAGGTCCAATCCGGCCACCTATACAGGTGTGTTTGATTTAATCAGGGATTTATTTGCTTCCACATCTGACGCCAAAGCTAAGGGCTATCAGAAAGGCCGTTTCAGCTTCAATGTGAAGGGCGGTCGTTGCGAAGCCTGCTCCGGTGATGGTATTTTGAAGATAGAGATGCATTTCCTTCCTGATGTGTATGTTCCATGTGAGGTATGTGGAGGCAAGCGATATAACAGAGAGACTCTTGAAGTAAAATACAAGGGTAAGAGTATTTATGATGTTCTTGATATGACAGTGGAGGAAGCCGTTAAATTTTTCGAAAATGTTCCTTCCATCCGCCGCAAAATAGAAACACTTAATGATGTCGGACTTTCCTATATTCGTCTGGGACAGCCATCAACAGAGCTTTCAGGCGGTGAGGCACAGCGAATTAAGCTTGCAACAGAGCTTAGTAAAAAGAGTACTGGTAAGACAATTTATATCCTCGATGAGCCGACTACAGGTCTTCATTTTGCGGATGTGCATAAATTAGTCAATATTTTAAAAAGGCTTACTGAAAGCGGTAATACAGTTGTTGTAATTGAACATAATCTTGATGTTATCAAAACTGCGGATTATATTATAGATATCGGTCCTGAAGGCGGAGACGGGGGCGGTACTGTTATCGCTCATGGTACACCTGAAGATGTTGCAGAAAATTTATCCTCATATACAGGACATTATATTGCAAAATACTTGAAAAAATAATATGATTGGGTGTATGATATAGATTCACAAAACCAGTAATAATATAAGCTTGATTGGAGGATGTACCATGAACAGAGAAATGGTTGTGGTTATAGATTTTGGCGGACAGTATAACCAGTTAGTTGCACGCCGCGTCAGAGAATGTAACGTATATTGTGAAATTTATTCATACAAAACCCCGTTGGACAAGATTAAAGCAATGAATCCAAAGGGAATTATTCTTACAGGAGGGCCGAACAGTTGCTATGAAGAGGGTGCACCTACATGTACACCTGAGTTATTCAGTCTTGGAGTTCCTGTTTTGGGATTATGTTATGGTGCTCAGTTAATGATGCATGTTCTTGGCGGCAGAGTTGAGAAGGCTCCTGTCCGCGAATATGGTAAAACAGAAGTCAGTGTTGTGACTTCATCAACTTTGTTTAAAGATGTAAATCCTACTACTATATGTTGGATGAGTCATTTTGACTATATTTCTAAGCTTGCACCGGATTTTGAAATCTGTGCACATACAGCAGATTGTCCTGTGGCAGCTGCTCAGTGTAATGAACGCAAACTGTATGCAATCCAGTTTCACCCTGAGGTTCTCCATACACAGGAAGGTACGAAGATGCTTCATAATTTTGTTCGTGGAATATGCGGTTGTGCCGGTGACTGGAAGATGGATTCTTTTGTGGAGCAGTCCATCAGGAGTATTCGCAAAAAGGTTGGTTCAGGAAAGGTGCTCTGTGCACTTTCAGGTGGAGTTGATTCATCTGTTGCAGCAGTGCTTTTATCCAAAGCCATCGGTAACCAGCTTACATGTGTATTTGTTGACCACGGACTTCTCCGTAAGGACGAAGGCGATGAGGTTGAAGCGGTATTTGGTCCAAATGGTCCTTATGAGCTTAACTTCATACGTGTTAATGCTCAGGAGCGTTACTATGCCAAGCTGGCGGGTGTTGAAGAACCGGAAGCAAAGCGTAAAATAATCGGTGAGGAATTCATTCGTGTATTTGAGGAAGAAGCTAAGAAAATCGGTGCAGTGGATTACCTTGTTCAGGGAACAATCTATCCTGATGTTGTAGAAAGTGGTCTCGGTGGTGAATCCGCTGTTATCAAATCGCATCACAACGTAGGTGGACTTCCTGACATTGTTGATTTCAAGGAGATTATTGAACCTCTTCGTGATCTCTTCAAGGATGAGGTGCGTAAAGCAGGTATTGAACTTGGGATTCCGGAATATCTTGTATTCCGTCAGCCATTTCCGGGCCCGGGTCTGGGTATACGTATTATTGGTGAGGTTACTGCTGAGAAGGTCAAAATTGTTCAGGATGCAGACGCAATTTATCGTGAAGAAATTGCCAAAGCGGGTCTGAACAGAAGCGTGGGGCAGTATTTCGCAGCTCTTACCAATATGCGTTCAGTAGGTGTAATGGGTGACGAGAGAACCTATGACTATGCGGTTGCTTTAAGAGCTGTTAATACTATTGATTTTATGACTGCGGAAGCAGCGGAGATTCCTTTCGAGGTACTACAGACGGTCATGAGCAGAATAATTAACGAGGTGAGGGGCGTTAACAGAGTGTTCTATGATTTGACGAGTAAACCACCGGGAACGATAGAGTTTGAATAGTAGCAAGAAGCTTGCAATTCCTTTATTTACAAAGGATTGTAAGCTTCTTTTATTATTGTTATATTTGGTTTTGACAATGAGAGCCATCTACAACAGTTTATTGAAAAAGAAAGTGTATTTTGATATTCTAGAAAGTAGGAAACAGAGAAAAATGCTAATGGAGAATGCGAAATGGAAATACAGTCATTTGATATAAATAAAGTATATGCATTAATAGATTCCTACAAACAAGGAAAACTTGGTGGAGAGAAAATGCCGGAAGATGAGAATCCAGCACTAGGGAAACGCTGATTAATTAGCTTTATTTTCAGCATTATCCTATTTTGCCATTTTTTCAGTAATCCAGTGAGAATATCACTGGAAACTTCCGGTTATAACCTTTATTTTGGAGTGTTTCCCTTAAAATTGGGCGCACTTA
>JBGVJZ010000018.1:0-54892 GCA_045129695.1 Lachnospiraceae bacterium | reverse complement strand
ACCAAGGTCACGTCCGATAGCTGTAGCACCTACTAACATGATTTCAGGTTTGAACTCTTTAATTACAGATGCAAGTGCATGTGTATATGGTTCTGTTCTGTAGTTCTTTAATTCAGGGTCATCTACTACGATAACTTTATCAGCACCATATACAGCAAGGCTGTCTGCAAGACCCTTTACATCTGATCCGATTAATACTGCTGTTACATCAGTATCTAAATCTTTTGCTAAATCTCTCGCTTTTCCAAGTAATTCGAAAGCGATGTTGCTTATCTGATTATCCACCTGTTCAGCGTAGATATATACACCTTTAAATTCTTCTAAAGCCATTTTATTCACCACTTTTCTTTCTTATTAGATTACGTGTTTCTCTTTTAATTTGCCCATGATATAAGCTACTGACTCATCTGCTGAATCAAATGTAACCTTCTCACCGGCACCTTTTCTAACCTTATCTGAAGCCTTTGCAATCTTAGTTGGAGAACCCTTTAAACCAAGGTTAGAATCATCAACATCCTTAAGGTCTGCTCTTCCCCAAACGGTAATCTCTGCATCACATGCATCAAAGATTCCGCCCGGTGTCATGTAACGTGGCTCATTTAATTCAGAAAGAGCTGTCACAAGGCAAGGCATTTTCGCTTTTAATACATGATATCTGTCTTCAAACTGGCGTTCAACAATAACAGAGTCTCCGTCAATCTTAATATCCTGAGCATAAGAAATTACAGGAAGTCCTAAATGCTCTGAAATCTGTGGTCCAACCTGTGCAGTATCACCATCAATAGCCTGACGACCTGTAATGATAAGGTCATACTCAAGGTTTCTTAATGCACCTGCAAGTGTTGTAGATGTTGCCCAAGTATCAGCGCCACCTAATACTCTGTCTGTTACAAGGATACCCTTGTCTGCTCCCATGGCAATAGCTTCACGAAGAACATCTTCTGCCTTTGGAAGTCCCATTGTAAGTACAGTAACCTCTGCACCGTACTGGTCTTTTAATCTAAGTGCTGCTTCAAGACCGGCTTTATCATCAGGATTCATGATGGTAAGCATAGCAGCTCTGTCAAGTGTTCCGTCCGGGTTAAATTTAACGCCGCCTTTTGTATCAGGAACCTGTTTTACACATACTACGATTTTCACGGTTATACACTCCTTATTTTATCGAATTTATTGGTCTGATTATTTTAATAAGTCAGCTGAGATTACCATTCTCTGAACTTCTGAAGTTCCTTCATAGATTTCTGTAATCTTAGCATCACGCATCATACGCTCAACTTCGTATTCTCTTATGTAACCATAACCACCATGTAACTGAACAGCCTTTGTTGTTACTTCCATAGCAACTTCAGCAGCATATAACTTGGCCATAGCAGCTTCTGTTGAATATACTTTCTTAGTTGCTTTAGCCATAGCAGCCTTGTATACAAGGAGCTGTGCAGCTTCAACCTTAGTTGCCATATCAGCAAGCATAAACTGTGTATTCTGCTGGGCAGCGATTGAACGGCCAAACTGTTTTCTCTCTTTAACGTAAGCAATTGTTGTCTCTAAAGCACCCTCTGCAATACCAAGTGCCTGTGCAGCGATACCGATACGTCCGCCATCAAGCGTATGCATTGCAATTGGGAAACCTTTTCCCTGTGCTCCAAGAAGGTTCTCCTTAGGAATTCTGCAATCCTGGAAAATTAATTCATATGTAGCAGAACCACGGATACCCATCTTCTTCTCTTTGGTTCCGAATGTGAATCCAGGAGTTCCCTTTTCTACGATGAATGCAGAGAATAATTTTTTCTTTCTGCCCTTCTTATCTTCAACGATATCTGTTACAGCGATAATGATGTAGATATCTGCTACCTTACCATTGGTAATGAAGCACTTAGAACCATTGAGTACCCACTCATCTCCGTCAAGGACAGCTTTGGTCTGAACGCCCTGTGCATCAGTACCTGCACCCGGCTCAGTTAAACCGAAAGCACCAAGCTTCTCGCCTGAAGCAAGTGGTCTTACATATTTCTGTTTCTGCTCTTCTGTACCATAAGTCAAAATTGGATCAACACAAAGGGATGTATGTGCTGAAACAACTACACCTGTAGTAGCACAAACCTTTGACAACTCTTCAACACACATAGCATATGTTAAAGGATCACAACCCTGTCCTCCATATTCCTTTGGTACAGGAATGCCCATGAAACCAACCTTCTGCATTTTCTTAAGGGTTTCCATAGGGAATTCTTCTGTCTCGTCAACTTCCTGAGCGAGGGGTTTCACTTCATTCTGTGCGAATTCTCTAAAGAGAGTTCTCGCCATCTCATGTTTTTTATCTAATGCAAAATCCATGATTTAAATTCCTCCATTTAAAAAATAAATTTTAAGTCAAATTATTTGCTGTAATCGTAGAAACCGATTCCGGTCTTTCTGCCTAACTTACCTGCACGAACCATCTTCTTAAGCAATGGATGCGGACGATATTTGCTGTCACCTGTCTCATCATATAATACATTCATAATTGCAAGACAGATATCAAGTCCGACTAAGTCACCAAGAGCTAAAGGTCCCATTGGATGATTTGCGCCAAGCTTCATAGCTGTATCAACACCTTCAACAGATGCAACACCATCAGCTACGATACCAACAGCCTCATTAATCATAGGAATTAAGATTCTGTTAACAACAAAACCTGCAGCTTCGTTAACCTCTACAGGAGTCTTGCCGATTTCTTCTGAAATAGCAACAATCTTGTCCTTCATCTCATCAGGTGTATTCTCACCCTTGATAACTTCAACAAGTTTCATAACAGGAGCCGGATTGAAGAAATGCATACCGATAACAGGTCTGTCAAGTCCTGCTCCGATTTCTGTAATTGAAAGTGAAGATGTGTTTGTAGCAAACATACAATCTGCCTTACAGATTTCCTGTAATTCCTTGAATGTCTGTTTCTTGATATCCATGTTCTCAAGAGCTGCCTCTACTACTAAATCGCAATCTGTACAAATCTCTTTAGTACCGGTTGTGATTTTGTTAAGAATAGCATCTGCAGCAGACTGCTCCATTTTGCCTTTCTCAACTAATCTGCTAAGACCCTTAGCAATTTTGTTTTTTCCATTTGCTGCGAATTCATTGTTGATATCGCATAAGCATACTTCATAGCCTTCTGTCTGTGCGAAAGCCTGAGCGATTCCGGAACCCATTGTTCCGGCACCAATAATACCTACCTTCATGATAGACCTCCTATATAAATTTTAATAATTAACAATTCTTAAATGGAACAACTTTTAATTTTTTCTCTTTGTCCTTCTCGAGGAAGTTGCCCATTCCGGCCTTCTGGTCTTCTGTCTCGAAGCAGTCGCCGAATAATTTCTCTTCGATAACAATAGCTTCATCCATTCCTACATCAAGACCATCGTTAATTGCTTTCTTACAGTTACGAACTGCGATTGGAGCATTTGCTGCAATAATAGAAGCAAGCTTCTTAGCAGCAGGCAATAACTCCTCAAGCGGATATACGTTATTAACAAGACCGATTCTGTAAGCTTCATCAGCCTTAATATTACGTGCTCCGTAAATCATTTCCTTAGCCTTACCAACACCAACGATTCTTGCGAGTCTCTGTGTTCCACCAAAACCAGGTGTAATTCCAAGACCAACCTCAGGCTGTCCGAAAACAGCATTATCAGAGCAGATTCTTATATCGCAGCTCATGGAAATTTCACAGCCTCCACCGAGTGCAAAGCCGTTAATTGCTGCAATTACAGGAATTGGGGAAGTTTCAATCTTTCTGAAAACATCATTACCTTTCTTACCGAATGCTTCTCCCTCTGCTTTGGTAAGTGTACTCATCTCTCCGATATCAGCACCGGCAACAAAAGATTTCTCTCCTGCACCTGTTAAAATAAGACAACGAACAGTATTTACATCCACTGCACTAAAGGTTGCATCAAGTTCTTCAAGAACCTGGCTGTTTAAAGCATTTAAAGCTTTCTGACGGTCGATGGTAATGATACCAACAGCACCTTCAACTTCGTATTTAACGAATTCCATGATTAGTACTCCTTTTATTATTTTATTGTGTAATTAAACATTACTAAAGGAGTAACTGCACAAGCAGTTACCCCAAATATACATATCTGTACGGATTAGTCACGTTCAACAAGTGTTGAGCAGCCCATTCCGCCACCGATACAAAGAGTTGCAAGACCCTTCTTAGCATCTCTCTTCTGCATCTCATGAAGAAGTGTAACGAGGATACGGCATCCTGAAGCTCCAACAGGATGTCCAAGTGCAATTGCACCACCGTTAACATTTAATTTGTCAAGGTTGAAACCAAGGTCTCTTCCTACTGCGATTGACTGTGCTGCGAAAGCTTCGTTAGCTTCAACAAGGTCAAGGTCATCAATTGTCCAGCCTGTCTTAGCAAGAACCTTCTTAGTAGAAGCAACAGGTCCGATACCCATGATTGATGGATCAACACCGCCAAGTGCACCGGCAACCCATGTTGCCATTGGTGTTACGCCAAGCTCTTTAGCTTTCTCTTCTGACATAACAACGATTGCAGCAGCACCGTCATTGATACCGGAAGCATTACCTGCTGTAACAAATCCATCAGGATTGATAGCACGAAGCTTAGCAAGACCTTCCATAGATGTACCCGGTCTTGGTCCCTCATCAGTATCAACTATAACTGTGTTCTTCTTAACTTTAACCTCAACAGGAACGATTTCGTCCTTAAATTTACCTTCAGCCATAGCCTTCTCAGCCTTATTCTGGCTGTTTACAGCGAACTCATCAAGCTCTTCTCTTGTAAGTCCCCACTGTTCACAGATATTATCTGCGGTCTTAATCATATGATAATTGTTGAATGCATCCCAAAGTGCATCATTAACCATTGTATCAACAAGAGTACCGTTGTTCATTCTGTAACCAAATCTTGCATTTGGAAGCGCGAATGGTGCTCTTGACATGCTTTCCATACCACCTGCTACTACGATATCAGCATCTCCTGCCTCAATCATCTGTGCAGCCATATTTACACAGTTAAGACCTGAACCACATACAACGTTAACAGTAACAGCTGTTGTTTCAATTGGAAGTCCTGCCTTAATTGTAGCCTGACGTGCAACGTTCTGCCCAAGACCTGCCTGAATTACGCAGCCCATATATACATGGTCAACCTTATCAGCAGGAACTCCTGCTCTGTTAAGAGCCTCCTTGATAACGATAGCTCCAAGGTCTACTGCCGGAACTGTGCTTAATGCTCCTCCCATTGTACCAATTGCAGTACGGCAAGCGCCTGCTAAAACGATTTTCTTAGCCATTAAAAAAATCCTCCTTATAAATTATTAAAATATTTTTCTTTAAATTTCTTAGCCACGATTGGAGGCACAAGTTTCTCCACTCCGGCATCATAAAATGCCACTTCCTTGGCTATTGTTGAACTTAAGAATGAGTATTCCAGTCCGGTTGATAAAAACATCGTCTCGATTGATGGGTCTATACTTCTGTTAACCTGCGCTATCTGCATCTCAGTCTCATAATCAGAAATAACCCTTAAGCCTCTGATAATAACATTTGCGTTATTCTTATGTGCGAAATCAATCGTCATTCCTTCAAAGGTCTGTACTTCTACATTATCCAGCTCTTTAACGGTTACACGAAGCATCTCCAGGCGTTCTTCCATTGTAAACATAGGTTTCTTCTGACTGTTAACCAATACACCTACAATAAGCTTGTCTGCAATTTGGGAAGTACGTGTAATAATATCAAGATGTCCAAGTGTGACCGGATCAAAGCTTCCCGGATATACTGCTATCATCTTATCTCCTCTTGCTCATTCGAGCTATAGTTAGTATAGTATGTTAGTTTTTTAACAATCTTTTTTAAAAGAATAAGACAGTTTCAACTCACCCTAACATCATATCATTTCAAGTAGTAATTGTCAATTTTTTATCAATGTTTTTATTTATTTTTATTTATTTTAGTATCCAAACAGAAAAAGCCGCAAACGAATTGACTCCGCTTACGGCATTTTTATGTTATTTCAGGATAACACAACCAAATGAAGGAATTGTTAATGTCTCTCCATCAAGTACAGGCTGTTCTTCGCTTACGCAAAGAGAATCTGCAATTCCTGTATAATTATATGTACCCTTTGAAACTGTAACAGTCGAAGCAGCTTCACTGTTAATATTATAAATTATATGAATTGTTTCACCATTATATGTCTTAGAAATCGCACATAAATTACCATCCTGTGCAATAACATCATCCATAGCAGCAGGAATTCCTCTGCCAACCTGAGGATATTTATTTCTTATATGAATTGCTTTCTTATAGAAATTATAAAGTGAATTCTCATCATCCTTCTGTGTCTCATAAGAGCCTAATTTATGATTCTGCTCCACCATATTAGGAGGACCAACTGTCATATCAGCAGAATCCGAATCTGTCCAGTACATTGGTGCTCTCTTGTTCTCATCAATACCGGCACCTGCCATACCAAGTTCATCTCCATAGTATACGAAAACACATCCTGTTGATAATATTTCTAAGGCTGCTGCGAACTTAAGTTTTTCAAGCTTTCCTGATAAGAAGCTTCCTGCTCTTCCCGTATCGTGGTTGGATAAAAATACGCCATCAACATAGTCCGGATTAACGGATGAAAATTCATTGTACATATTAACAATTGTTTTTGTTAACTCCAAACCACATTCTCCATTGGCATTACGGTTGATTGCTTTAACCAATGCACCATCCTTATTACCATAGGTAAAATTAAAAAGGCTGTCAACACCACTTTCATAAAAAGATTTAAGTGTTGTAAAAGTGTTCCATACCTCTGCTACAACATAGATTTCCGGGTCAATACCCTCAACATAGTCATAGAACCATTTTAAAGTATCCGTACTTTTCTCTATATTACCTTCATAGTAATGTAATGCAGCATCAAGTCTGAAGCCCTTAACACCTTTTTCAATCCAGAATGAAGCAATATCTTCAATTTCCTTCTTAACTGCATCACAGTTAAAATTCAAGTCCGGCATCTGATCCCAGAACACACATTCATATACCCAATTGCTCGTACCTGAAACTCTGCTATAGCCTGTCGGTATCGTGTCGGACTTTTGAAAATTATAGTATTCCACATAAGGACATACCGCCGGATCAGGTTCCTCATCTGCTCCAAGGCTCTGAATGTATGTCTTAGCCTGCTTGTACCATTCATGCTGTGTTGATGTATGGTTGATAACAAAGTCCATTACTATATCGAGATTTCTTGCATCACATTCCTCAATAAGTTTTTCAAAATCTTCCATGGTTCCATACTGTGAGTCGATTGAATAATAATCAACTACATCATATTTGTGGTATGTAGTTGACTGATGGAAAGGAAGAAGCCAGATGCTTGTAAAGCCCAAATCAGCGATATAATCCAATTTGGAAGTCAATCCGTTAATATCACCTATTCCGTCGCCGTCGCTATCACAGAAAGAATACAGAAATACCTGATAACATGTTCCATACTTATCATCAATTCTGTTTTCTGCATCATCATCTGCATTATTTGTGTTATTAACATCTTCAGTATTATTGGAAGTGCCTGTATTGGTTGAATTATTACAACCACTAAAGCTTCCTACTAATAAAACAGCTGCAAATAGTACTGAAAGAATCTTTTTGATTTTATTCATTATATACCTCCTATTATTTTTCTTTAAATATAATTTGCACCCAGCATGATGACATTAAATCCCAAACCGAGTGCAAAAAAATTCAATATTATATTATACGGAACCTATATCCATACAGTTAAACCGCAAGCTGTAATTCCAACGGGAATTAACCCTTAACAGCACCGGATACACCCTCCTGATAGAACTTCTGCATTACCATGAACAGAATTGCAATTGGAACAGATACTACAACCGCACCCGCACAGAAGCAGTTGAACCAGTCAGTAACATACTCTTTCTCGAGCATGTTCCACAATCCGATTGAAACTGTGTAATACTGAGCCTTAGCACCACAGATAACCTTTGCGAAGATGAAATCAAGCCAAGGACCCATGAATGAACTAAGTACAGTATATACAATAATTGGCTTACTGAGAGGAATGGTAATTCTGGTAAATACCTGCCAACGTGTAGCACCATCAATATATGCTGCTTCATCAACGCTCTTCGGTATTGTATCGAAGAAACCTTTGGCTATATAGAATCCCAAACCGGAGCCTGCCGAGTATACCAGAACAAGTGAAACTCTGATCATTGCTCCTTCTGTAAGCCCCAGTGCCTTTAAGATGTAATAAGTTGCAATCATTGACATGAATCCAGGGAACATACCAAGGATAAGTGCAACGTTCATAAAAGGCTTTCTCATTTTAAAACGCATACGTGACATACAGTATGAAACTGAAAGCACGAAAAATGTTGAAATAATACAAACAAATACTGCAATAATAAGTGTATTCTTAAACATCTGAGGGAAGTTAAGAATCTGTGTATCCGTAAATAACTTCTTGTAGTTACCCAGCCACAACTCATCCGGGAAGAAGCTTGACATATAAAGTCCCTCTTCCTTCTTGAAGCTGATTAATATAACCCAAAAGATAGGGAATAGCCAAATAACTGACAAAATTCCAAGTATTATATGAACAAAAATGTTCGAAACGATTCTTCTGGCTCTTGCGCCACTTTTCTGTTTTACCATTATTGGAATCCCTCCTCGTTCTTATATGAGCTGGTACGATGGTAAGTAATCAATGAAACAACCGCCAATACAACGAATGTCAAAATTCCGATAACCGCACCGATATTATAGTAATTCTTACTAATTGTAAGTTTGTAGAGCCATGTTACAAGCAAGTCTGTCTGACCTGATGTAGAACCTACACTCTGTGCCGGATTACCACCACTCAACAGGAAGATTACGTTGAAGTTGTTGATATTACCTGTAAATGATGTAATAAGGTAAGGTGATGTTACGAACAACATGTATGGTAATGTAATCTTGAAAAAGATTGTAACAGGGCCAGCACCGTCAACCCTTGCTGCTTCATACAGTTCAGTAGGAATGTTCTGAAGAACACCTGTTACCTGAAGCATTGTAAACGGAACACCTACCCAGATGTTGATTACAACAACCAAAACTCGTGCCCAGGTTACACTATCCCAAAACGGAATAAAATTCTCAATGATACCGGCATTTATCAGCATTGTGTTAACAATACCATTATTAGAGAACAAGGTTCTCATTAAGAGTAATGATACAAACTGTGGAATAGCTGCTGACATCATGAAACAGAATCTCCACAATCCCTTAACTTTGGTATTCTTACGATTAATAATAATTGCAAGAATCATACCTAAAATATAGTTTGAAAATGTTGCTAAAACTGCCCAACAAAGTGTCCAGCCAAGTACCGGCCAGAACTCCTGACCAATTGTATTTTTAAGGTTAAGCACTTTACCGAAGTTTACTAATCCTACCCAGTTAAATATATTCAAACGGTCATTTACAATACTATAATCAGTAAACGCCATACAAATCATGTACACGAGTGGAAGAATTGTAAACAGAACAATTCCGGTAATAGGTAAAAAGAGCAAGAAACCATGTAAGTTCTTATCAAATAAGTTCTTAATATCCTCTATAATTGTAGCCGGCTTCTTACCTTCTGCTCTAAGGCACTGTGCTTTGTACGCACTGCTTACCGATGTTTTCCATACTACTATAAATAAAATTGTTAAAAATACTACAGCTACACCATATAATAAGAACAAAATACTCTTATCACCAATGATGTATTCATAAACACCTTTTGATTCGTTCCAAATCTCTTCAGTCTCTCTTCCGCCAAGTTTAACAAAATTAACAAGGCAGTTGAAACCGGTATTAATCATGAAATAAATATATGCTACTTCAAGAGCAAGGAACATCAAACCTTTAACTATCTGGCGATTCGCAATATTACCAAGACCCATTATAAGAACAGAAAGTCTTGTAATAATATTTCCTTTTGCCAAAGCATTTTTCAATGAATAAGGGGTATCAAATTCGCGATTTTTCTTACCCCCGGCTTTCTTTCCTAACATTTCCGCTAACCTCCTTGATGCGCCCATAAGTGCTTTACTAGATTAATATATCGCCTGCCAGCAAGCTGGCAGGCGAATGTTGTTGTTTCTAACTTTCAAAAAGTTATATGTAACAATTACTGAGCAACATCTGCATTCATAGCAGTATTCATCTCTTCAGTCTGAGCAGCTGCATTCTCATGAGTAACTGTCTTAGCTACAATAGCTTTACCCATGTTCTCAGCAGGACTCCAATAATTACTCATAGCAGTAACGAATGGCTGAATAATAGATACAGAGTCAAATGTCTTATTCTGAGCAGCTACAAGTGCATCAGCCTTAACTGCATCATCAGCAAGGAGTTCTACGTTACATGGAACTACTCCTCTAGCGTCATATCTTGTCTGCTGAGACTCAGCATTTGCAAGCCAAAGAGCAAGAGCTACTGCTACCTGTGGGTATTCAGTATTCTTATTAACACCTACTGCCTTAGAACCAGCATATGGTAACATCTGTTTCTCTTCACCATTAAGTGTGAATGTAGGACAAGCAGCTACACCGAAGTTGTCGCCAAGTGCTTTCTTGATGTTAGCAGCATCCCATGAACCTGTGAACATAGCACCTACTGTACCATCCTTAAGTCCAGCGATACCTGAACCACTTTCATCGTTCATGAAATTTGGATTAGCAGCCAAATCTACAAGGTAATCTGTTACAGCTACAGCCTTATCTCCGCCGAAGTCAATTCCTGCTGACTCATCATAACCATCTCCGAAAAGAGTACATCCGTTTCCTACATAGAAAGAAGCGATATACCATGAGTTAGTAAGTGGGAAAGCTACTTTTGCTTTTGAAAGCATTGTGTCAAGATTCTTAATATCATCCTCAGAGAAGATGCTCTTGTTGTAGAACATATACCAAGTATTAGTTGTATATGGCACACCATAAATAGAATCATCAACTGTTACTGAATTAACAATAGCTTCTGAGTTAGTTGTCTTAACATAATCAGCTGTTGTTCCACCAAGCTTAGCAATTGCATCCATATCAATTAACTTATTAACCTGGTCGTTAGCAAACATAAATACGTCTGCTGCTGCTGCAGGATCTGTTGAAACAGTCTCAGCGCACTTGTCTTCGCCACAAGTCTCATATACGAATGTTAAATCCCAGTTTGGATGTTCAGCCTTGAATGCCTCACATCTTGTCTGTAACCATTCGCCATTGTCTGCAGCCTGATCTTCAGCAGGGCTCCATACCTTAATTGTAGCGGTAATTGCTTCTTCATTTGCAGGATCCTCTGTTGTCTGAGGAGCTCCAGCTGATGAAGAACTTCCTGAATTTGATGAGCTGCTACTTCCTGAACAGCCAACAAATGCAGATAAGCACATTGCTCCAGCTAATGCTAAAGCTAATACCTTTTTGAATTTCATTGAAAAATTCCTCCTTTTTATAGTATGTATTGATTATAAAACAAAGAGCAAGCGGTGTATATATCAATAATCTTTGATTTATGTAAATTTTTAAAGAAAATCAACATATTTACCAATTGCTCTTTGTTAAAAATATACAATTTGTATCATTACTTCAATGCAATAATATTATTATAATTAAATTTTTTATACATAAGGAACGAATTTTTGAGCATTTTATTATCAAATTGCACTAATCATTCTCCAGTTTCCCTGTATTTTTGCGGACTTACACCATAATACTCTCTAAAGCTTGAACAGAAATACGATACATTCGGATATCCACAGGTCGCACTGATATCAATAATTTTCGCCATCGTGTTCTCCAGCATATACTTAGCACGCTCCATTCTGTATGCTTTAATAAAACGGCTTAAATTCTGTCCCGTTTCCTTTTTAAAAACAGAGCTTAAATAGCTCGGAGTCATATAGACCATCTCACCAAGCAGATCAACACTTAGTTCATCGCCATAATGCTCATATATATATCTCTTAACTACTTCTATTTCTTTATGAACCATTACAGGATTCTCTGTGAATATTTTCTCCAATCTGTCTATATTCTTATTAACAATTTCAATTACAACCGTAAAATCGTTAGCTCTGTAAAGAGCATCAATCTCTGTATTAAGTTCTTTTTCATCAGTTCCCGGAAAATTCTCATAAAAATCCTTAAGAAGATTTGAAAACAGGAACTTGATATACAACTGCGAGAAATCAGTTTTGGTTCTGTATTTGTCACAGAATTTATCAAAATGTCCTCTGAGTCCGGTAATATTTTTAACCTTAATATCCTGTTTCATTTGTTTCATCAGTGTGTCATCATCCATCTGTACCATTGACATCGAATCTTTTTTCATTCCCTGATAGAATATATTTTCCGATAAATGATAAAATTTACTCTCCATAAGAAAATCCAAATCATTCATAGCCTTTGCAATTCCGTCAAATTCACAAATCTCATCGGATATTGCTATATACGGGGTTATACCAAAATCAGCTTTAACAGCAGTACATATCTTATTAGCAATATCAATAAAAGGAAGATTGTTTTCTCTGAAAAAAATCACCGAACGTTGTTTATTAATATCAACATGACTCTCAATTAGCGGCTCTGTTTTTAGAATACACTCCTTAAAGGCATTATTTTTCTTAATGGAAGAATCAGCATTAAATTCTATAAGCATCATTCTTTTGTAATTCTGAACGAAATCAAGTGAAACTAATCCGCCATTATTCTCCTCAATTTCGGAATATTCCGCTCCGTTAATTGCCATACGGAGAATCTGTTCCTTCATATAATCGATACATTTATTCCTTATTATCTTTTCAGTCCTGCTCTCTTCAATTTGTTGCAAGACTCTGGTGATAGTATTTTCAAGTTCTACCGGCTTAAATGGTTTTAAAATATAATCTACAGCTCCGGCTCTCATAGCCTGTCTGACATATTCAAACTCTTTATGCTCGCTCAAAGCAATGCATTTCACACCACGTTTTAATGTATTAACTCGGTCAATTAGTTCAATACCGTTATAAAACTGCATTTTAATATCCGTTAAAAGAACATCATATTCTTTGTCAGCCATCATATCAAGCGCACTCTGTTCATTAACAGCCTCACTAATCTCACAGGATATACCCATCTGCTCTAACAGCATCTTAATCCCTTTACGCTCTGCCTGGTCGCCTTCAACTATTAAAATTCTGTACAAGGGGTTTTTCCTACCTTTCCCGGATTCAATTCAATAACCGCAAGTGCCGGAGCACTTTCCTGCTCCGGCCACAAGGTTATTTCATCTTAAAGATTCCAGATGTCTTTATTATATTCAGCGATGGTTCTGTCTGATGAGAAGAAACCTGCTTTGCTGATGTTTACTAACATCTTCTTAGCCCATGCTTTTCTGTCTTCATAATCGTTTAATGCGATTTCCTTGGTCTTAATATAATCCTTAACATCAAGAAGGGTCATGAACCAGTCTTTCTTAATTAATTCTGCATGAAGCTCAAGAAGTGTATGTGCATTACCAACCTTCATAACTTCAGCACTTATAATGAAGTCAATATATTTCTTAATATCAGGATCATTTACATAGTAATCTTTTGCACAGTAATCTGCTTTTGCATAATGCTCAATTACCTGCTCTGAGCTCTCACCGAAGAAGTAAATATTATCCTCTCCAACAAGCTCTCCGATTTCTACGTTAGCGCCATCCTTGGTTCCGAGTGTTACAGCACCATTTAGCATAAACTTCATGTTACCTGTTCCTGAAGCTTCCTTGGAAGCCAGTGAAATCTGTTCTGAAATATCACATGCAGGAATAATCTTAGCAGCCTTAGTTACATTATAGTTCTCTACCATAACAACCTTTAAGTACGGACTTACTTCAGGATCATTGTTAATTACCTGCTGTAAGCAGAGAATCAAATGAATGATGTCTTTAGCAATTGTATATGCAGGAGCTGCCTTTGCACCAAAGATTACAGTAACAGGTGTCTTAGGAAGTCTTCCTTCTTTAATTTCATAGTATTTGTAAATTACCCAAAGTACATTTAACTGCTGTCTCTTGTATTCATGGAGACGTTTTACCTGAATATCATAAATTGAGTTATCATCAATATCAATATTCTGTGTAGCTTTTAAGAAATCCTTAAGCTCTGTTTTCTTAACCTTCTTGATGTCAAGAATCTTATTAAGAACTGCTGCATCCTCAAGGTATTTAGCCAACTCTTCAAGTTTGTCTGCATCCTTCTTGAAATCAGCTCCGATAAGACTCTCAATATAAGCTGAAAGCTCTTCATTACAGTGAAGGAGCCATCTTCTAAAGGTAATACCATTAGTCTTGTTATTAAACTTCTCAGGATAAATCTTGTAGAAGTTATTTAACTCTGTATTCTTAAGAATCTCTGTGTGGAGATAAGCAACACCGTTAACACTGTAACCATAGTGAATATCCATATGAGCCATATGAACACGTCCACTGTCATCAATAATATATACTGACGGATCGCTGAATTTTCCTCTTACTCTGTTATCTAATTCTCTGATAATACCAACAATCTGCGGGCAAACCTTCTCAAGGTATGCGATAGGCCATTTTTCAAGAGCCTCAGCAAGAATTGTATGATTGGTATAAGCACATGTCTTAGATACAATTTCAACAGCCTCGTTAAAATCAATTCCTTCTGTTGTAAGTAAACGAATCAACTCAGGAATTACCATTGATGGATGTGTATCGTTAATCTGGATTGCTGCATATTCATGAAGGTCATGGAGATTGCAGCCTTTAGCCTTGCACTCATCAATGATGAGTCTTGCACCATTGCTTACCATGAAGTACTGCTGATAGATTCTAAGTAAGTTACCAGCCTCATCACTGTCATCCGGATATAAGAACAATGTAAGGTTCTTGCAGATATCAGTCTTATCAAAGTTAATTGAATCCCCCTGTACAAGACCTTCATCAATTGACTCAATATCAAACAAATGAAGCTTGTTGGTTCTATTATCATAACCGGTTACATCAATATCATATAATCTTGAACGAACTGAGAAGCCGTTAAAATCCACCTGATAAGAAACATCTGTTTTAGTTAAAACGCCTTCATTCTCAATCCATGGGTTAGGTGTAGCTTTCTGGAAATTATTCTCGAACACCTGTTTAAAAAGGCCCATGTGATAATTGAGGCCAATACCGTCTCCGGCAAGTCCGAGCGAAGCCATTGAATCAAGGAAGCATGCTGCAAGTCTTCCAAGACCACCATTACCTAAAGATGGTTCCGGCTCAATCTCTTCAATTTCATAAATGCTCTTTCCATTCTCTTCAAGTTCTTTCTTAACACTTTCAAAAACACCTAAGTTAATAAGGTTGTTAGATAAAAGTTTTCCAATAAGGAACTCTGCTGAAATGTAGTAAACCTTCTTCTTACCTTCATTCTTCTCTTTGTCCTTTGCAAGTGTCTTAGTCATCTCCAAAAGTGCGAGATAAATTTCTTCATTTGAACAATCCTTGATTGCTTTTCCAAATCTCTTTTCACAAATATCTGCTAACATATAATCCTCCTTAGCATAATACCAATTATTAGTACTTCTTCCATAAAGTTTTGTTAATTCACGAAGCTTGTCTCTGATTTCGATCGTGAATTCTCCTTCCTGCATTCTCCATCTCCAGTTAGTACCTATTGTGGAAGGCAGGTTCATTCTTGCAGCATTATCTTTTCCTAAAAGATCCTGCATCTGAACAATAACTGTATTTGCAACGCTCATATACATATAGCGTAACAGTTCATCAACAATATCCTCTCTCTTATCAACGCCAAGATATCTCATCATGTAATCAAGATCGGCATCTGTACGGTCATCAAGATAGCCCTTAATTGTATCGTTGTCATGAGTTCCGATATAAACAACATAATTCTGTTCATGATT
Source organism: Lachnospiraceae bacterium (assembly GCA_045129695.1). GTDB lineage: Bacteria > Bacillota > Clostridia > Lachnospirales > Lachnospiraceae > Eshraghiella. The sequence continues at coordinate 38,930 of JBGVJZ010000018.1, read as the reverse complement.
ATGAAGTGCATGTTCATTAGTTGTATATCCGTCAAAAGCAAACTGGAACACCTTCATTCCAGGATAACCTGACTCTTTAACAAGAGCCGTTACTTCAGGAACTACAACACCAAGGTCTTCTGCAATAACCTTAGCCTTGCCATCAATTGCAGAATCAATTGCATTAATAAGTTTCATTCCCGGGCCCTGTGCAAAGAAACCGTCTACAGGAACTCCGTCTACAGGAATGTTATAATAACGGACGATTCCGATAAAGTGGTCAATACGGATTACGTCATATAAATTGGCTGATGCAGCCATTCTGCGTTTCCACCATTCAAAATCAGTTTTCTCCATTGCCTTCCAGTCATAAAGCGGATTACCCCACTTCTGACCCCAGTCTGAAAATGCATCAGGAGGACATCCTGCAACATTAACCGGCCTGCAGTCTGCATCCAACTGGAAGAGCTTAGGATTAGCCCATACATCAGCACTGTCAAGTGCAACATAAATTGGAATATCTCCTATAATCTTAACGCCCTTCTTATTAGCGTAGGATTTTAATCTGCCCCACTGCTCATAGAACTTGTACTGCATAAAAATATAGAAATCAACTTCAGCTGCAAGTTCCTTCTTATATCTGTTAATGGCTGATTTCTTATGGGCACGAATATCTTCCTCCCAGCTAAGCCAGTCTCTGTTATCATGAGCTGCCTTAATAGCCATAAATAAAGCAAAATCCTCAATCCATGATTTATTCTCTTCAAGGAAAGCCGCATATTCAGGAGTATCCTTATGTCCGGATGCTTCAAAAGCTTTTCTTAAAATATTAAATCTTGCATTATAAATAACATCATACTCTACATATTCAGGATTACTTCCCCAATATGTATTCTCAACCTCTGCCTTGTAAAGGAGTCCTTCTTCAATAAGGATATCCAGATCAATAAAATAAGGATTACCTGCAAAAGCAGAAAAAGACTGATACGGACTATCACCGAAGCTTGTCGGACCAACAGGAAGTACCTGCCAGTACATCTGTCCTGATGCTCTGAGCATATCTACAAACTCGTATGCTTTAGCACCCATTGTACCGATTCCGTAAGGTGAAGGAAGGCTGCTGATTGGAAGCAGTATACCGGCACCTCTGTCAAGTTCTTTTCCCATGAATATTACCTCACTTATAATTATATTTAAATTAAATTACGCACTCAATTCAGGGTACATTTGTACTCTAACATCAAAATCTTCTCATTTTCTTGCAATATACAATCATTTTATGGTACAATCCTATCATCAGTATGTATATTTCAAATTTTTAGGAGTTATCCGTATGCAGAATTCTAATTATGAAGATTTAAAAGAAACAAAACAGCATTCCAATACCATTTTTCCATACAATACTTATTTATGCTCAATTCCTCTGGATTTTAGCGAAGTACCCTTACATTGGCATAATGAAATGGAAATAATTTACATCAAAAAAGGAAAAGGTACTGTAACACTTGATTTTGAGGCACATTATGTTGAGGCAGGTGATATCATTATTGTCATTCCCGGTCAGACCCACGGAATTTCCCGCCTATCCAATTATTCAATGGAATATGAAAACATTATTTTCAACACAGATATGCTTATTGCCAAATATTCAGACGGTGTCGATACTGCATATTTTGCTCCTCTGCTGTCTGGCAAACTGAATTTTAATCATATTATTACCAAAGACGAGTCATATTATAGCAGTATTTCAAGCTGTATTGACAGAGCTGACACGCTTCTGACTTATGGTAGTCCGAAAGGATATGAGCTTGCAATAAAAGGATACTTGTTTGAATTCTTTTTTGCATTATGTTCTATTGCAGAGGAGGCTGATGAGCTTAAAGTCACTCCCAATAAGAATCTGGATAAAATCAAAGATGTAATTAAGTATATAGAAGAAAACTACCGAAAGCCCATCAGTATTGATGAGATTGCTGCAGTATGCAACTTCTCATCTTCACATTTTATGAAATATTTTAAAAAAGTTATGGGAACATCTTTTATTGATTATCTTAATGAATACAGGCTTTCAATGGCATCCAGACTTCTGCTGTCCTCTTCTGATAATATTTTAGATATTGCTGCTGAATGCGGATATGAAAACCTGTCATATTTTAACAGGATGTTTAAGAAAAAATTCGGTGTTACGCCAAGTGCATACAGACATAAGTAATCTTAATACAACGGCAGAAAATTCTTCTGCCTTAATCTGTATATCCCAATATTAAACAATGTATCTCATAAAAACCAATGTAATTTTTAAAAAATATATTGGTCCAAAATCTCCTTCATCTGCTCTCTTGCAGTTTCAATTTCCTCCAGCTCACCATTTCAAGTATACCTTCAAAAACAGAAATATTATATCCCATCTGCTCACGCTCAGCACCAAGGAGTTCTTCATACAATTCCTCTGCACGGAATAATACCAGTTTGTTCTCCTCCTGTTCCCTAGGCGGGAGTTTTAAATATTCAAGCTCTGCAAAACGCTTCTCTGCCTCTTCCTCGGATATGTCACTATCGGAGCTTCTGATGATTTTCTTCACTTCCATGCCTGTGGATTTGGACTTAACAATAACCTCCAAAAGTGAATTTACATCATATGTAAATGTAACGCTTACACTTTCCATTCCTGCCTTATTAGGTGGCACATCAATAGTTATTGTATCAATCAAAAGATTATTGTCCACAAGCCGATTTTCACCCTGATATATTCCGATACTAAGCTTTTTCTGATAATCATGCACTGTGAAATAAGTCTTGGTACGGCTTGCAGGTACTGTGGTGTTCCTCTGAATAATCGGACTGTACAAATCGGAACTGCCGTTTTTATTAATAATTCCGGTCCCTAGTGTATATGGGCATACATCGGTTAATATAAGGTCTTCCACCGCTTCATTTCTTTCCTTCATGTCCGCCTGCATGCATGCACCAATTGCTACTACCTCATCAGGATTAACACTGTAATCAGGCAGCATTTTAAGAAGAGCCCCCACATATGACCTTACAAGAGGAAGTCTCGTACTACCTCCAACCATTACAACTCTGTCAATATCTTCAATAGTCATTTTAGAATCGCGTAAGCTTCTGGAAATTGGTTTTTTAATTCTCTCCAGCAAGCCCTCACAATCTTCCCTGAATTCATCACGTGTCAATGTCATTTCAAGCATTTCGTCATTAATTTTACATTTCATTGTTGTGACAATATCATCTGATAATGCCAGTTTACAGGCTTCTGCCTGTTTGCTTATATGATTCTTAGTCTGGGCTGACAGCATTTCCTCTTCAAGATTGTGTGTTCTGATAAACTTATTGTAAATAACCTTGGTAAATTCTTCTCCGCCTAGAAAATTATCTCCTGTAACACAGTGCACCTCCATAATTCCATCATCCAGCTCCAATAATGAAATATCAAAGGTTCCACCGCCTAAATCAAATACCATAATGGTAGTATTATCAGCAGAATTATCAACTCCAAAAGCAATGGCGGCTGCCGTTGGCTCACTTATAAGTCTTTCTACCTTAAGTCCGGCAAGCTTACCGGCTAACTTGGTCGCCTTTCTCTGATGCTCATTAAAATATGCCGGAACACTAATAACAGCCTCTGTAATCTCCTCACCAAGATAACTCTCTGCATCCTCCTTAAGAGTACGCAATACCAACGCAGACAAATCTGTTGGAGTATACTGTTTATCCCCTATATTCCACACTCTTTTGCTACCCATGTCCCTTTTAAATACTTCCACAGTGCGCATAGAATGTGTAATTCTTCTTTCCTTTGCAGTTTATCCCACATAAATTGTTCCGTCCTCGTCAAAGCTTACAACGGATGGTGTCAGCTTATTGCCAAGACGATTAGGGATAATTGTCGCTCCATTTTCCTTATCAAAATATGCAATAAGACTATTAGTTGTTCCTAAATCGATTCCTACTATCATGTTATTCATCCTCATTTCTATACTATAGAAACTCCGAAATTTCCTCCTGTTTTTTGCATTCTCTCTATCTGTAATATTTGCTTGGTCTGTGCGCATCCCCTTCAGTCATCTTGTCTGTTTCTTCCACTAATCCGGCAATCTTACGTCTGAAGCCGGACTTGTACAATTCCTTATCCATAAGAATTTCATACACCTTCTGTAATTCCGGCAAAGTAAATTCTTCCGCAAGAAATTCAAAAGCTATCTTTGAATATTCCACTTTGCTCTTAATCCGTTCCCTGCCATATTCAATAATCTTTCTATGGTCAAAGGCAAGTTCTTTATCAGATTCAAGTATTTTATCCACATCATACAATGCCACAGAAAGAGTATTACGCCCCCCTGTCAGTTTAATCCTGTCTCTGGATACAAAGGATAAATACGAAACAGATATAATTCTCATTCTCGGATCCCTGTCCACATCCCCCATGTATAAAGCTGTTCGAAATACATATCTGACAGACCCGTCTTAATAAGTGCACCACGCTTTGCAGCATTCTCCAAGGTTTCATCCATGCCCACAAATGTTCCCGGCAATGACAGCATATTCTTAAACGGATGTTCTTCACGCTCTACCAATACAATTTTCAATCTGTCATCTTCAATAGTAAAAATGAGTAAATCAACCGCTATACTTGGTCTGTCATACTCTTGTGGATTATAGCTTTCCAAATACTCTTTTTCACTTAACATATTCCATCCCCCTTTTTACTTAGTATCATTTCGAAACTTTCTTACAAAAAAATATATTAGTACCATTTTTGTACTAAGCCAAGTGTTTTTTATATAATTATACCAAAATATCAAAAATCCGACAGTATCTACTGCCGGATTTACACAAAATTATTTTTTGATTTTACTTTTAACTGCGCCCACTGCTGTAAAAATTGCAAAGCACCCCAAATTTATACATACAATACTTGCTCCCGTAGGAGTTGAATACCGGAATGAAACTGCTATTCCTATTATAAAACACACCACCGATACAATCACAGAAGAAATCATTACCGTTTTGTATCTTTTACATACTCTCATGGATGAAAGGCTAGGGAAAATAATAAGACTTGAAATCAGCAATGCACCCATTATTCTCATTCCGATTACAACAGTTACTGCGGTAAGAATCGCCAGCACCATATTGTAAACTCCTGCTTTGGTACCGGTTGCCCTTGCAAAGCTTTCATCAAATGTAACTGCAAAAATCCTGTTATAAAAAATAAGGAATACAACAATTACAATAATCGAAAGCACTCTTGTTATCACGGCATCCTCTTTACTGATAGAAAGGATACTTCCAAACATATAATTATTAACATCCGTATTCATTCCTGACGAAAGCGATATAATCATAACGCCTATTGCGAGAGCCCCACTACAGACTATAGCGACTGCAGAATCGCCCTTAAGTTTACTATTTTCACTTATTTTCAGCATAAGAAATGCTGCTATTATGCACACAGGAATTGCAACCTTAAGCGGCGCAACATTTGCTGCTGTAGCTGCAGCAAGCGATGCAAACCCAACATGGGACAGGCCATCACCAATCATGGAATATCTTTTCAACACCATACTTACACCGAGAAGCGCAGCACACAGTGATACCAAAATTCCTACGGTAATTGCCCTTACCATAAAAGGATAAGAAAACATTGTTTCAATCATTTCAAGCATTATTTGCTGCTCTCCTTTCCTGTGGTAAAAAACACACCCTCAGAGGTCTTCATGTAATCCTCCCTGCTTCCGAAAAAAAGCTGTTTCTGCGACAGATGAAGTACATGTGTTGCATACTTTGTCAGTGCTTCCATATCATGGGATACCATTATAACTGTAATTCCAATCTCTTTATTAATTCTGGCAATAAGCTCATACAATTCCGCTGTCACAATGGGATCAAGACCTGCAACAGGCTCATCAAGAAGAATCATTTTCTTGGTGGCACACATTGCCCGGGCAAGCAGAACTCTCTGTTGCTGTCCGCCGGACAGATCCTGATAGCATTTATTTTTCAAATGCTCTATTCCCATCAGTCTAAGTTTGTCCATTGCATCTGCTTTGTCCTTACGGCCATAGAACGGTCTTAATGAAAGGCTGTTAAGCCTGCCCGACAAAACCACCTCGTAAACACTTGCCGGAAAATCCTTCTGGGTAATTGTCTGCTGTGGCAGATAACCTATTTCATTCGCCTTAAGCCCATCCCCCATTGTAATACTTCCTGACATAGGCTTTTTAAGTCTTAACAATCCTTTTATCAATGTACTTTTCCCGGTTCCGTTCTCTCCGACAATAAAAAGATACTCACCCCCGGAAAGTTTAAAATTAATATCCTCAAGAATTATTTTGCCTTCATAACCAAGGCTCACATCCCTGCATTCCATTAAAGCCATTATTGAACAGCCTCCTTCAATGCATTTGCATTTTTGTACATAAGTGTGAGATAGTTTTCACCATTCTCAAATTCCTCACTTGTAATATTATGGCATGTGTTGAAGGTAAGGACTTTGGCACCGGAATCCTCAGCGATGGTATTTGCTATGGAATCGCTGCTCAATTCAATCTTAAACACAACCGGAATTTCTTCTTCTTTAACTTTATCAATCAGAAATGCTATGGTAGCAGCACTTGCCTCCGTCTCCGATGAGCAACCCGGAAATGCTGCATAATATTCAAGATTATACTCTTCAACAAAATATCTTAAAGGAAATCTGTCGCCAAATACAACAACTCGTCTATCAGAGGTTCCGACAATCTTTCTGAAGGTCTCATCAAGCTTCTTAAGTTCTTTAATATAGGCTTTTGAATTAGCCTCATAAACATCTCCGTTATCACTGTCAGCATCAATAAACGCCTTCGTAATTGCCTCACATATCGTTATGGCATTAACAGGTGAGGTCCACACATGCTCATCCAATTCCTCATGGTCATGCTCATGCTCATCATCTTCCGTATGCTCATGAATCTCCATTCCCTCTACAGTTTCTTCTTCATATGTATCAACCAGGTCCATCATTTTGATAATAGTCATATGGGTTGTATCCATCGTTTCAAGAATACTGTCAACCCATGCATCATTTTCCCCACCGGTATATATGAAAATATCACATTCCTGAATTGTAACAATATCCTTAGGTGAAGGCTCGTATGAGTGGGATTCAACCCCCGGTTTAAGCAGCATTGTTATATCCGCCACAGTTCCGCCAATCTGTCTGGCAAAATCGTATGAAGCAAAAATAGTTGATACGACCTTCAATCGTCCATCTCTGCCGGAAGTCATATTACCACAGCCTGCTAACTGGAACGACAATGAACATAATAAAAACAATATTAAAATTTTTCTAAAAAAACGTGCCATTTCAACTCTCCTTACATTCCCTGCATAAACCATACAGAACCGATGATTCACATTTCAACTCAAAACCATGATCTGCCATAATATGATGTGAAATCTCTTTCATAAAATCACATTCAAGATGAATAATTTTGCCACAGCCCGTACAGTGAAGATGAAGATGCTCCTTACACTGATGTGATGTGTTGTCAACATACTGAAAAGCCGACATTTCTCCCTTACTGGCAACATATTTTATTACTTCTCCGCTGTCACTCAGCTTATTGAGAAATCTATAGATGGTGGAGACATTGACCTCCAGTCCCTCCTGCTTCAAAAAATTATCTATATCATTAACCGTAACAAGTTTGTCATGATTCTCCATGAGATATTTCATTATTTTGGTATGACTAACTGTTGTATAATTTCCCTTCGCCATTTCTACTCCTGTTGATTTGTTTAAAATGCAATCTTTTTGCATTTTTGATGCTAACACAGACAAAAAACCTTGTCAATAAAAATTGCAAAAAGATTGTATTTTAAATATCCAAGTGCTATAATTGAGCAAAATAGTATTTTTTACCTATAATTATATAAATAAGGAGAACAGACAAATGACTAAGAATTTTGACGACATTTTGGCAATGGTTAAATCCTGCAGCAAGAAAAAGGTTGCCGTAGCCGTTGCACAGGATGAAAATGTACTTGAAGCAGTTAAGGTTGCCAAGGAACGTGGAATTGCCGATTCAATTCTCGTAGGTGATGCTGATGAGATCAAAGCAATTGCTGACAGAATCGGAATGGACCTTGCCGACTATGAGGTAAGGGATGTTAAGGGTATTACAGCGGCAGCTCTTGAGGCAGTTAAGCTGGTTCATGACGGCAAGGCTGATATGTACATGAAGGGTCTTATTGATACAAAGGGATTCTTAAAGAGTGTCCTTGACAAAGAGGTTGGTCTTAGAACAGGCAAGCCGCTCTCTCACGTATGTGTATTTGATGTTGAAGGCATTGACCATCTTCTTTTCCTCACAGACGTTGCATTTATTCCATATCCGACATTAGAGGACAAGGTTAATATTATTAACAATACAATAGAAGTCTGTGAAGCATGCGGAGTTCCTAATCCAAAGGTTGCTCCTCTAGCCGCTGTTGAGGTTGTTAATCCTAAAATGCAGGCAACAGTTGACGCTGCCGAGCTTACCAGAATGAATGAAGCAGGCGAGATTACAGGCTGCATTATTGACGGACCTCTTTCTATGGACCTTGCTACTGATCCTGAGGCAGCTAAGCACAAGGGTGCTACAGGCAGAAAAATTGTCGGTGATGCTGATATTCTTCTCTTCCCTGATATCCATGCAGGTAACATTACATACAAAGCAATGGTTCACTATGCAAATGTTATTAACGGAAATATGATTACAGGAACGCAGGCGCCGGTTATTCTTACATCACGTTCAGATTCAGTTGAAGTTAAGGTTAACTCTCTCGCCCTCGGTGCTGTAGTTGCAGAAAAAATGAAGAATAAATAATTACTTCCATTAATTTAAGAAAGGTGAATAAAATGGCAATTAAAAGTTTAGTAATTAATCCGGGTTCTACCTCTACCAAAATCGGTTTGTTTGAGGATGAAACCCTACTTTTTGACGAAACACTTCGTCATCCGACAGAAGAAATTGCAAAGTACGCTTCTATTATCGATCAGAAAGATTTCCGTAAGGATATCATTGTTGAATTTCTTAAAGAAAAGAATTTTGATATTAACACTTTGAATGTTGTTGTTGGTCGTGGTGGTCTTTTAAAACCAATCCCAAGTGGTACTTATGCCGTTACAGATGATTTGCTTGCAGATCTTAAAGCAGGTGTACAGGGACAGCACGCTTCCAATCTGGGTGGAATACTGGCAAGAGAAATCGCTGATTCAATCGGTGTTCCATCATATATTGTTGACCCGGTTGTTGTTGATGAAATGGATGATGTTGCAAGACTTTCAGGTGTTCCTGAGCTTCCTAGAATCAGTATTTTCCATGCACTTAACCAGAAGGCGGTTGCTAAGAGATATGCCAAAGAAATCGGTCAGCCTTACGATTCCTTAAATCTTATTGTTGTCCATCTTGGTGGCGGTGTTTCAGTTGGACCTCATAAGGAAGGCAAAGTTATTGATATTTTCAATGCCCTTGATGGCGATGGCGCTTTCTCTCCTGAAAGAGCAGGCGGTGTTCCTAGCGGTGCATTAATCAAAATGTGTTTCTCCGGTGAATACACCGAAAAAGAGGTTTATAAGAAGATTGTCGGTAATGGTGGTTTTAATGCTTACCTTGGTACCAATGACATGCGTGAAATCATTAAGAGAATTGAAGCAGGTGATGAGAAAGCCAAAGAGGTTAAGGCTGCTTTTATTTACCAGCTTTCCAAGAACATCGGTGCAATGGCTTCTGTATTAAAGGGTAAGGTTGATGCTATTATCGTTACAGGCGGTATTGCATACAACCAAAGCGTTATTGATTCCATTAAAGAATACTGCGGATGGATTGCTCCATTTGTTGTATATCCGGGTGAAGACGAACTGCTTGCTCTCGTTCAGGGCGGACTCAGAGTTCTTAACGGAGAAGAGGCTGCTAAGGAATATTAATTTTTAAGTTATTTTGAGGACTGTAACAAAATGGAAATTTTGTTTCAGTCCTGTTTTTTATCCTTAAAAATTGACATGCATATTGTTTTCGACTAAAATAAAAGTGATTATGTTTGAAAGGATTATTATAATATGTTTGCTGATGAGAATTGTATCCGATTAAAGCATGATGTTCTCTATGAGGTGGCGAAGCTTGCTTTTGCGGATGAGCTTGAAGAAAAAAGAGACAACATTGCTTTTGATTTGGTTCCAGGTCCTAAACCACAGTCCCGTTGCTGTATATACAAAGAAAGAGAAATCATACGTCAGAGGGTAAGACTTGCAGAAGGTAAAGCTCCCGGTGTTGAAGATGATGGAAATATTATTCAGGTAATTGATTCGGCCTGTGCAGACTGCCCTATCTCCAGTTATGTTGTTACTGACAACTGTCAGAATTGTGCCGGTAAAGCCTGCATTAACGCATGTAAGTTTGGTGCAGTTTCCAAGGGTGATAAACATTCCAAAATTGACCCCCTCAAATGTAAAGAATGCGGTATGTGTGCAAAGTCCTGTCCATATAACGCTATTGCTTATCTTAAACGACCTTGTAAGTTCAGCTGTCCTGTTAATGCCATTACATATAATGAAGACGGAATTTCCGTAATTGATAAGGATAAATGTATACGTTGCGGTCAGTGTATTCACCGTTGTCCTTTTGGTGCTATTGGGTCCAAAACCTTTATTGTTGATGTAATCAAGGCAATCAAATCTGACAGACCTGTTTTTGCCATGGTTGCACCATCTGCCGAAGGTCAGTTTGGCCCTGATATTACAATGGCGAGTTGGAAGGCAGCCATGAAAGAGCTTGGTTTTGACGATATGATCGAGGTTGGTGCCGGTGGCGATATGACCACCAAGAGTGAGGCTGAAGAATGGCTTGAAGCATATGAGAACGGTGAAAAGAAAACAACCTCATGCTGTCCCGCTTTTGTAAATATGATTCGACTCCATTTTCCTGAGCTTGCAGATAAGATTTCCACTACTGTCTCACCTATGTGTATGATTTCAAGAATGATTAAGTCCAAGGTACCCGGTGCTTATACAGTATTTATCGGTCCTTGTCTTGCAAAAAAATCCGAAATTGTTGACCAGCAGATTGAAGGTAATGCAGATGCAGCTCTTACTTTCAGTGAAATTCGCGCCATTATGAAGGCTAAGAATATTAAACTTAAGCCTGTGGATGAGACATATCAGGAATCTTCCATATACGGCAAGCGTTATGGTAATGCAGGTGGTGTTACTGCTTCTGTTCTTGAATATATGAAGGAAACAGGTCACGAAATTGAACCCAATGTGTATAAAGCTAATGGGGCTGCTGACTGCCGTAAAGCACTCCTTATGATGAAAGCCGGCAAATTTCAGGAGGATTTCATTGAAGGTATGGCTTGTGAAGGCGGCTGTGTCGGTGGACCAAGCTCTTATAATGATCAGTTATCCTCAAAGAAAAACAGAGACGCCCTAATCAGTTGTGCTGATTGCAGAAGCATTGTGGAAAATCTTGCTAATTATGATTTAAGTAAGTTTTCACAGCATAGATAAGTATAATGCACATGGTGTTTTTGTGGATACCATGTGCTTCATTCGACGGAGTTAAGCTATGATTAGACGAAAATATATGCGTACAAGACAATTAAAACCGGGTATGAAAATGGATCAATCGGTCGTTGACCGTCTTGGACGAAATCTCATTACACGAGGTGCCATTCTTGATGAATATATTATTGATTCACTACTTAAATTGGGTGTTATGAGTGTATATATTCAGGATGGTGAAATGAGTCCCGAAGAAGAGAATATTGTCATCTCGCCTAATGCACAGAAAAATATCGAAAAATTATACAGTGAAGACAGGGCCAAGGTTTCATTGTCAAACAGTGTAAGAGAACGAATTTCACATGGAATTCAAAGCATTTACAATAATGTTGATGATGCCAATCTCGTAAATACTACAACCAGTATAACCAACGACCTCTTAAATGCCATTGAACAAAATAATGCCATTGCCATCGATATCGGAGAACTGAAAACCTGTGATGAATATACTTTTAAGCACAGTGTTGATGTTGCTACTATTGCTATGATTCTTGCTAAGCATCAGGGTTTATCCAGACAGGAAGTTTTTGAAATAGGTGTCGCAGGACTCATGCATGATGTTGGAAAGACCAAGGTTCCTTTGGAAATTCTCAATAAACCGGGAAGACTTGATGATGACGAATTTGCAATAATGAGACAACATTCTGTTTACGGATACAGAATAGTTAAAGACAGGCCTGATTTCTCTCAGGCTGTTGCTCTGGGAGTTCTTCAGCACCATGAGAAAATTAATGGTACAGGTTATCCAATGGGAATTGCGGATAATCAGATTTCTCCTTATGCAAAGATTTTGTCAATTGCGGATATTTACGATGCACTGATTACGGAACGCCCTTATAAACAAGCATTCTCCCAACGTGATGCGGTAGAAATGATTATGTCCATGACGGGGGAACTCGATATGTCGGCTATGAAAAGCTTTTTGGAAAGTATGATTCTCTATCCGGTAGGTTCCATCGTTGAGCTCAGTAACGGTGAAAAAGCAAAAGTAGTTAAAAACAGTCCTCATTATATTCTTCGTCCGACAGTCGTTGGAGTAAGAACCGGTAAGATATACAATTTAGGTGAGGATTTGAACTGTGCAAATATTATAATCTTATAAACATAAAAGAGTCTGAAGCAAAATTATTTTGTCTCAGGCTCTTTTATATAATTGTATTTTCCCAATCATATGACGGAATTAATTTTACTCCGCATATTTCACTTCTCCCACCAGACGCTGCTCAAACTCTTTAAGCGGAAGCGGTTTATCAAAAAGATATCCCTGCACGGTTGAACAACCGATATCTCTTAAGAAATCTGCCTGTTCTTCTGTTTCAACTCCCTCCGCTATTACCTTGAATCCAAGCTCATGAACCATATTTACAATATTATGAATGAGAATTTTGGTTTTCTCTTCATTATTATTCAGGCGAATAGAATATGACTTGTCCAGCTTCACTACATCCACATCAAGATCTGTAAGAAGATTGAGTGAAGAATATCCTGTACCAAAATCATCTATTGAAGTGTTAACTCCCCTCTGCCGCATTGCCTTAATAAAAGCTGACAGATTATCATAGTTGTCATAACCCGACATCTCTGTAAGCTCTATCTCCAAATATTGAGTATCTATATTATATTTATCTATGATTTCAAATATCTTATCAGCCAAATCAGGATTTTTAAGATGTATTTTGGAGAAATTCACAGATACCGTAACCGGCTTAATTCCTCTGTCAATCCATGATCTGATAGTCCCACATACATTCTCAAACACATAAAAATCCAAAGTACAGATGGTTCCTTCATTTTCAAGCACAGTAATAAATTCCATTGGCGGAACAACATTACCTTTCCGAATCCATCTTACCAATGCTTCACAGCCGCATAATTCATTATTAAGAATATTAACCTTTGGCTGATAATACACCTCAAATTGTTTCCTGGTAATTGCAATCGGAAACAATGCTGAGATTTCCTTAGCCTTCAGCATTTTCTCCATCATTGAATGTTCAAAAAATACATAGTTCTCATTACGCAGCCTTGCCATATTAAGTGCCGCTTCCACATATCCCATTATGTCACCTATGGTATCACCGGTTTGAATATCATATATTCCTGCTCTTGAATTAATCTGTATAAATCTACAGTCTGAATCGGCATATACCTGTACGTTGGATATATCCTCAAGGAACTTATGTATATGATCGTTTTTAATAAGACCAACAAAATTATCTCCGGCTGTTCTGGCAAATATTTCTTCCTCATCGATATGATGTTCAATAAATCGTGAATACTCGCGTAATACAATATCGCTTCGTCTCGCCGATACAGTCCGGTTAATAAATTTAAAATTCTTAATATTAACACATATGCCATAATAATTGGTTAATCTGCCTTGATCCATTATTTTCTTAGCGAAATCTGTAAATCCGGTAAGATTAGGGATTCCGGTAACATTATCTGTTACAACAATTTTCTTAACCAAATCAATGAGTCTTGCACGTCCACACATAAAAAATACATTGCGTGCTAAAATTCCAAGAGCTTCCTTCTCCCTTTCATTCCAAATATAATCCTTTCTCGGAAATACACGAATAAGAATATGACCATGCTCATATGTCTCATAGGGAAACTGCAAAGGTGGAGTTCCATAGTCTTCACCTCTCCTATAAATAGGATAATCTATTAAATATCCTTCTGCATCATAAATGCTGGCAGGAGCATCAATTCGTATATCAAATCTGCCAAGATTCAAATCATCTGCTATTAGTTCTATGCTCTCATTAAGTTTTTCAAAACAGTCATGAGCAGAATTAACATTATTCTGAAAGCTGTTGCTAAACCTATGCAGACTGTCACTATAAAGAATATAATCCACTTTAATTGCCTCCAAATGTGAATAAGCTATAATAAATTATCTTACCATAATTAATTTTTGTCAATTAGAGTTATAAAATAATTTTAAAGATATCTTTATAAGCTATTTTAGTATTTACTATCTGCAAATATCCTGCATTTTCATTTATCTGGGAAATAAGTCCCGTTATCTTAACATACTCTGAATCATGAAAATATACGACAGTCACCATATCTGTTACCTTCAGCATTCTGATTATTCTGTCAAGCTCTTCACGATAATCTTCTGCCAGTTCAATCTTTGGAACTATGATTCGTTCTTTCTCTCTCAGAGCCTCCTGTAATCCCTTGACTGCATCAAATGGAATAAATTGCTTGGCTCTGTCACTTCTGTCCATTTTCGGCCTGTTCACCACTCTTATGTCCTCCTATCTGGGAATTACGTTCAATCATGGTTGCTCCCTCACGAAAATTCATACCACGAAGAATTGAGTTCTTGCCGAATTTCTTCTTGATATCCAGAATAGCATGCTGCATTCTATTCTCACGCTCCAATTCTGCAGGGTCAGTAAAAAAATCATACTGCATATACACTTCACTGACAACATTATTAAAAGACATATTAATTCTGCGTACGGGATAGCCCTTGACAATCGATTTATAAAGATCCTCTACAACAGAAATTATTGTTCTGGCAGAATTTGTTTCCCTCGGAAATGAAGCTGTTCCCCTTGAGCCCTCCGTTTCAAATGCAGAAGAATATCCAAGATACAGACTTATTGAACCGGCATACATATCCCTGTCTACAAGATCAAGGCACAGCGCATCCGCCATTTCCTTCACAACAACAAGGCACTCTTCATAGCTGTAATCCCTTGGCAAAACCTGACCGCTGGAAAAAGAATTTTTCTTAGGTTTATAGGCTTTAATATCAGCAATTGTTGTATTTTCCCTTCCCCATGCATGGTCAATCAACAGCTCCGCATCCACGCCAAACATTCTATACAGACGTTCCTCATCAACCTTTGCAAGCTCCTGCATTGTGAAAACACCAATTCGTTCAAGTCGTCTTGCTATACCGCTCCCAATTCTCCAGAAATCAGTAAGTGGCTTATGCTGCCACAGTTTTCTGCGATATAACTCTTCATCCAGGTAACTGATGCTGTCCTTGGAGTGCTTTGCAGTAATATCAAGTGCAATTTTTGTTAAATACAGATTAGTTCCAATTCCACAGCTTGCAGGTACGCCAAGGGTATTCTTAATATCCTCCATTATACGAACGGCAAGCTCCCTTGCAGTAAGCTTATATAACTTAAGATAGTCCGTCACATCTATAAAAGCCTCATCAACAGAATATACCCATATATCATCCTTGGATACATATTTGAGATAAATACCATAAATTTCAGCTGAATATTCAATATATTTTAACATTCTGGGCTGAGCCATGATGTAATCAATTCCCTTTGGAATCTGAAAAACCCTGCAGCGGTTACTTACACCAAGAGCCTTCATCGACGGAGAGACTGCAAGACATATTGTCTTCTCTGAACGTTCCGGGTCCGCAACAACAAGGTTGGTGGTCATTGGGTCAAGTCTGCGCTCTGCACATTCCACGGAGGCATAAAAAGATTTTAAATCAATGCATAAATATATTTTATCCAATTATGCCCCTCCTGTAATATTATTCTGTTTCCAGATAAGCACCCAAATCAAAAATAGTCTGACCCTCTCCAACTACCAAAGGTAATTCACCATTCCATTTGTCCAGCATATAGTTGGTGAAAATATCATCTGATAAAGAATCGGCAATTGTTTTATTAGCCTCTGCTTCTGCCTGTGCTGCGATTTTGAGAGCCTCTGCCTCACCATTAGCCTTGGCAATGGCTGCTTCTGCCTCTGCCTGAGCCTGCTCAACATTCTTCTGGTTAATTATCTGCTGCTGTTCATATTCCAGCTGTGCCTGCTGTTTGGCAGCAATTGCCGCATTATAGGACTCCTCAAAATCAGCATTATTAATTACAACTTTATTAATTGTTACAACACCTTCACCATATTTGCCATCAAGAGATGCCTGAATAGCCTCCTGTGCAAGCGGTTCAATTTTACCTCTGTTGGTCGCGTCCACATCCGCAAGTGTCTTGCTGGCTGTCTTGATTGCTGATGATACAAGTGCGGTTGAAACAAGATTATCCTCATAATTGGACACATGTGAATAAATCCATGCTGATTTATCTCCGGAAATTGAATATGTAACAATGATTCCGCTGAAGCTGATTGCCGTTCTCTCGGAAGTCTCGCCCCATATTTCACTTGAAAATTCAATATCCTGCTGCTTGTTGTTAACCTTCTTGATTTCCTCTGCAAAAGGAATCTTCCAACATAAACCGTTAGGTGCAGTTGTGTCATTAACCTGACCAAATACAACTCTTACACCGGTATATCCGGTCGGAATAATTGTAAAACTTAAAGATAATACAAACAGTACCATACCGGTAATCCACATTGGTGCATATGCTTTAATGCCTGTTCTGCAGGTTTTGTACAATCCAAGCACAACGAAACCACCAATAATCAACAAAACTCCAATTGCTCCAATAAATACATTCATTATTATGTGCCTCCTCTTATGTAAATATAACTAATGTGTAAGAATTAACATCGCTACAAACAGCAATGCTATAATCCAGGTACTTACTTTAACCTCTTTTGCCTTACCTGTAAATAGATTAACGACTACATACGTTATTATTCCAAAAGCTATTCCGTATGAAATATTATAGGATAATGGCATCATAGCCAAAGTCATAAAAGCCGGTGCCGCTATATCTACTGATTTCCAGTCAATTCCCTTAACTGATGAAATCATCAGAACTCCAACATAAATAAGTGCGGGTGCTGTTGCGCAATTAGGTATTAATTGTGCTATAGGGCTCAGAAACATGGCTATTAAAATCATAACCGCCGTCACAATTGCGGTCAGACCTGTTCTTCCGCCTGCTACAATACCTGATGCAGATTCTGCCACGGTTGTAACAGTTGAAGTGCCACATACAGCACCTGACATTGTTGCAACTGCATCAGATAACATGGCCTTCTCCATATTAGGAACTGCTCCATCTTTTGTAAGCATATTTCCCTGGGAAACAGCACCATAAAGTGTTGCCATCGTATCAAACATGTCCACCATGCAGAATGCCAGAGCGGTTGTTAAAATCGTAATTACAAGATTGGCAGTGCCATTCTTTGTGATAAATGCACTGAAATCAAAACCTTCATTAAACACCTTGCCAAAAGCCTCATTTGCAAATTGACCAAATGCTTCAAAAGGGCTTCCGACCGATACATTCACATTGTTATAGAAATCCGGAATAGTTAATCCAAGAAGGTAATACAGACCTGTACCACCAATAATCGCTATAAGCACTGCCCCTTTTATGTTCTTTTTGGACATTATTATCAAAGCAAGAAATGCTATGACAGTAACAACAGCCGGCATCATACTGCTCCAGTTTCCTTTTAAAATATTAAAAGAACCAAGCGTTACCGCTGTTGACGAATTCGGAACAATTATGCCTGAACTCTGTAACCCGATAAATGCAATAAATAAGCCTATTCCGGCAGTTGTTGCATCTCTTACCGGTTTCGGTATTGCATCAAACATTCTCTTTCTAAGACCTGTTACTGTAAGCAGTACAAAAACCAATCCTTCAAAAAAAATAAGCACAAGTGCATTTGCATAAGTTAATCCGATTTCCAGACAAACTGTATATACGAAAAAAGCATTAAGTCCCATTCCTGTACATTGTGCAAGAGGAAGGTTGGCAACCAGTCCCATTAATACTGTTCCTATTATCGCAGAAATTGCGGTAGCAATATAAACAGCTCCAAATGAAACGCCTAAAGGATTGCTCCCATCTCCAAGGGGATTCGAAAACATATTTGCATTAACCATCAGAATGTACACCATTGCAAAAAATGTGGTTATTCCTGCTGTTATTTCTGCACGTACAGTTGTGTTTCGCTCTTTTAGTTTAAATTTCTTTTCCATTATTTTCTCCTAGTAAAGTATTTTTTACTCATCTTCAGTTCTTTTATTAGAATTATACATAAAAAATCTCTTGCATACAACCAAATATTTAAAATTGATATAAGATAACAGCTTAAAAATGGGACTGTTACAAAATTTTATTTTACAACAGTCCCAAAAACATTTAAATTATTCAACCGGTTCTTCATCAAACCTTACTTTAACAAAATAACCACGTTCAGTATGCCCGATACCTTCGACTATACCCTCCCTGGACTTAATTCTCTCGGAAAATTTATAATTCCTTGACATTGCAATCGCCGGAACAATGGTATAATACCAGCTTGAGGGTAAAACACCCTCCGTTATTGTTACGTGATCACCTTCTTTAACAAGATTCTCGCGTTCCATCTTAAATTCTTCAATTCTCATTATGCTTCCTCAGGCATATCCCAGTTATGATATACATTCTGAACATCATCGTCATCGTCAAGCAAATCAAGAATTCTGTTCATCTGTTTAATATCATTGGCATCTGTAAGCTCAACCCATGTCTGTGGAATCATTGTAACTTCAGCCTGCTGCAAAACAAGACCGGCTGATTCTAAAGCCTCTCTTACGGCTCCACAGGCATCCGGCTCAGTAAGGATTTCATAAATTTCTTCATCCTCATCAATGAAATCCTCTGCACCTGCATCTATTGCAAGCATCATAAGCTCATCAGAATCCATCTTGCAATCTTCTCTTGCAATAAGAATCTGTCCCTTTGTATCAAACATAAATGATACACAGCCCGGAGTTCCTACATTCCCGCTGCCCTTTGTAAAAGCATTTCTTACATTGGAAGCTGTTCTGTTCTTATTATCTGTAAGAGTCTCAACAATTATGGCTGTTCCGTTAGGACCATAACCCTCATAGGTAATTGCTGTAAAATTAGCAGCATCAGCATCTCCGGCTGCCTTTTTAATACTTCTCTCAATTGTGTCATTAGGCATGTTATTTGATTTTGCCTTAGCAATAACATCACGAAGCTTGCTGTTGTTATTCGGATCCGGTCCGCCTTCTTTAACTGCAACCATTAATTCCTTACCAAGTCTTGTGAAAATTTTTCCCTTGGCGGCATCATTTTTCTCTTTCTTATGCTTAATATTGGCAAATTTTGAATGTCCTGACATACTATCTATTAGTTCTCCTTTAAATCCTTAATGCTGAAGCTGTATCTGCCCATCTTATCCTTACCAAGACATACACATTTAACTGTATCTCCAAGTGTAAGAACATCTTCTACATGGTCGATTCTTTCCTTGCAAATCTTAGAAATGTGAACCATTCCCTCTTTGCCCGGTGCGAATTCGATAAATGCGCCAAACTCCTTAATGCTTGTAACTTTACCTTCAAGAATAAGACCTTCCTCGTAATCTGTTACAATTGTCTGGATGTACTTAACAGCCTTGTCCATTGCAGCCTTATCAGTGCCGCATACAGATACAGCACCCTCATCGGTAATATCAATCTTAACACCTGTCTCATCAATGATTGCGTTGATTGTCTTACCTCTCTGACCGACAACATCACCAATTTTAGCAGGGTCAATCTGAATCTGAATAATCTTTGGAGCATAAGGTCCAACCTCAGTACGAGGCTCTGCGATTGCAGGCTTCATACAGTTCTCCATAATATACATTCTTGCCTCACGGCATCTTGCAATTGCACCTTCAACAATTGCTCTTGTAAGACCATGAATCTTAATATCCATCTGAATTGCAGTAATACCTGCATCAGTACCTGTTACCTTGAAATCCATATCTCCGAAGAAATCCTCAAGCCCCTGAATATCTGTTAAAAGAACATAATCTTCATCAACGTCACCTGTAACAAGACCACATGAAATACCTGCAACCATTTTCTTAATTGGAACACCTGCAGCCATTAATGACATACATGAAGCACATGTTGAAGCCATTGATGTAGAACCGTTTGATTCAAATGTCTCAGATACAGTTCTGATTGCATAAGGGAATTCCTCCTCTGATGGAAGAACAGGAATAAGTGCTCTCTCAGCTAAAGCACCATGTCCGATTTCTCTACGTCCCGGCCCTCTTGAAACCTTGGTCTCACCAACAGAATATGCAGGGAAATTATAATGATGCATATATCTCTTTGAGGTCTCCTGCTCATTCAATCCGTCAATCTTCTGTGCATCTGATAAAGGTGCAAGTGTACATACATTACAAATCTGTGTCTGTCCACGGGTAAACATAGCAGAACCATGCACTCTTGGAATAATATCAACCTCTGCCGCAAGTGGACGAATCTGTGTAATGGCACGTCCGTCCGGTCTCTTGTGATCCTTGAGAATCATCTTACGAACGGTTTTCTTCTCATACTGATAAATTGCATCAGGTAATACAGCAAGCCATTCTTCATTATCAGCAAAAGCTTCTTCAAGTTTCTCTGTAATCTGACGGATATTCTCTTCCCTTACCTGCTTCTCATCTGTAAATACAGCCTCTTCCATTGTCTCAGGCGGAACAATTTCTTTAATTGCTGCAAATAATTCTTCCGGAACTGCACAGCTGGTATACTCATGCTTAGGCTTTCCGCACTCTTCAACAATCTTATCAATAAATTCAATAATCTGCTGGTTAACCTCATGAGCCTTGTAGATAGCCTCAATCATCTTATCTTCAGGAATCTCATTGGCACCTGCTTCAATCATGATAACCTTTTCTCTTGTTGATGCAACAGTAAGCTTCAGATCAGAAACTGCTGTCTGTGCTCCGTTAGGATTAACAATCAGCTCACCATTAACCATACCAATCTGTGTTGTTGCACATGGTCCATCAAATGGAATATCAGAAATCGCAACTGCAATTGCTGAACCAAGCATGGCTGTTAATTCAGGACTGCACTCAGGATCAACAGACATTACAAGGTTATTTAATGTAACATCATTTCTATAATCCTTAGGAAAAAGCGGTCTCATAGGACGGTCAATAACTCTTGATGTTAAAATGGCGTTCTCTGAAGCCTTGCCTTCTCTCTTATTAAATCCACCTGGGATCTTGCCTACTGCATATAATTTCTCTTCATACTCTACACTGAGAGGAAAGAAATCAATTCCGTCTCTTGGCTTTTCTGAAGCTGTAGCTGTAGATAAAACAACGGTGTCACCATAGTGCATGAATGCTGCACCATTAGCCTGTTTAGCAACTCTGTCAATATCAACAGTAAGTGTTTTTCCGGCTAATTCCATACTAAAACTCTTATACATACTATTCTCCTTCTTCTGCCGTCACCGGCTAAAATATTTGTTCATTCCGCAAGGAATATTTTCACACGGAAGATACCGAAACTACTGAAAAATACATAACTCCCCTGATTTATATGCTTTTCAGTGGTCTCGCACATCCTCCATTAAATGTCCTTTTATGGAATAATTCCTTACGGCTTTGCAGAATGCAGAAAAAAGGGCGGAAAACTCCGCCCTGAAAAATTATTTTCTGATTCCTAAACGAGCAATGAGATTACGATATCCTTCAATATCATTCTTCTTAAGGTACTCAAGTAATCCTCTTCTCTGACCTACCATCTTAAGAAGACCTCTTCTTGAATGATGATCCTTCTGGTTAACCTTAAGGTGCTCTGTAAGTTCATTAATTCTTGCTGTTAATAAAGCAATCTGAACCTCCGGAGATCCTGTGTCACCAGGCTGTCTTCCATACTCTGCAATAATCTGTGCTTTCTTTTCTTTTGCTATCATTACGATAACCTCCTTAAATTATTATAATCGCCTGATACCAAGAAAAGGTCGGAGTGTCCTCAATCTGAGTACCGGCTAAACACATTACGAATTAAATGCTACCACAATCCCGTTAAAAAATCAAGATTTTTATATCATAAAATAAGATTTTGTAAATTCAACATCCTGATTAATCTGGGTTGCAAGCATTTCCATATTTCCAAACTTCATTTCCGGTCTTTGATAATGCAGCAGTTGTACCTTAAGCTCCTCATTATAAACATTCTTATCAAAATTAATAATAAAAGTCTCTATTGTAAGCTGTTCATCATCCGAAACAGTCGGCTTAATACCAATATTGGTAACACCGTAAAAAAGCTCACCATCAATAATTACCTTTGAAGCATATACACCGTTCGGCGGCAAAAGCTTGTCCTTACACGGAATGATATTAATGGTCGGTATCCCCATCGTTGTACCTATATGATTGCCGTGCTCCACCGTTCCTTTAATAGTATAAGGATAGTCTAACAAAATATTGGTATTCTCCATATTGCCGTTTCTAATCTCTTCTCTTATCCAGGTACTGCTTATTTCCCTACCCTGATAAAATTCTTTATCAAGAATAACAGCATTGAAATTATATAATTTCTGGGAAGCCTTTAAAACATCAACATTACCCTCTCTGTTCTTTCCGAATTGCCAATCTGTACCAACTACAACATATGCTGCATTAAGCATATTTTTGATGACCATTTCAAGAAAAGCCAACGGCATTGTATTAGCAACCTCTTCATCAAAGGGATATTCAACAATTGCATCAACCGAAAGCTGTTCAAAAATATCCTCCCGTTCCTCAAATGTCGTTATCTGCTCCTTCTCCATATATCCGAAGCGACATCCGGGTGCAACCTTGAAGGTAAAAGCAACCAACGGCATATTTTCCCTGTCGGCAATTTCTCTGGCTGTTTTTAATAATTTTCTGTGCCCTTTGTGTATTCCGTCAAATTTCCCAAATGTAACCACAGTTCTGCGGTCAAAGCTAAAATGTTTGTCTCTGATAAAAATCATTAGTTATGTCACTCTCCATTTTGGAACATCTTAACAGGCTTATAAAAACCATCGCGACAGGCTTCATATACCCCTGCAAAACATTCTCCCCTATATACTCTTACCATACCGGAAGGCATATCGGAATCCGCTGGAAATTTATTTCCATTGGACACAAGAACCGCATTTCTTCCTGTAACATTAACTGAAGGGTATTCCATGAAAACACTGTCCACCGGAAAAATAACATCATCAATAGTGTTATCACAAACAAATTTCTCTATTTCTCCAAGCGTATGGGCAGCTTCAATTCTAAAATTACCCGAACGTGTTCTTATAAGCTTTTCCATGCAGGCGCCACAGCCCAACTGCTCACCTATATCCCTGCATAATGACCTGATATATGTTCCTTTACCACATTCAACTTTTATCGTTATCCGTGGTAAATCCATTGAAATAATTTGTATACTGTTAATAATAACCGGTCTTGGTTTTCGCTCTATAATCCGTCCTTCTCTGGCGAGTTCATAGAGTTTTCTGCCATCGACCTTTATTGCAGAATACATAGGCGGAACCTGATTGTATTCTCCGATAAAACTTTTTATGGAATTTATAACCTCCGCCTCTGTTGCATTAACCTCCTGTCTTGTAAGAACTTCACCTGATGAATCCTCTGTATCAGTAGTAATCCCCAAGAGCATTACAGCCTCATATTCTTTGGTTTTGTCTGTTAACATATCACAGAGCCTGGTTCCGCTTCCGAGACATACGGGCAAAACCCCCGTTGCATCCGGGTCGAGAGTCCCTGTATGCCCGATTTTCTTCTGTTTTAGAATCCCACGTAGTTTTGCAACTACGTCATGGGATGTAAAACCTTTTTCTTTGTAAATATTTATAATTCCGTTGTACAAAATGTCCTCCGTGAATTTAAAGCTGTTCTCCAATAAGCTTCTGCACTTTATCTACTATTTCCCGTACCGGCATTTTGATTGTAAAACCTGCGGCACGCATATGTCCCCCACCGCCAAATTCGTTCGCAACCTTATTTACATCAATAAAATCAACTGAACGAAGGCTTACCTTGGCTCCGCCATCAGGAAGATCATATATAAACATAGCAGCCTCCACTCCCTCAGTGAATCTTAGCTGGTCAATAACTCCGCTTAATTCTCTTCCTGGAACCTTGTACTCATTAAGAGTTGCCATTGGCATATATGAGTATATCAATTTGCCGTCAAGCAAAAGCTCACTATTAATAAGACTGAGTCCCATTAATTTGTTCTGTATATAGCTTTTTCTAAAGAAGGTGTCATCAATAATCCGGGTAAAATCAATTCCCTTATTCATCAGCTTTCCTGCAATCTCCATTGTTCTGCAGGTTACTGACTGGTACTTGAAAACACCTGTGTCATGAATCATTCCAACATAGAGGCATTCTGCCACAGCTTTGGAAATCTTATCATCCTCCAGCAGCTCATAAAGCACCTCACATGCTGAACTAATCTTAGGCAGAACATGATTGACCGTAGCGAATTTCTCTGAGGTTAAATGATGGTCAATACAAATTGTCTTGCGTGCATTTTTGATCAAATCAACGGTAAAGTCTGCAACTCTTCCCAAATCTCCGCAATCTAGTACTATAAAAACATCATATACTGCGTTTTTATCAGATTCGTTTTTAATGCATTCACTATTCTTTAGAAAATTAAATCTAGGCTCGAGCGCTTCAAGGTAAATATCCACTTTTAATTCGGGCATATTTTCCTGTAAATAATTATACAAGCCAAGAGTTGCACCGGTACAGTCGCCATCAGGTCTTACATGACCTGTAATGGCAACACTTACGGCTCCTTTAAGTTCTTCACAAATAGAATTCATCTATTCCTCCACACTCTCATTATTTCCATTTACTTCATCAATTAGTTTTGACATATTAACGCCATATTCAATAGACTGGTCAAGCACAAATGTAATCTCCGGAGTATTCCTTAAATTAATTCTCTTGGCTAAAAGACTTCTTACATAGCCTTCAGCACTTTTAAGCCCCTTTATTGTATCCTGTTGTGATTCTATATCACCAAGTACACTTATATATGCCTTGCAGGTCTTTAAATCCGGTGAAACATTAACCGCTACAACACTGGTCATAGGATTAATTCTCGGGTCTTTTATCTCTGAACGGATAATATTACTTAATTCCTTAAGAACCTCGTTATTAATTCTGGTATTTTTTATACTGTTTTTACGCATGGTTTACCTCCTAACGTGGAATTTCTACCATTGTGTAAGCTTCTAAAATATCACCTTCAACAATATCATTGAATTTCTCGAGTACGCAGCCGCATTCATAGCCTTCTTTAACTTCCTTGGCATCATCTTTGAATCTCTTCAATGATGCAAGCGGACCATCATAAATAACATCAGTGTTACGCATAAGACGAATTGAACAGTTTCTTGTAATAATACCATCCAAAACATATGAACCGGCTATTGTTCCCACACCTGATGCCTTATATGTCTGTCTTACCTCTGCGTGACCGATAACCTTCTCCTCAAACTTTGGATCAAGCATACCCTTCATGGCAGCTTCCACATCTTCTATTGCCTGATAAATTACTCTGTAAAGTCTTAAATCCACGTTCTCCTGTTCAGCCACAGTTCTTGCCTGATTATCAGGACGAACGTTAAATCCAATAATAATTGCATTAGATGCTGATGCAAGAATTACGTCTGATTCGTTAATTGCACCTACACCTGCATGGATAACCTTAACAACAACCTCATCATTAGACAGCTTAACAAGACTCTGCTTAACTGCTTCCACAGAACCCTGTACGTCAGCCTTAACGATAATATCAAGTTCTTTAAGATTTCCTGCCTGAATCTGGCTGAACAAGTCATCAAGTGACATTTTAGCCTTGGTTTCATCAAGAAGCTTAACTCTTCCTTCACGGATAAATGTCTCAGCAAATGCTCTTGCTTCCTTCTCTGTCTCAGGAGATACAAATACATCTCCGGCGTTCGGTACATCGCCAAGACCTAAAATTTCAACAGGAATTGAAGGTCCCGCCTGCTGGATTCTTCTTCCCTTATCATCAGTCATTGCACGAATCTTGCCGTAGCATGAACCAACGGCAATATTATCTCCCACATGAAGTGTACCCTTCTGTACAAGAAGAGTTGCAACCGTACCTTTGCCCTTATCAAGTCTTCCCTCGATAACAAGACCTCTTGCTCTTCTGTTTGGATTGGCTTTTAACTCATGCATCTCTGCTGTTAAGAGAAGCATATCAAGAAGGTTATCAATACCCTCTCCCGATTTGGCTGATACCGGACAGAAAATTGTTGATCCGCCCCAGTCCTCTGCGATTAATTCATATTCTACTAATTCCTGCTTAACCCTTTCAATATTGGCGCTCGGCTTATCAATCTTGTTAATTGCAACTACGATTTCAATTCCTGCTGCCTTGGCATGGTTAATGGCTTCAATTGTCTGTGGCATAACACCATCATCAGCTGCTACAACAAGTATTGCAATATCTGTTGATTTTGCACCACGAAGTCTCATGGCTGTAAATGCCTCATGTCCCGGAGTATCCAGAAAAGTAATCTGCTGTCCGTGAGTTTCAACTGTGTAAGCACCTATATGCTGTGTAATTCCGCCGGCTTCTCTTGCCGTTACATTTGAAGAACGGATTGCATCAAGAAGTGATGTTTTACCATGGTCAACGTGTCCCATTACACATACAACAGGTGGTCTCGGTACAAGTGTATCCGGGTTTTCCTCTTCTTCTCTGAGTAATTCTTCAATCACATCAACCTTAACTTCATGCTCGCAGATACAGTTAAATTCAAGTGCAATTTCTTCTGCTGTATCAAAATCTATCTCCTGATTAATTGTTACAATTGTGCCTTTCATAAACAGCTTCTTAACAACAACCGCAGGTGTTACCTTCATCTTATCCGCCAATTCCTTGATTGTTAATGTATCCGGAAGAATCAGTGTCTTGATTGTCTCTTCTTCTTCCTTCTTTGTCTGCTGCTTATTTTTATTCATATTCTTTTCAAGTGCCTTGGTGTTCTCCATGCGCTCTGTTCTGTCATATGAATTATTGTCTCTCTTGCGATTCTCTCTGTCTCTGCTTCTCTGTTCTTTAGCTTCTCTTTCCTTAATAGCTTCTCCACCATCAAACGCAGCCACTCCGCCATTTCTGTCATCCTTGCGGAAATTTCTGTCATTTCTGTCGTTTCTGTCATTATTATTTCTTCTGTTATCAGAGAAATTGTTCTTGCCTTCCGGTCTTGGACCTCTTCCTTCCGGTCTTCCGCCTTCTGATCTGTGTGGTCTGTTATCCTGTCTGCCGTCTTCATTTCTTGGTGCAAAACGCTCATTAGGTCTTTTGCCTTCCTGCTTTCCGGGACGGTCATTAGGCCTCTGATTGTCATTCTTCATGCCGTATCTGTCACTTGGTCTCTGTCCGTCATGCTTTGCGGCATATCTGTCACTTGGTCTCTGTCCCTCAGGTCCTCTTCCAACCTCAGGTCTCTGCTGTCTGTTATTATCAGGCTTTTGGCCCCTGTTATCAGGTCTTGAGCCTTTGCCTTCCGGTCTCTGACCTTTTCCGTCAGCTCTTCTCTGATCTCTTATTTCTTTTCTGCCACTATTCTGCGGATTAAAAACCCGTGAAATATTTTTCTTTGGCTCGCCTGTCGGTCTGCCTTCCCCTGAAGTCTTAACCTCTCCTGCCGGTTTAGCTTCATTGTTTACCGGTTTCTTAACCGGCTGTTCTTTAACGGGTGCTTTTGCTTCATTCTTAACAGGTTCTGCTTTAGGAGCAAAATGCTTCTTTGCAAATGAAACCTCTTCGTCCGTTAATGAACTCATGTGACTTTTAATCTCACTGTTCCTGGCTGAAAGCAATTCAACCAGTTCTTTGTTACTTACATTTATTTCTTTTGATAATTCGTGAACTCTCATTTAGTTATCACTAACCTCCTAATTTCCCATAAGGGAATAACTATGCATTTCTTTAATCATCTATTTTTTTCATAATTGCGTTTGCAAATCCTTCATCTGTTATTCCGACAGATGTACGGATTTCGCACCCTATTCCATGTCCTAACGAGCTTTTGTCAGAATAGAAACGAATTGGAATCATATAGTACGCTGTTTTGTTTGTGAAAAGCTTTTTGGTATTATCAGAAGCATCATCTGACACAATAACAAGCTTTGCCTTACGTTCTTTAATGGCTTTCTCAGTTGAAAACTCACCACTTACAACCTTGCCCGCTCTTTTTGCCATTCCGATCAGCGAAAGTACTGCGTCATTCTTCATACGTCTCCATCTCCTTAAGCAGTTCATCATAAACAGATTTGGGGATTGCAGTCTTAAGCGATTTTTCTAATCCCCTGTTTTTCATGGCTCTATACAGACAATCCATCGTTTTACAGATATATGCACCTCTGCCGTTTTTCTTGCCTGTATCATCCAAAAGGATTTCATTTTCTCCGTTTTTTATAACACGGATCATGGATTTTTTGTCTTTATTCTCACCACAGCCGACACATTGCCTTTGTGGTATTTTTTTGTTAACTGCCATATATTTACCTGACTATATTAATTATTATATTCCCCGTCATAGTTCTCATCAAATTCTTCATATTCTTCATCAGCATACATATCGAATTCAATGAGACCAAGTTCTTTTGCCTGTGATTCACTCTTAATGTCAATCTTAAAACCGGTAAGTCTTGCTGCAAGTCTGGCATTCTGTCCTTCACGTCCGATTGCGAGAGACAACTGATAATCAGGAACAATTACCTGTGCAGTTTTTTCTTCATCATCTGCCCATACAGATACAACCTTTGCAGGACTTAATGCGTTCTCAATAAGATTTGCAGGGTTCTCACTCCAGTTAATGATATCGATTTTCTCACCCTTTAATTCGTCCACAACATTATTAACTCTGACACCGTTAACACCTACACATGCACCAACCGGATCTACATTAGGGTCATTTGACCATACAGCCATCTTAGTTCTTGAACCTGCTTCTCTTGCAACGCTCTTAATCTCTACAACACCATCTCTTACTTCAGTAACTTCTGATTCAAAAAGTCTCTTAACCAGTTCAGGATGTGTTCTGGAAACAAGGATTCTAGGTCCCTTTCTATCCTCCTTAACCTCAAGAACATATACCTTAATTCTGTCATTAGGTCTGTAATGTTCACCCTTAACCATCTCATTCTCATTAAGAATTGCATCTGCTCTGCCAAGATTAATAATAAGATTCTTTCCGGCATATCTCTGAACAACGCCTGTCATAATGTCTTTTTCTTTGCTGTAATAATCATCATATATAACTCTGCGTTCTTCTTCACGTATTTTCTGTAAAATAACATTCTTGGCAACCTGAATTGCAATACGTCCAAGCTCTACTGACTTAACGTCAACATTAACAGTATCTCCGGTCTCATACTTTGCATTAATCATTTTTGCTTTTGCAAGACTAATCTGTGTAACATCATCTTCAACTTCTTCAACAACTTCCTTAGCAGCAACTACAGAAAAATCTCCGGTCTCCTTATCAACCTTTACAATAAAGTTGTCAGATTTTCCAAAGTGATTCTTACATGCAGTAAGCAGGGAATTTTCGATTGCTTCTATTAATGTATCCTTGCTTATTTTTTTCTCCTTTTCCAAAGCATCAAGTGCTTCAATTAATTCGCTGTTCATTTTATTTTATCCTCCTATATCTGATTTTTTAAAAATATACTGTCTGTCTGATAATTGCGAGATTGGAACGTTCAAACTCTTTCATTGAACCGTCCTCCAGCTCAATCATCACCTTTTCCTTGTCATAAGCTCTTAAAAGCCCAACATAGTCCTTCTGATGTTCAACTGCTCTGTACAGCTTAAGCTCTACCTCTTCATTGAGGTTTCTTTCAAAATCCTTATCCTTCTTAAATGGTCTCCCGAGTCCCGGAGAGCTAACCTCAAGGATATATGCCTCATCAATGAAATCCTTTTCATCAAGCTTATCGCTGAATGCACGACTGACAATCTCACAATCTTCCACGGTAATTCCGCCCGGTTTATCAATATATGCACGAAGGTATTTACTTGAGCCCTCCTTAACATATTCCAAATCCACCAGTTCATAATGATTTGACTCAATTATCGGCATAATAAGCTCTGTTGCCTTTGCCTCATAATCATCTCGTCTTGACACACAGTCACTTCCCTTCAATTTTTTGTAAAAATGTTTTTTCATAGAAAAGAGTGAGCTCCGAAAAGCTCACTCAAGCAAAAACCTAATTACATTACATAGTATAATATCACATTTTTCTGAATAAATCAAGTATTATTGTTATTTTTTACATAATGAATATGCGTGTACAAATGTTCCTGACAAAATTCAAAGCTTCCTTCACATTTGGAACAATAACGGAATACAAGATCATCTCCATCCTTCTCTGTTTTCCCGCACAATGCACATTTGTGTTTGGTTTCACCCAGCATCTCCGAGATTTTCTCTTCACGTGCCATTCTTCTATATTCCTTATGCAGCTTTCTCTGGCTCCTGTTCATTCTTATATATCTTCTGGTTGTCAGGAAAAACACCAGGAAATTAAGAAGTGAGGAACCTATAACAAAGGCTGTTACATATCCGCTTGAATAATACACAACACTGGTTATTGCGGTATGCACCAGCATTACACCATATACTACTCCAAGCCACTTAACTTTCATCGGAATAATGAACATGATGTAAATCCTGTTCTCCGGAAAAGTCGCCGCATACGCCAAAAATATTGACATATTTACATAATATGTGCTGAAATAATAATCTCCTGTAATTCTAAAAAAAGCCTCAGCTCCTGTAATATCTATATCACCTACAGTATATACACAGTTCATCAAATCACCGGACTTGAAAGCATACACAAATCCCATCAACAGGAAGCTGCCGATTATTGTAAAAAACATTCCCCCGAAAATATATAGATTATATTGAAAGCTTCCCCATGTATTTTCCAATGATGTTCCTATTGAATAATAGAACAAAATCATCAGTAATGCAAAAAAGAAATTATCCCTGTCAGGCGGAATAATAATCCAGCTTACAATTCTCCATACCTGCCCATGAATAATGGCATATGGATCAAGCGACAAATAGCTTAATGCAACCGGATAAACATATGATAACACATATCCTACCGCATAGCAGATTACAAGAATCAAGGATAAATTTTTTATTGAATATCTGCCAAATTTACGTTCAAGTTTATAAATAAAATTCATTCTCTGTCTCCATATTAAAACAAATCTTTCTTCCGGAATATAATAGCAATAATCAATGATATGACTAATGTAATTCCAATTACTATTGCAAATCCCCATGGGCTGTCCGCAAATGGCATACCTGCTGAATTCACATTCATTCCATAAAAGCTCGCAACCATGGTAGGAATGGAAAGTACAATCGTAATAGTTGTAAGAAACTTCATAACGCTGTTCTGATTATTAGAAATAACCGATGCGAATGTATCCATCGTTCCGTTAAGAATTCCACTATATATATTCGCCATCTCAATAGCCTGTTTATTCTCTACAATTACATCCTCAATTAATTCCTCATCCTCAGGATATTTCTTAATTGCATTTGTTTTAAGTAATTTTTCCAAAACTATTTCATTGGACTTCAATGATGTTGTAAAGAATACAAGGGATTTTTCCAATTCAAGAAGTTCTATTAATTCTCTGTTTCTGGTAGCTTCATGAAGCTTCTGTTCAATACTGTCACTTCTTCTGTCTATAATTCTCAGATAATTCAGATATAAAGTAGCATTTCTGTACAATATCTGGAAAATAAATCTTGTCTTCATATAAGTATAGAAATTACGTACTCTGCCATCCATAAATGCTGTAAGCACAGGTGATTCCTCCAGACATACGGTAATTATCACAGAATCACATATTATAATAGCAAGAGGTATTGTACCATACCAGTCCTTGTCATTACGTTCTTCAATAGTAGGAATATCCACAAGAATAAGAGTATATTCATCCTCAGTTTCAATACGCGAACGTTCCTCTTCATCCAAAGGTGCCCTCAAATCGTCAAGTGCAATATCATATTTATCGGCAACCTCTCTAAGTTCTTCCGCTGTGGGATTAGTAAGTGCAATCCAACATCCATTATCGTACTCATCAACCTGAAGCACGCCATTCTCAGTAGTCTTAAATTTCTTAAGCATAGCTCCTCCAATCATGTGGACAACTGCTGCCTAAATAATAACAGTCTGTGGCCACAAGTTAAAATATTCTGATATAAAACAACCGTGATAATCCGCTTGACTAT
The DNA here is from genome assembly GCA_045129695.1 of Lachnospiraceae bacterium. Classification (GTDB taxonomy): domain Bacteria; phylum Bacillota; class Clostridia; order Lachnospirales; family Lachnospiraceae; genus Eshraghiella. The sequence goes on along the minus strand of JBGVJZ010000018.1, from coordinate 6,320 downwards.
TATCCATGTAACCACTTCCTTTCTGCTTAATTTAATCATACCAATACTTAATTATATTTATCATGTAAATTTTTGTCAACTTTTATAAACATTATACTCCGATAAATCTGTTAAAATTTATTTTTTTATAAATTTTTAATTTTATATCTTATTGAAATAATTTCTACCTTAATATATAATATGTTGGTTAACTTATACGAGATAAGGAGGTACGGCATTCGCCGCACATTATGAACAATACGTTTAAATTAGGAATTGACATCGGTTCTACGACCGTTAAAGTTGTAGTACTTGATGAGAATAACAACATTTTATTTTCGGATTATGAGCGTCATTTTGCTAATATTCAGGAAACTCTTGCAATGTTATTAACCAGAGCAAAGGAAATCACAGGTCCGGTAACTGTTCATCCTGTAATTACCGGTTCAGGCGGTTTAACACTTGCTAATCATCTTAATGTACCATTTAATCAGGAAGTTGTTGCTGTTTCAACAGCCTTAAGCTACTATGCTCCTGAAACAGATGTTGCTATTGAGCTGGGTGGTGAAGATGCAAAAATCATATATTTTACTAACGGCATTGACCAACGAATGAATGGTATCTGTGCAGGCGGTACAGGTTCATTCATTGACCAGATGGCTTCCCTTCTTCAGACAGATGCCTCAGGTCTTAATGAATATGCCAGAAATTACAAAGCAATCTACCCTATTGCTGCACGATGCGGGGTTTTTGCCAAGACAGATATTCAGCCATTAATTAATGAAGGTGCTACTAAAGAGGATTTATCCGCATCTATTTTTCAGGCAGTTGTCAATCAGACCATCAGTGGTCTTGCCTGTGGTAAGCCAATCCGCGGTCATGTTGCTTTTCTTGGCGGACCGCTTTACTTTTTATCAGAGCTCAGAAATGCTTTCATCCGAACACTTAATCTTACTGATGAATATATTATTACTCCTGAGAACCCTCATCTTTTCGCTGCTATCGGCTCAGCAATGACATACGACAAAAATCAGAAGGCTGAACTTGATGACTTAATTAATATGCTCTCTTCAAATATCAAGATGGATTTTGAAGTTGAACGTATGGAACCACTTTTTAATAATGAAGAAGAATTTAATGAATTCTCAACACGTCATAACAAGGCATGTGTTAAGAAAGGCGATTTGTCTGTATATCAGGGCAATTGCTATATGGGTATTGATGCCGGATCCACAACTACCAAGGTTGCACTTGTAGGTGAAGACGGAACGCTGTTATATTCCTTCTATGACAATAATAACGGAAGTCCTCTTGCCACATCCATAAGAGCAATTAAGGATATTTACAGCAAACTTCCAAAAGGAGTACAAATTGTACGCTCATGCTCAACCGGATATGGTGAGGCACTTATTAAAGCTGCACTTATGCTTGATGAAGGCGAGGTTGAAACTGTATCCCACTACTATGCTGCTGCATTCTTCAATCCTGACGTTGACTGTATCCTTGATATCGGCGGTCAGGATATGAAATGCATCAAAATTAAAGACCATACAGTTGACGGTGTTCAGCTTAACGAGGCCTGCTCTTCAGGCTGTGGCTCGTTTATTGAGACTTTTGCAAAATCACTTAACTATTCCGTTCAGGATTTTGCAAAGGCTGCTCTTTTTGCAAAACACCCTATTGATTTAGGAACCAGATGCACAGTTTTTATGAACTCCAAGGTTAAACAGGCACAGAAGGAAGGTGCCGGAGTTGATGATATTTCAGCAGGTCTTGCATATTCTGTAATTAAGAATGCTTTATATAAAGTTATTAAGCTTTCAGATGCAAAGGATTTAGGTGAGAACATCGTTGTTCAGGGAGGAACTTTCTATAACAATGCCGTTCTACGCAGTTTTGAGAAAATTGCAGGAGTTCAGGCTGTTCGTCCAGATATTGCGGGAATAATGGGAGCTTTTGGTGCTGCATTAATCGCCAGGGAACGATATGAAGGACAAGACAGCACAATGCTTTCAATTGAACAGATTAATTCCCTGGAATACACCACCACGATGACAAGATGTCAGGGCTGTACTAATCACTGCCTGCTTACAATCAACAAATTTACCGGTGGAAGACAGTTTATCTCCGGCAACAGATGTGAACGTGGAATCGGTAAAGAGAAGAATAAGGATAAGGTTCCAAATTTATATGAATATAAGAACAAGCGAATTTTCGGTTATGAATCCCTTGATGAGGATAAAGCACCACGAGGAGTCGTTGGTCTTGCAAGATGTCTTAATATGTACGAAAATTATCCGTTTTGGCATACATTTTTTACCAAGCTGGGATACAGAGTAATCCTTTCACCTCCATCCAGCCGTAAGCTATATGAATTAGGTATTGAATCCATTCCAAGTGAGTCAGAATGCTACCCTGCCAAACTTGTACATGGACATATTTCATGGTTAATAAGACATGATATTAAATTCATCTTCTACCCATGTATTCCTTATGAACGTTGCGAAAGCGAAGGCTGTAACAACCACTTCAACTGCCCTATCGTAACCTCTTATGGAGAAAATATTAAGAACAATGTTGAGGAATTAAAGGAACATAATGTAAATTTTATGAATCCTTTTGTATCCTTTGCCAGTGAAGAAGTTGCAAGAAATGAGCTTATTAAAATATTTACTAAAGACTTTAATATATCTGCATCTGAGATAACCGACGCCTGTAAAGCCGGCTGGGAAGAGATGATGCAGTGTCAGAGAGATATTCAGGCTAAGGGTGAAGAAACACTCAAATATCTTGAAGAAACAGGTAAACGCGGCATTGTTCTCGCAGGACGCCCATACCATATTGACCCTGAAATTAATCATGGTATACCTGACTTAATTAATTCATACGGAATTGCAGTTCTTTCAGAGGACAGTATTGCACATCTTGCACAGATCGAACGTCCGGTTATTGTTATGGACCAGTGGACATATCATACAAGAATGTACTCTGCTGCTACTTTTGTTAAGACCAGGGATGATATTGACATGATTCAGCTCAACTCCTTTGGCTGCGGACTTGATGCCGTAACTACTGATTATGTTAATGACATTCTCTCTTCCGGCGGTAAGATTTATACCGTTCTGAAAATTGATGAGGTTAATAACCTTGGAGCTGCAAGAATTCGAATCCGTTCTCTTATTGCAGCACTTAAAGTAAGAGATAATAATAAATATGTTCGTAAGGTACACTCCAGTGCTTATGAACGTGTTGAATTTACTGAGGAAATGCGTCAGCAGAATTATACTATTCTGTGCCCACAGCTCTCTCCATTGCATTTTGACTTTTTACAGCCTGCACTTAATGCATGCGGATACAATGTAGTAATGCTGCAGAACATGGAGAAATCCTCAATTGACATCGGTCTTAAATATGTTAATAACGATGCCTGCTTCCCATCAATAATTATAACGGGACAGATTATGGAGGCACTTCTCTCCGGTAAATATGACCTTAACAAAACAGCGGTTATTATTACTCAGACCGGTGGTGGCTGTAGAGCCAGCAACTACATCGGTTTTATACGAAGAGCACTTAAGAAGGCCGGACTTGACCATATTCCGGTTGTATCATTAAGTGTTGGAGGTATTGAGAAGCATTCGGGATTTAAATATACTCCTAAGGTACTTAAACGTGCTCTTATGGCACTTCAGTACGGCGATGTATATATGAATGTATTATACAGAACCAGACCTTACGAAGCTGTACCCGGCTCTGCTAATGAACTGGCAGCACAGATGAAGGAACGTTGTATGAAATCACTCGCCCAGAAGCATCTTTCAATGCGTCAGTTTAACAACGATATCAAAGCAATGATTGATGCATTTGATAATCTTCCGCTTCTTGACATTAAGAAGCCTAGAGTTGGTGTAGTTGGTGAGATTCTGGTTAAGTTCCATCCTGTTGCCAACAATCAGATTGTAGAATTACTGGAGAAAGAAGGTGCTGAAGTTGTGGTACCTGATCTTATCGGCTTCTTCCTGTATTGTGCACAGAACAGCCACTTTAAAACCGAGCATCTTGGTGCTTCGAAGAAGTCAAAGCTTATCAGTGATATAGTTATCTGGGTATTTGAATTATTCAGAAAATCATCTAAGAAATATTTAAGAAAGAGCAAACGTTTCATAGCCCCATCTTCTATCGGAGATATGATGAAGCTTGCGCTTCCTTATGTATCAGATGGTAACCAGACCGGTGAAGGCTGGCTCTTAACCTCGGAAATGGTAGAGCTTATACATATGGGCATTCCAAATATCGTATGCTGTCAGCCATTTGGATGTCTTCCTAACCACATTGTCGGTAAGGGTGTAATCAAGGAATTAAGACTTGCTTTCCCACAGTCCAACATCATTGCAGTTGACTATGACGCAGGCGCAAGTGAGGTTAACCAGCTAAACAGAATTAAATTAATGCTTTCAACAGCACAGAAAAAATTAAATGAGGATAAATAAATGAAACAAAAGTGGTATCAGGGCGAAAGTCCGAATACCACTTTTCTCATATCTTAATTCTGTAAACTTCACTCCAGTAACCGTATTACAGCTCTCTTCAAAAACTTTTTCAATGTAAATAGTACAGTAAAAAAATAAACTACTAAAATACCTGCAATAATAACTAAAATATGTATCTGATTAAAGAAAACCCAGTGATGAACCATCATAAAATAAATTACAATGCCAATTAAATATAAGACAACAGCCATGGCTAATGCTGCAATGATTTTCATCATATATTCTATCAGAACTATTTTTTTAATTTTACACTTATTAAGTCCGAAAATCTGAAGAAAACCAAGTTCCTTTCGTCTATAAAACAACTCTATATGTATCTGAGAACTCATAAACAGACAAGATATAACAAAGCACACCAAAAATACTATTAATAAAATCCAGGTAATATTATCTAGTGAATTCTGTGCTTTTCTTATTTCATTTTCAAATACATTTATACTATCATTAGAATAATATGTCCTTAATTCAGAAGTTACATTAGTATCCTCAAATAATTCGTGGGTTACCAGAATCTCATTATCATTAATAGGAAATCATTATCCTCAAACTGATATGAAAACGATTTTATTACAACCTGTGTATCAAAAATTTTATATACATTTTCACATAATATCATAAATTTCAAACCTTTCTTAAAACATAAATCTCAGCACCTTTTATTACTTAAAACTTAAAGGTGCTGAAATTTTAAAAACTTACTGTGCGTGTATGAGATATTTATTGTAATTATCATTTTGAATATCATTCAGGAAATTATATAACCTTGAGAAATCAATATCTGCAATATTAGTATCTTTATTATTACTGTGCTCATACATTAAATTGTTATTCTCAACTATTCCGGCTGATATACTTTTTATCAGGTCAAATGCCTGTTTCTGTTCTGTACTTGCCGTACCATCATCAACCATGTCTGACAATTGGATATAATCGTTAAGATATTCAGGTTCGGTCATTAATGCATATGCCGGAAGTATATTATCTCCTTCCGGATGAGGTTCTGAATTCAATGCTTCATGTATCAGACCGTAGAACAGATCTTTGTCCAACTCCTCAAATGTAACATCTTCAGGATTAATTGCAAGTAATTCTTCAGGCGTTACATCCTGGTTCTGATAGTCAAGAATCTCTGCTACCTTTTTCATGTCATTCTTAATCCCTTGTGAATTTGCACCTCCAAGCATCTGTATTACCGCCGGAACTGTTTTGGTAACATTCTTACCATTTTCAGTAGTATTAATTGTTTCGGTATATGCATCATTATATCTGCATCTGAGATTAATACCATAAAACTGAAACGGAATTAAGGTATCGCTATCTAATCCATCCTTGGAATACAGATAGTCAAATGTATATACCCAGCCATCCTCCTGCACTACACGAGCCATTTTTTTACTGAACTTCCATTCTACGTGTTCCTTGTCTTTATCTGAGCACGCACAAAGAGAAATCACCTGACATAACATTAAAATTATTAAAATATATCTTTTTAATTTGCCCATAATTTATCTCATCTCCTCTATAACACTCTTCAACTCATCACCATCTGCTAAATTTTTGATTCATTTTATTTTTAATTTTATCATATCACCGCAATAACTCTTGCATAGTAAAAATATGGTATGGTACAAATGTTCCGGTAGTATATGTTATTTTGCTTACTTGAATTGTATCAAAATTCATTTAAATTTTGTCGTTTCTTGCTTAATCTATCACTTTTCCTGCTTAATCTGCAAAAAAAGATGTTGGCATACCACCAACATCTTGAACATTTTTATATAATAGTTTTTC
>JBGVJZ010000017.1:0-47766 GCA_045129695.1 Lachnospiraceae bacterium | reverse complement strand
CTGGTGAATGGAATCCTTCTGAAGGACATTGGTTAGGATTGGATTTTATATACGAGGGAGTAGAGTATAGATTTCACACCGGTTCAATGTATGAAAACGAAGGGGTTCTTCCTGATGGAAGAGAAGTGATGTTTGGCTTGTATCGTAAAAAGGAGATTATGTCATCAGAAAAAAGGGATTATGAATTACTGGGCGAATATGCCGATATGCAAGACGTATTAGAGAGTACAGTAATACAAGGAAGAGCTTTCAAAGATGTTATTATAGATGATGATACAGAACTTGTAGGGCAAGACTAATACTGCAGAGTAGCATTGGATAGCGCTGAACAGTCCTTGGGTATAAAACAGGTATGCAACGCTTGTAATACGAGGTTCGGCAAGAGTTTACTCTTAGCCGAGCCTTTTTATGTTTTTTTGATGAAATGTGTGGTACAATATTATTAATTGAAAGCAATAAGAAATATATCATGGAGCTTAGATAAAGAAGTGGTGAAAACGTTGAAAAACATAATTTTCTACGGAACTCCTGCATATGGGCATATCAATCCTACATTGCCAATTGTGAACAGGCTTGTGAAAAACGGATATCGGGTTGTGTATTATGCTACAGAGGAGTTTAGGCAGCAGATAGAAGCTTGCGGAGCTGAAGTCCGAGTATATGATTTCGGAGAAATTGAGTGGAATCCACAGATTGGAAGTCATATTTTTAAGCTGGCAGAGCTTGTGCTCAGGTTTGCCAATGAACAGTTAGATATGTTGCTTAGTGACGCTCGTAATTTGAAGGCGGTATTAATCCTGCATGATACCATTGCATTCTGGGGCAGGGCAGTTGCAGAGATTGCGGGAATAATGGCGGTTTCAGTTAACCCGATTGTTACGGTTTATCCAAATACAAGGAAGACTTTGAGGTTGTATACAAGTCGTTTTGCAGTCTCAAGTTTACGTGAACTGGCAGTTTTGCCCGAGATTATTAAGATGGAGAAAGAACTGACACACAGATATGCACTTGAGAAACAGCGTTTTTTACAGATTTTGATGAACGAGGAGAAGTTCAATATTTTCACGTATCCGAGAGAAATGCACCCCGAAGGAAATAGGATGAAGGCAAATGCTTTTTTCCTTGGAGCATCGGCAATTCTTAGGAATGATACATATGAGACAGATGTAGATTATCGGTATGAGAATTTGATTTATGTGTCCTTGGGAACAATTTTTAATGACAGTTTAAGTTTTTACAGAGCAGTTATGGAAGCGTTTGCCGATACAGAGTATACAGTCGTTATAGCATGTGGAAAGCATTGTGACGAGCTTGCGAGGGAGATACAACAGCCTAATATTATTCTTAAACCCTATGTGAACCAACAGCAGATTATGAAAAATGCCAGATTGTTCATAACTGCAGGAGGAATGAACAGCATATGTGAGGCGGTTGCCAATGGGGTACCATGCCTTGTGCATCCTCAGCAAGGTGAGCAGGCAATTAATGCAAAGATTCTGGATGGGCTCGGATTGGGAAAGGTAGTCAGTAAACCGCATAGACTTGGGACTGTGGCAAGAGATTTACTCAATAAATTCCAGGTGAATACAGAATTGCAGGAGAAATTCTCCAACGTTAGCTTGGATGAACTTATGGACAGAATTGAAAAATACATAAATGGTGGAGTGTAGAATATGGACAAAATTCTTGTAACGGGTGCGACAGGATTTCTCGGCAAATATTTTGTTAAGCAGCTTCTAGCTGACGGATATGAGGTGTTTGCACTTGGAAGAAATGAAGAAGCAGGAGAAGAACTGGAAGCTATCGGGGCTAAATTTTATAAAGGTGATTTTACCAATAAGGCAGAATGTAATAATTATTTTAAAAATATTGACTATGTTATTCACGCCGGTGCACTTTCAACTGTGTGGGGCAAATGGGAGGATTTCTATAACATAAATGTGGCAGGAACACAAAATGTTTGCGAACTTTGCATAAAGCACAATATCAGGAGATTGATTTATGTGTCTTCGCCAAGCATCTATTCCGGCAAGCAGCATAGATTTGATATTAAGGAAACAGAGTTTGACAGTGGTAATGAACTTAATTACTATATCAAATCTAAAATAATGTCCGAGACGATAATACAAGATTTCAACGAAAAAGGACTTTATACAGTGGTTATTCGTCCAAGAGGACTTATTGGAATTGGAGACACAAGTCTGATTCCGCGTATTTTGAAGGCAAATGACAAGATAGGAATCCCTCTTTTTAATAAAGGCGAGAACTATGTAGATATTACCTGTGTAGAAAATGTGGCATACGCACTGTCATTGTGTATCAGGGCAGAAGATGTAAACGGAGAAGTTTTTAATATCAGTAACGGAGAGCCTATGCAGTTCAAAAACATTCTTGAAATGTTTTTGCGTTCAATTAATAAAACTGCTAAGTATTTGAAAATGCCCTTTGGCTTGGTGTACGGAATTGCGTCTTTTCTGGAAACTATATACAGAGCATTTCGTAAGAAAGGGGAGCCTGCATTAACCAGGTATACAGTGTGTACCCTTGCTTTTTCTCAGACCCTTGATATATCCAAGGCAAGAAGTAAATTGGGATATGCACCTATTATGACACTCTCGGAAGGAATCACACAGTATGGTGAATGGTGGAAAGAACATAACAAGAATTAAATTATATAAATGTGGCTTTTGTGAAAATAATTTGGGACATGTTTTCAAACATCACAAGAAGGAAAAAAGACTGTTTCCTGCGCTGGTGGTTTTAATTCAGCATAAGGAATTAGGAAATATTCTCTATGACACAGGATATTCGGATTTGATTTACAAAAATCATTTTGTGTCATTTTTGTACAATGCGATTAATAAGACATATGTAGAAGATTCGGATACAATTACGTCTAAACTTTTGGAAAATTCCATTGACCCGGAAAGCATACATAATATTATTCTTTCACATGCACATCCCGATCATATAGGCGGACTAAGATTTTTTAAAAACTATAAATTAATTTCAACTCAAAAGGTAATTGACACCTTAAAAGGTGGAAATCCTTTTAAACTCGTATTTCGTAATATGATACCTGATGGAAAAGTCCGGTATGAAGCAGTAGGAACATTTGAAGGTGATTCTGTTTTAAGCGAATATTTTGAAAAACTTTATGATGTATTGGGTGACGGTTCTGTAGTAGGTGTTGAACTTAACGGACATGCAGAAGGCCAGCTTGGTATTTATCTTCCGGAATATAAGAAATTATTCGTGGCAGATGCATGTTGGGGAGCTGATTTACTTTCCAAGGTTCAATCTATGCGTTTTATCCCAAGACGTATACAGAATAATTATAAGGAATATGTTGAAACTGCGAAGAAGATTGAGCGTTTTATGACAGACCATCCGGATATAGATATAATCTATTCACATGATAAAATGGAGGAGATACGATATGAGTAGTAAACTGAGCGTTTTGCGAAACTACCTACAGTTTAAATATCGGAAATTTAGAACCAAAGAGAAACTTAAGAAGTTCCAAGACAATCGAATAAACACAAAACTCACCTATGTAACGAAGCACTCAGATTTTTACAGAGAATATCAGGGCGTTACATTGGAGCAATTTCCAATAATAGATAAGAAAATTATGATGGATAATTTTAATCGTATTAATACAGTGGGAATAGACAGGGAGGAGGCTCTTGAATTTGCAATTGGTTCGGAGCGTAGTCGTGAGTTTGGAGAGAAACTTCATAACATAACAGTGGGACTCAGTTCAGGGACATCCTACAGTCGGGGAATCTTTCTTGTGGAGAACTCGGAAAAGGACAGATGGGCAGGGTATGTACTGGCGAGATTTTTACCAAAGGGTATTCTGTCAAAATGTAAAATAGCATTTTTTATGAGGGCTAACAGCAATCTTTATGAATCCGTTGGGTCAAAGAATATTCAGTTTGAATTTTTTGATATCTATGGGAATATGGATAGAAATCTTGAAAAACTTCAGGAATTTCAGGCGGATATTATTGTGGCACAGCCATCCATGCTTCTGATGATTGCAGAGGCAATGAAGAATAACAGGCTACGTATTTCACCGGAAAAAATAATCTCCATTGCAGAGGTGCTTGAAAAAGAGGATGAGAGCTATCTAAAGGGAGTATTTGGATTGGATGTAATTCATCAGGCATATCAATGTACTGAAGGTTGTCTTGCAACCACATGTAAATGCGGAACACTGCATCTGAATGAAGACATTGTATATATAGAAAAGGAATATCTTGACGATAGTAGATTTGTGCCGATTATTACCGATTTGGAAAGAACATCACAACCGATTATCAGATATAGGTTAAATGATGTTTTGGTAGAGAAAAAGGAACAATGTGCCTGTGGTTCGGTTTTTACCGCATTGGAAAAAATCGAAGGAAGGGAGGATGATGTTTTTCAGTTTAAAGCAGATAATGGAGATATTGTGTCGGTGTTCCCTGATTTTATCAGACGTTGTATTTTGTTTGCAGGCAATATAACGGATTATAGAGTTTTGCAGGGTATTGATGGAAATATCACTGTTTATGCAGATATTGACCAACTTCTGAAGGACAGAGTGAGTGATGAATTCCGGAGGCTTGCAACAGATAAGGACTTTATATTGCCGGAAATTCATTTTGAGAACTATTATTATGATAAAACACGTAAGCTGAAACGCGTAGAACGTTGCACTACCGGGAGGTAAGAGAATGAGAAAACTTAAGATATTGGGATGCGCTAATGCATTACCGGAGAGAATAATTACATTTGGAGACCAGACAAGATATCGTCTGGGAGAAGGACAAAATCTTCTTGATTTATGTGAAGTAGCAATAGAAAAGGCTCTAAAGGATGCAGGACTGGAAATAACGGATATTGATTGTATAATCGGTGGGATGGCAACTCCTCTTCAGGCAATTCCATGTAATGCAGCACTAATTCACGAACGTGTGGCAAAAGGGATGGATATTCCGGCTATGGATATTAATACAACCTGTACAAGTTTTATTACCGCATTAGATATTGCTGCGTATATGACTGACACAGACAAATATCGAAATATTCTGATAGTGTCCGGTGATACTGCCTCAGCTGCTTTAAATCCTAACCAGCGTGAGAGCTATGAGTTGTTTTCAGATGTGGCTTCTGCATTTATTGTTGGTTGTGATGATTCGGACTCAGGCATTATTTACGCAGCACAGAAAACATGGTCGGAGGGCGCTCATGACACAGAAATCAGAGGGGGGTGTGCTTTGATGTCCGCTTTTAAGTTTAATGAGGAAAACAGAGAAGACTATTATTTTGACATGAAGGGACCAAAAGTTCTGCGCCTGTCTGCCAGAAAACTTCCGGGATTTCTTAATGAATGTCTGGAAGAGGCAGAAATTACTCTTGATGATATAGATATTGTTGTGCCGCATCAGGCTAGTAAAGCGCTTGATATGATTATGCCAAGACTGGGTATAGCACAGGATAAGTATGTCAATCGTGTGAAGGAGTATGGAAATATGATTTCAGCATCCATACCATTTACTTTGTCTAATGCAATTCATGAAGGGCAAATTGTAAGCGGTAATGTTGTAATGCTGTTGGGAACGGCAGCCGGTCTTACATCAAATGTACTGATTTTAAAATATTAGTTGATATATTATTATGTTAAAAAGGTTACAACAAGAAATTGATTTAAATTTTACTGTTTATATAGTAGAATGAGGAGTGTATTTAACGATAGGAAGGAAGATTTTATGAATTTTAAGAATTCAAGCATGAAAAGAATAACAGCGTTTATGGTATTATTAGTAACCATAAGCGGTGCAGTTCTTACGTTGTCAGCGTGTAACTCAGGTAAATCTGTAGGTAAATCGCCGGTTGAGACAGTCGATGATCTTGCAACAGCGATAATAGGTGTTCAACTCGGAACTACAGGTGATATATATGTATCAGATGAATATACTGATGCAGAGATACAGCAATTTAATAAAGGAGCAGATGCTATACAGTCTTTGAAACAGGGCAAAGTAGATTGTGTTGTTATAGACAAACTTCCGGCGGAAGCATTTGTAGAATTAAATAGTGACTTATCCATATTAGATGAGGAATTTACAAATGAAGATTATGCCATAGCAATTGCTAAGGAAAATACAGAACTTTTAGATAAAATAAATGCTGCCCTTGATGAATTAGAAGAAAATGGAACAATGGAGAAAATTATCAATAACTATATTGGTGATGAACAGGGGAGTTATAAATACGAAACACCCAAGGGAACTGATAAGTCAAATGGTACGCTTGTAATGGCAACAAATGCAGCATTTGAGCCATATGAATATATTGAAAATGGTGAAATTGTTGGTATTGATGCTGATTTGGCACTTGCAATATCGGATATTCTCGGTATGGAATTGGAAATAGAGGATATGGAGTTTGATTCTATCATAACAGCGGTTAGTACAGGAAAGGCTGATATGGGTATGGCGGGTATGACTGTTACGGAGGACAGACTTAAAAGTATTAACTTTAGTGACAGTTATACAACATCGACACAGGTTATTGTGGTTAGAAATGGGGAAAGTGATAATTTATCATTTTTTTCAGTGGAAAGATTTAAAAATAATTTTATTGAAGATGGGCGTTGGAAATATATCGTAGAAGGTCTCCTTACAACTCTTCAAATAAGCTTTTTTGCGGTTATTATCGGTGTTGTATTAGGATTTGTATTTGCAGTTATAAGAGCGACCGGAGAGAAAACAGGAAAGCTGAAATTCTTAAATGCACTGGTTAAAATATATGTAACTATTATCAGAGGAACTCCGGTAATGATACAGTTGCTTATTATATATTATGTAATCTTTGCTACCAGCAATATTAGCAAGGTGTTGGTTGCAGTACTTGCATTTGGATTTAACTCAGCTGCTTATATGACCGAAATCGTACGTTCCGGTATTATGTCAATAGATAACGGACAGTTCGAGGCAGGAAGAAGTTTAGGATTCAATTATGTACAGACAATGAGACATTTTATTCTTCCACAGGCATTGAAAAATATATTGCCGGCAATGGGTAATGAACTTATTGTTCTGATTAAAGAAACCTCTATTTCCGGATACATTGGTATTATGGATATGACAAGAGGTGCAGATTACATAAGAAGCCGTACATATGATGCATTTCCACCACTTATTGCAGTGGCACTCGTATATCTTGTTATTGTAATGATACTTACAGCATTGGTAGGAAAACTCGAGAGGAGGTTAAAAACTGATGGAAAATAATATTGTGAATGAAAATAATGATGTTATGATAAGTATTCGTGGTCTGAAAAAGTCCTTTAACGATTTAAATGTGTTAGATGGTATAGATATTGATATAAAAAGAGGCGAGGTTATAGCGATAATCGGACCATCAGGATGTGGAAAATCTACATTTTTAAGATGTATAAATCGTCTGGAGGAGCCGACAGGCGGAGAGATTTTTATAGATGGTATAAATATTAATGATAGAAATGTAGATATTAATAAACAGAGACAGAAAATGATGATGGTATTTCAGAATTTTAATCTGTTTCCACATATGACAATACTCAAAAACCTTACAATAGGACCAATGAAACTTAAAAATAAAAGTAGACAGGAAGCGGAAACAAGGGCAAAAGAATTGCTTGCAAGAGTAGGACTTACTGACAAAGCCGATGTATACCCAAATCAGCTTTCAGGAGGACAGAAACAGCGAGTGGCGATATGCCGTGCATTGGCGATGGAACCTGAGGCAATACTTTTTGATGAACCGACTTCTGCACTTGACCCTGAAATGGTAGGGGAAGTTCTTGATGTTATGAAGGGGCTTGCAGGAAGCGGTATTACAATGATTTGTGTAACACATGAGATGGGATTTGCAAGAGAAGTAGCAAGCAGAGTAATATTTATTGATCAGGGAAGAATCGCAGAAAGCGGAACTCCGGAGGAAATATTTGCAAATCCGAATAATCAGAGGTTAAAGGATTTCTTATCTAAAGTTTTATAATCAGACAATAAATGGTTATTATATATATCTGCATAAACCATATTAATTATTAAAGCATAAGGGATTTTACATGGACAGAATAAAAGAATTCATACAAAAATATAAACTTCAGATTATTATTGCAGCAGTAATCTTATTAGCAGCAGCGTCTATATTAGTTTTTTATAACCTTAATAAGGACAGAGATACAGAAGAAGAACCGGAAACAACGACGGTAACAGAGACTGAATCACAGACGGAACCTAAGACAGAGCCGCCAACTAAGGAGGTACCTACAGAACCGGCACCTGAAATCGTAGAACTTCCATATATCAATCCATTGACAGGTGAAGGTTCAGCGGTGGATTATTCCAATACACGGCCGCTGACGATAATGATTAATACAATCAAAGAAGCTCTTCCGCAAAGTGGAAATTCTCAAGCGGATATATTAATTGAGATGGCAGAAGAAGGCGGAATAACAAGAATTCTTGGTATATATCAGGATGTTACCGGAGTTGGTAATATTGGAACGGTTCGTTCAACTAGAGAATATTTTCTGTCATGGGCACGTGCTTTTGATGGAATATTAGTTCATGCCGGCGGTGATTCATGGGTGCTGAATGAGATTAGAAAAGGTGGATACAGAACTGTTGATTTTCAATGGAATTCAAGTTCTGCATTTTGGAGGGACCCTGAGAGATTGCAATATCTTAGTCTCGAGCATACTCTTTATACGTCTTCTGATAGATTGCAGAATTGGATTACAACTCATGATTTTCCTATGCAGCATACTAAACAGAACTATACTACATTTAATTTTACGGAAGAATTAGATGACAATGTAATGACGGAAGCCGCAACTTCAGTTAAGGTTACTATGTCAGGATATAAGAGTACTGTTTTTAACTATAATGAAGCCACAAGTCAATATGATGTGTATTTCTGGGATAATGAGCCATACATGGATTCGGCATCAGGAACTCAGATAGCGGTAACCAATATTTTGGTTTTACCTGTTCCAAATTGGAATGATGTGGATGCATGGGGTAGGAAGCGACAGAAGTATGACTTATCAGGTGGTGTTGGATATTATATCAGCGGTGGAAAGTATACGCAGATTAATTGGAGCAAAGGTGATTATAATAAGCAGGGCGAATATGGTAATCCTCTGGTTTTGACCAATGCAAATGGAGAATCTCTGGAACTTGCGGTGGGTAAGACATATATATGTGTTATAGGTAATCAATATGGGGTATCCTTTACAGGAGAGTAGAACCAGGAGGCAATTTATGGCTCTGATATAGAACGTAAAGAGGAAAATTGCAGCAGGCTGACAAACAGGAGCATAAGATAAGATGTTAAACAATAAGCTGAGAGATATGACACCCTTCGATATGAAGAAGCCGCCGATGAAACAGAAGTGGTATCTGATGCCACTTATCTGGGGTGGTTCATGGATTATGACAAGGCAGTTTAAACTTAAAATTAATAAAAAGAATATGTCAGAAATTAAACCACCATATCTTGTAATATCTACGCATCAGGGTTTTTCGGATTATTATATAACACCGTTAGCATTATTTCCGCATAGGGCAAATTATGTTTCGGATATGGAGGGCTTTGCGGCATTCGGAGAATGGCTGTATCGTGCGATTGGCTGCATTGGAAAGAGACGATATGTTTCTGACAGTATGGTTGTCAAAAATATAAAATATTCTTTGGATAGAGGTCGTGCTGTTGTGATATATCCTGAATCAAGACATTCTAATGTGGGAACTACAGCATATATTCCACCGAACATGGGGAAGCTGGTTAAAATGTTTAAAGTACCTCTTGTTATCTTAAGCTCTAATGGAAGTTATCTTGCGAATCCATTTTGGGATGAGGAACATACCCGTAAGCTTCCGATTGAATCAACATTGGAATGTGTATATACTGCAGAGGAAGTGGCGAAGCTTTCTGCACAGGAGATTCAGAAGACAATTGAAGCCCGATTGCAGTATGATGAGTATAAATGGCAGCAGGATAATAATATTTCAATTACAGAGCCAAAGCGTGCAGAAGGGCTTCACAAAGCCTTATATCAATGCAGAAAATGTAAAACGGAATTTAGTATGAAGAGTGAGGCAGCAAAGCTTTGTTGCACAAAATGCCATGCTGAATGGCAGCTTGCACCGCTTGGATATCTGGAATTTCAGTCAGATTATTCAAATGAAAAATCTGACATAATTCATATTCCTGACTGGTATGAGTGGCAGCGAACCAACGTAATAGAAGAAATTAATGCTGATAGATACACGGAAAAATTCAATGTCAGAGTTGAAGCATTGCCTAATTCAAAGGGTTTTGTTCCATTGGGAAATGGAACTCTTATACATAATGAAAAAGGTTTCTATCTGAGGCTTGATGGCAGAGAATTGTTTTTTGACCATTATTCCCGCGAATCTGTACAGACTGAATATAATTACAGAGGCAGAGGGGCATGCATTGTATTGTCCGATAAGGATTGCTGTTATTACATTTATTCAGAGGACACAAATTTTAATCCGACTAAAATACAGTTTGCCGGAGAGCATTTTCACCGGGAATCCCGGAAATAATAATATAATAAAATATAAAATCAGACGAGATAAAGAGAATATGATAGCTTCCTGGTATTACACAGCGGGATTTTGCGGAACTGATTAATTGTTCCAAGTCAACGATTGAACGATAGGAGAGCAGTAGTGAATCGATAAGATTGTCTTATATGTATACAGATATGTTATGTACAATTATTGATGCAGATGACCGTATTCGTGCCATATATATGAATGGTTCAAGAACTAACAGCAATGTGCCTAAAGACATTTTTCAGGATTATGACGGAGTTGTTTACGATTACCGCAGTACACATCGCAGAACAACTAGTATTTCATTCTTTAATTAACTCGACTTTTTAACAGACAGTGTATCAACAATGATTTCTTCCGATGAAAGAGTACCCAAACGTTTGTATTCGTAATCTCTGTATTTCTGCCACGGTCAGGAGCATCAAAGAGTGCGTTTTCAATGCCGCCTTCTTTAAACTTTTTTAGCCAAAGCATGACGCTGCAGCGGTTAAGACCTACTTTATCAGCAATCGCATCTATTGATATGGCATCTGCACGTAATAATAGAATTATTGTACCCTACCATAATTTTACTATGCAAGAGTTATTGCAGTGATATGATATAATAAAAAAATGAATCAATATCCTTTTCGCGACAACATTATAGTGAAAGGAACAAGAAAAAGCTATGTTGGTTAAAGAAATTGAAAAATTGGTATATGAATATGGTGATGATTTATATCGGTTTTGCCACTATTTAACCTCTGATAAGGATTTAGCAGATGAGCTTTATCAGGAGACCTTTTTAAAAGCAGTTCAGCTAAGCCACAAACTGGACCGCAGTGGCAATTGTAAAAGTTTTCTGATTGGAATATCAATTAATCTTTGGAAAAATCAAGTTCGCAAAAGAAACCGCAGAAAAAGCATTCTGCCTGAGGCGGAGTATACAGATTATATGGAAGATGTGTGTGGTGACGGGACGGATTTACTTGAGGATTATATAGAAAAAGAATTAGCAGGCAAGGTTAGGGAGGCGGTTTCAAGACTGCCGGAAAAACAGAGATTAGCAGTTATTCTGTTTTATTCGGAATTATTGTCTGTTAATGAGATAAGTGAAATACTACATATTCCGAAAGGAACAGTTTTAAGCAGATTATCAGGCGCACGAGCGAGGCTAAGAAAAGAATTGGAGGAAATGGGTTATGAAACATGAAATGGATGAACTTTTAAAAAAGACCTTTAAATCACAGGCAGAAAGACCATCGGATGAGCTTAAAAGAAATACAATTGAGCGTATGAAAACAGAATCGGAGACAACACATACAAGTACGTTTAAGCGCTTAAAGACAGCAGCAATAATTGCGGCAGCCTGTTGTGTAATAGGGATAGTTGTGGGACCTTCCGTATACATATTTGCGGAATACAAGGTACGCAAATGGAACATTTCATTGAAATTTAAAGATGGGAGCGAGATTGAACTCGCTACAGATGTACCATGTAAAAAACTTCCCGCATCAGCAATGATAGCGGATGGCGATGGAACCTCTAAATCGATTACGACAACCCTGGATAAAGCAGAAGAAATGCTGAAAATTGATTTGCTTGAACATAGTGACGCAGTATCGGATGAAGTGTTTTATTGTTGGGAAACGAATACAGATGAAAGTCTCGGTTGCGTATATATGTATCTTGCAAACTGGCTTGAGCTGGAAGGTAACGGGTATATAAGAATTAGTATGTCTGTATTAAATGAGGGGGCTGATGCGGAATGGGTAAAGCATTTTCAATATGGATGGGATGTGTCAGATAAGGAGTTTTTAGAGGAATATAAGTCTGAGACATTGGGCTCGAAGGTCATATTATATATTGGAAATGGAAGCGAGGATTTACCGACGTGGAAGTGTGCTTCTTTTGTATATGAGGGTGTGTTGTATGAATTAGAATGTTGGCAGGTAACAACCGATCAAATCAAAACTGTTATAGAAGAAATGCAGTAAATTATC
The DNA here is from genome assembly GCA_045129695.1 of Lachnospiraceae bacterium. Classification (GTDB taxonomy): domain Bacteria; phylum Bacillota; class Clostridia; order Lachnospirales; family Lachnospiraceae; genus Eshraghiella. The sequence continues at coordinate 35,156 of JBGVJZ010000017.1, read as the reverse complement.
GTAATACGATAATGGCTTAAATTTATTTTAGTAGGAATCGGAATATGTCTTTTGGCTGTTTTGGAATATCCCGAATACAGACATTGTTAGTATCCATGGTTAATTTTTATCTGGGTGTCAGGTATCCCGTGCTTTGCAGTATTGGTAATCGGATGGCAGATTGCATAAGTCCGGCAGTTTTCCGCTTATTCCCAAAAATGTGTAGAAAATTATTACAATAAAAGCCATACCGGACAATATTCCAAATGTTCTTGCCGGTATGAAATCTTTAAGTTTCTTTTTGAAAATTATTGTTTCTAATATTGATATAAATAACATTGGAAAGAACAATAATTTCAGATGTTCCCATGTTGAATTGATGGTAAATTTATTGTAGAGATATAATTGAATTAGGACAATAATGGTGCTACAATTATACCCATCATTTAGAATGGGAGAGAAATATAATGAGAATAAGAGTTGGGTCAGGAAACAAAATGGGTAGTATCATAACACTCGTGTTTCTGTCAGTTTTCATTTTTTCAGGATTGAGTGTGTGTACGGCAGGAGTGGGGATGCTGTTTTCTTCGAATAAGCCATTAACCGGTTATGAGAAAATTACTGCGACTATATCCGATATTAAAATAGAACCATCTGCAAATGGTGAAGATTATGATTATGATGTATATGTAGATTATACATATGAAGGACAAGAGTATTATGGTATATGGCTGAATCTTTACAGCAGTAGCATGTATGTCGGTGAAGAGATTGAAGTTATGGTTAATGAGAGGAATCCATCGAGCATAAAGGCGATAATGGAATCCGACATGGGAATTTTTTTAATTATTTTTGGTGCTGTATTCATGCTTATTCCAATAGTCGTAGGAATAGTTATAATTCATGGCATGATTAAGGAAAAAGACGTAATAAACTATATTAAGAAAAAAGGTGTACAGCTTAGAGCGGTAATTGCAGATATTGTTGAAGAACCACATTTAGGATATAATGGAACAAAGCTGTACAGAGTTTTCTGTACTTATGATGATGTTGAATGTAATACTATTTACAGATTTGTAAGTGACCCTGTAGGCGATGAAGTAACTATCTTATTATCACCGGGAATGATTGTTCCTGTATTTGTTAATAAGAGAAACTATAACGAATATTATGTAGATTTAGGAATGGATGCTTCCCGTAATGTAGTGGACTTAACACAGAGAAGAGGGTATTATTAAAATTACGGTTTAGTGAATTAGAAGTGTTGTAAGGATGTTTCGCAGAATATTTGCAAAGCGTCCCGCCCTGCAAATATTCTGTTTACATCCAAATCAACATTTCTAATCCTTAAACTCCTATTCACTTACACTGTTAAACCGCAATTTGAATAACTCCGCATCCTATTTTAACACCGGAATCTCCGGCAGGCTGACTGGTGAAATCATCTCGCATACTGTGGATAATAATTGATTTCCCGATTATTTCTTTGATAGAAAATCTTTTGTCATAAAATGTGCTCCACGCATATCCGTTATTTCCAAGAAGAGGCGGGAGGTCTCCGGCATGGTTAGGATGTGATTTGTTGTGCGGGTTGTAATGATTTCCTGTTTTGTCAAAAGGAGGAGTGCAGTCTCCGAACTCATGTATATGCATGCCATAGAAATGTGAATTGTTGTTATCCGGCAGACCATAAACCTCTACACTGACGATGATACCATTTAAATGTAAATCATAGAAGCTTGCCAGACCATTTAATTCAGGGTAATCCCTACTGCCGTTAATCCAGGCTATTGCGTCGGGTTTTCTTTTAATAAGAATAGAAGTGAAAAGATTGCAAAGAGTAAGGTCTTCCATAAAAATCCTTTTTTTCTTAATTTATGGAAAAATATAAATAATGTGTAAAAAAATAGCAGTAAGGAACACTGCTATTTTAATAATTCGTCTGTAAGACGTATAATTTCCGGAGCAATTTTCTGTCGCTCTTTTTTCTTAATTTCCAAAGTGGAATGTATAATCATATATATTGATACTGCAAGTATAATGGCGTATACTCCTATGCTTGTGAGAGTAACCATATTTTTACGAAATAATTCATCACTTCCGAATTGTGCTAACATTGCAGTTTCAAGTGACAGTAGTGATACCAGTGCGGCTGCAAAACGTATTGCCTTAGAAGCGGAGAGTATAGGACTCTTGTATTTTCTGTATTGTACAATGTCGACTATTGAAATTGTAACTGCATAAAATGTGTATGTTGCAGCTACATAGATTAATATACCGGGATATGAGTAACTACGGTTATCCCTTACCAACTGAAACATAATACCTGTAAGCGATGTGTTAAGTGCAAGCATCATTATACCACAAAGTCTGTAATGGCGGTATTCGTGTATTATCCCTTTTTTGGTCGTGTTTGTGTGTATATATTTAAGTAAGAGAAAACGCAACAGTGAAAGAAGAATATAATAAATTGCTTCTGCACCCCACCAAAATGAGGAGAATATAATTCCGGAAATTAATTTAAAAATAGAATATATAAAATTAATTCCTAATGAAACATACAGAGAGATACGAACCTTGAATTCGACATCTGTCATATATCTGTTACCAATCGGGTGATTATGAACTCTGGTTTTGATTCCATTATAACTGCGAGGAATAACCTTTGACATAAAAAAACAGTCAGCGGTAAGTGTATATGCCGACAGGGCATAGATTATATATGCAATTATTGTATTTTCAAGTCCTATGATAAATACAACAATAAGTCCGGCAGTGCTTATAAGTGTTAATATCAGCATAAGCCATTTGGGTGGTGTAATTAATTTTATACATAATTCTTTCAAATTTTTCATGTAATACCTCTGATTTTATGTACAATATTCAGTATGTTGTTTAATTATAGTATACAAATGTTAAAGTTTTGTTTGTATTTTATTTTTTATAAAAAAATATGAGGAATTAAAACTAAATTGTTGAGATGTGCAATTTAATAGTTTATAATTGAACACAGAAATAGTAAGGAGGATAATAAAATGAGTAATCCAAACAACAAATACGCAGGGACTAAGACAGAGAAAAATCTTTGGGAGGCTTTTGCAGGAGAATCACAGGCAAGAAATAAATATACATATTTTGCTTCTGTTGCCAAGAAAGCAGGCTATGAGCAGATTGCCGCATTATTTTTAAAGACAGCAGAGAATGAGAAGGAACATGCTAAATTATGGTTTAAGGCTCTTGGTGAGCTTGGTACTACACCTGAGAATCTTTTACACGCAGCAGAAGGCGAGAATGCTGAATGGACAGATATGTATGAGAGAATGGCTAAGGATGCTGAGGAGGAAGGCTTTACCGAACTTGCAGCACAGTTTCGAGGTGTAGCAGCAATTGAGAAGATGCATGAAGAGAGATACAGAGCGTTACTTCACAATGTTGAGGCAATGGAGGTATTTAAGAAGAGCGGTGTTGTTATGTGGGAATGCCGTAACTGCGGTCATGTGGTTGTAGGGCTTGAGGCACCTGAGGTATGTCCTGTATGCAACCATCCACAGAGCTTTTTTGAAGTGAGACAGGAAAATTACTAAAAATCGCATAAACTGCAAATCATATATTTGAATATGATTTGGAGGTAAGCTTATGTGTACGGCAATATCTTTTAAGGCTTCGGAGCATTATTTTGGCAGAAATCTGGATTTGGAGCATTCGTATAATGAGAATATAATTATTGTACCAAGAAAATATCCTTTTAATTTTCGCAGGGTAATAAGTATTGAGAAGCATTATGCAATGATTGGAATGGGTATTGTAGTTAATAATTATCCATTGTATTTTGATGCTGCTAATGAACGGGGACTAAGTATTGCAGGACTTAATTTTCCTGATAATGCTGTATATTATGAAGAGGTGCACGAAAAAGAGAATATAGCACCATTTGAACTTATTCCGTGGCTGCTGTCCGGATGTTCAAATGTAAGGGAAGCGGTAAAGCTTCTTGAGAGAACGAATATTGTTAATATCCCTTTTAGTGAGGAATTGACGCTTACGCCGCTTCATTGGATGATTTCTGACAGAGAAGCTACAATTGTGGTTGAAGCTGTCAAAGAGGGTCTTAGAATATACGATAATCCGGTGGGTGTGTTGACTAATAATCCTGCCTTTAACATGCAGATGTTTAATCTGAATAATTATATGCAGATGTCAACAAGACCACCGGTAAATTTTTTAAGCGATTCACTTGAACTTCAGGTATACAGCAGGGGTATGGGAGCATTGGGGCTTCCCGGTGATTTGTCGTCACAGTCACGGTTTGTTAAAGCAGTTTTTACGAAGCTGAATTCGGTGGCATGTGAATCAGATGAGGATAGTATCAGCCAGTTTTTTCATATACTCGGTGCTGTAGAGCAGCAAAAAGGCTGTGTTAGAATAGGGAATGAGTATGAGTTTACCATTTATACTTCATGCTGCAATACTGACAAGGGAATATATTATTATACTACTTATGGTAATCGTTGTATAAATGGTGTTGATATGAATACGGAGGATTTGGAAACGGATTCGTTAATTGAGTATCCGCTTATTAAAAATCAACAGATAAATATACAGAATAAACAGGGATAAAATATGTTTGGCGTAAATAATTTAGACAGAGAAACACAGAAATTATATATCTCTATTGTGTAATCGGAAAATGTGGTAATATTTGAGTTTATAGGTATTGTAATAGGGGTCGCAGTGATAGTCATGTTGATTAAAATTATTTGAGATTGAGATAAAGTTAAGTTAGGAGAGTAAGAATGAATAATATGCAGAGGGTGGACAGAGCAGAGCTGCTGTCGGTGACAAGAAATTTATCATTGGAGCGTAAAGCGGAGCTGATTTTTCTTCATTGTGTACATGGTGAGACTATTAATGGAAATGACAGTTGGTATATTGATGAAGTTGCCGAGTTATATGGAATAAGACCGGCTAATGGGGTATATAGAAACTGTTATCCGGGAATGTATTCATATCGGGAAATCTATAATCTTATGTATACATATCCGGAGGGATTTGAGGACAGGGAATTAAGATTTGAGGATATAGTTCTGGACATCAACCTAAACAGAGCTTTAAGATATTATGCTAATGGAGCGGGCAGAGATATGCAGCCTCCTCTCGATCCGAAATATGACAGATATGAGAATTATGAAGGCAAGGATGACGGTGAACCGATAACTGTAGTTGAAAATGTATTTGGTGAAGGGGCACTTAAGCCTGTTAAAGAGGAAAAAACAGCATTTTCCAATATGAATACTATTATTCTGTGTATTTGTATAGTAGGTATGATTTTTATCCTGTGGCAGGTTATGTGGGACCAAAATTATCAGTTCAAGTTTTTGCCTAAGTCCTTTTATAGTGCTTATCAGCTTATATCTGAGGTAGGAAAGTGGGTTGGACTTATTGCAACTTCTGTGGTTCTTATAATGATGATATTCAAAAGAACCAGAAGGAGAAGTATGTTAGTAATTTCCATATTATCAATAATTCTCACAGCCATACTGCTTATTCAGCTAAAATTTATACCGTTTGTTGTGGGAGTTATTTTTACAGTACTGATTTTTGTAAAAAGAAAATTAACGGATGATTAAAAAAGCCGGCGGTATTTATACCGCCGGTGCTATTATATACATACATATGAAATGACAGATACTTCCACCCATTACAAAGAGATGGAAAATCTCATGTGATCCGAAATTCTTATGTTTTGCATTAAAAATCGGAAGCTTTAATGCATATATAACTCCGCCTATTGTATATATGATTCCTCCGCCAAGGAGCCAGGCGAAGGCTGCCGGCGGAAGTGTTTTTACAAGCTTTCCAAATACGAATACACATACCCAGCCCATTGCAATGTATATAATTGAAGAAAACCATTTTGGACATTTAATCCATACGGCTTTAACCAGCATTCCGAAAAAGGCGATGCCCCATATTAACAATAAAAGATCGTATCCAAGTCTTCCGCCGAGCACAATCATACAAATTGGTGTATAGGAACCGGCAATCAGGACAAAAATCATCATATGGTCAATCTTTCGGAAAAATTCCAAATATTTTCCTGTTAAATTTACTGAATGATAAAGGGTGCTTGCACCATATAATAAAATCATACTAATTATAAAAATAGTCATTGCCTTCAATGAACCTGAATTATTGGTGGCGGCGGTTTTTATTAATAAAGGCAGCGCACCTATGCCTGCTAACAGCATTGCTACAAAATGTGTAATTGCACTTCCGGGTTCTCTGATTGTTATTGTCATACTTAATCCCTCCAAATATATAATGTACTATCTAAACTATTATATGTAGTTTTAAAAACTATATTCAAGATATTTTAATACTACTTTATAAAGCTGAGAGTGTCAATAGTTTTTTTCTATTTTATATTTTAAAATTTTCTATGGAAAAATACGTATGAACGTGATAAAGTAATTTTTGTTAAGATATCCATCTTGGGAGGAAACTATTATGAGTATTAAAATTGGTATTTTAGGCTATGGTAATTTGGGAAGAGGAGTTGAATGTGCAGTTAAGCAGAATCCTGACATGGAGCTGGTTGCTGTTTTTACAAGAAGAGCTCCTGAAAGTGTAAGCATACTTACAGAAAATGCAGCGGTATGCCATGTTGATGATATTGAGAATTGGAAAAATAAAATAGATGTACTTATTCTGTGTGGAGGAAGTGCAACAGATCTTCCGGTTCAGACACCAAAATATGCTCAGCATTTTAATGTTATTGACAGCTTTGATACACATGCAAGAATTCCTGAGCATTTTGCAAATGTTGATGCCGCAGCAAAGGCTGCAGGCAAGATAGGTATTATTTCAGTAGGCTGGGATCCGGGAATGTTTTCATTGAACAGAATGTATGCTAATGCAATTCTTCCGGTAGGTAATGATTATACTTTCTGGGGTAAGGGTGTAAGTCAGGGACATTCGGATGCAATCAGACGTGTTGAGGGTGTTAAGAATGGCAAACAGTATACAATTCCTGTTGATGCAGCGCTTGAGGCAGTAAGAGCAGGTAAGAACCCTGAACTTTCAACAAGAGAGAAGCATATCCGGGAATGCTTTGTAGTACTTGAAGAGGGTGCCGATGCAGCTAAGGTTGAAGAGGCAATTAAGACTATGCCTAACTATTTTGCAGATTATGACACAATTGTTCATTTCATTGATGAAGAAGAGTTTATTAAGAACCACAGCGGTATTCCACATGGTGGTTTTGTTATCCGTTCGGGAAAGACAGGCTGGAACGAAGAGAACAGCCATATTATTGAATACAATATAAAGCTTGATTCCAATCCTGAGTTCACATCAAGTGTAATTGTTGCATATGCAAGAGCTGCATACAGACTTGCTGCAGAGGGACAGACCGGCTGTAAGACAGTATTTGATATTGCACCTGCATATCTTAGTGCACAGAGTGGTGAAGAATTAAGAGCACATTTATTATAGGAGTATATAATGGTTAAACATATTATTTTATGGCAGTTAAAAGACGAATTTACACCTGAGCAGAAGGCAGATATTAAAGCCGGAGTTAAAGAGGGTCTGGAAAGTCTCAAGGGTAAAATTCCGGGACTTATTGATATTCATGTTCAGATTGATTCATTGGAATCCTCTAATGCAGATATGATGTTAGATTCAACCTTTGAGGATGAAGCTTCGCTTAAGGGATATTCAGTACACCCTGAACATGTTAAGGTTGCGGACAGCAAGGTAAGACCATATACCAAGAGCAGAAGCTGCCTTGATTTTGTAAAATAAAGTTTATTTTAATACCTGTAAATAGTCACAGCACTGTTTGCAGGTATTTCTATTATGTGGTAGAATGTGCGTATGTGAGGTGTAATATGGCAGAAGAAATAAAGCATGTACGCAGGGTGCGCTACAAAGGAACACACCCAAAGCATTTTAGTGAAAAATATAAAGAGCATAATCCTGATAAATATAAGGATACGATTGAGAAGGTTATAAGTAAAGGAAATACTCCGGCAGGTATGCATATTTCAATATGTGTGGAGGAGATTTTGGATTTTCTTAAGATTCAGCCGGGACAGAAAGGAATGGATGCAACACTTGGATATGGTGGACATACACTTAGGATGCTGCAATGCCTTGACGGACAGGGACATATCTATGCAACTGATGTTGACCCGATTGAATCCGCTAAGACAAGGGAACGACTTGCAAAAGCAGGCTATGGTGAGGAGATGCTAACCATTAAGCTTATGAATTTTGCAGATATTGATAAGCTGGTTGAAGAGGTTGGTAAATTCGATTTCATTCTTGCAGATTTGGGTGTTTCCTCAATGCAGATAGATAATCCGGAAAGAGGTTTCTCTTATAAGACGGATGGACCTCTTGATTTAAGACTTAATCCTGAGTCCGGAATATCTGCGGCAGAACGTCTTAAGAGCATAACGATGGAAGAGTTAGTTGGAATGTTAGTTGAGAATTCTGATGAGCCTTATGCAGAAAGAATTGCTAAGACGATTATTGCAGAGCGGAGAAAATCGCCAATTGATACAACTACAAGACTTCATGATATTATTAAAAAGTCACTTGAATTTATACCTGAGAAGGAGCGTAAGGATACTGTTAAAAAGACCTGTGCCAGAGTTTTCCAGGCATTGAGAATTGATGTTAATAATGAATTTGAAGTATTGTATGAATTTGTGAGTAAATTGCCGGATGCACTTAATCCGGGTGGAAGAGTTGCAATACTTACATTCCATTCTGGAGAGGATAAATTAGTTAAAAAGACTTTTAAAGAGCATTACAGAGAAGGTTTATACAGCGAAATTGCGGAGAATGTTATCAGACCGTCCAAGGAAGAATGCGCCAGAAACAGCAGAGCGCATTCCACTAAAATGAGATGGGCAATTAAGGCTTAGAAGGAGAATTTATATGTTGGATCAGAATGTTTTTATGGAAACATTAAGAGAGGTTAAAGAGATTATCAGAACATCACAGGAACCGCTTTCAGAGGCTGAGGTTCTTGAATATTTTAAGGATATGGAGCTTTCTGAATCGCATAAGCAGATGGTGGTATCATATCTTGCCAATCCGGAAGAGGAAAGACCTGTATCGGAGGCGGAAGAAGAGACAGAAATGATTCAGGAAGGTGATACACTAAAAGAGTATGAAATGCCGGATTCCAAGATATTCAGAATGTATCTTGATGAACTTGAGAATCTGCCTAAGCTTAGTGATGCAGAACTTTCTTCTATGTATATTAAGTTATTGCGTGGTGATTCCGGAGTAATTCAGAATATTACTAATGGCTGGATGAGAAGAGTTGTTGATATAGCACGTAAATTCATATCACCTAAGTATAACCTTGAGGATGTCATTCAGGAAGGTAATATGGGGCTTTTTGTAAGGCTTACAGAGCTTTGTGGATGTAATGAGGCAATCAATGTTGAAGAAGCCTTGAAAGATTCTGTTGAAGGCTCTATGAAGGCATATATTTCAGAAATCACCGGCGAGGATGACAGTGAGCAGACAGTTGTCGGAAAGGCTAATCTTATTAATGAAGCGAGAAAATATCTTGCAATTGAGAAAGGCAGCGAACCTACACGGGAAGAGATTGCAGCATATACCGGACTGGATATAGATGAATTGAATGATATTATAGAAATAATTACAAAGGCAGAGAATAAATAATGAAATTTTATCTTGCTCCAATGGAGGGGCTGACAGGGTATGTATACCGTAATGCCCATAGAGCATGTTTTGGAAATCTGGACAGATATTTTACGCCTTTTCTTGCAAGTAAGAAGCTGAATTCTAAGGAGAAGCGTGAGGTGTTACCGGAGAATAATCAGGGTATTGAGGTTGTGCCTCAGATTCTTACCAATAAGCCGGGAGAATTTATAGCCATTGTAAAGCAGTTAGAGCAGCGTGGTTATATGAAGGTTAATCTTAATCTTGGCTGTCCGTCAGGAACTGTTACGGCGAAGAACAGAGGTGCAGGTTTTCTTAAGGTTATTGATGAACTGGAAAAATTTCTTGAAGAGATTTTTAATGCTTCACCACTTTCAATTTCTGTTAAGACAAGAATAGGTGCTTATCATACAGAGGAATTTACACAGCTTATTGAATTATATAATAAATTTCCAATAGAGGAACTTATAGTTCATCCAAGACTTATGACAGAGTTTTATAATGGAACGCCGCATCTTGAGGAATTTGCACTGGCTGTGAAGGGCTGTGTGCATCCTTTATGCTATAATGGAGATGTTAATACAATTGCTGATTATAACAGGATTACAGGTCTGTTTCCTTCAATTGACAGAATAATGCTTGGAAGAGGAATTCTCGCTAATCCGGGACTGGTTAATGAGATTAATGGTGGAGATACTATTACGTCAGAAGAGCTTAAGAAATTTCATGCCCTTGTGTATGAAGGCTATAAGGAAGCAATCGGGGATGAGAGAAATACTCTTTTTAAGATGAAGGAGCTTTGGGTGTTTATGGGTAAATACCTGAATAATAATGAAAAGGTGATGAAAGAGCTTCGTAAATCTGATAATTATATGGAATATGAAGTTGCAGTGCGAAATGCACTGAAATGTTGGAGTGTGCAAAATGGAACAGTATAAGAATACATCAATACAGATGATGGAATTTATTAAAAAAAGTCCAAGCGTGTACCATGTTATCTCTAATATAGAGAAGCTTTTTGATGAACATGGTTTTGTCAGACTTATGGAAAATGAAGCATGGAGACTTGAATTCGGAGGCAGATATTATGTAATAAGGAACGATTCTTCAATAATTGCTTTTTCCATAGGACAGAAGGATGAATATGGTTTCAGAATAGTGGCATCACATAGTGATTCCCCTGTTTTTAAGATTAAAAATAATCCGGAGATGGTTGTTGAGAATAATTATCTGTCTCTTAATACAGAGAAATATGGTGGCATGATTATGTCCACATGGCTTGACAGACCGCTTTCTGTTGCGGGCAGGGTGATAGTGGATAATGGAGACGGATTGGAAGCAAAGCTCGTTAATGTTGACAGGGATTTGGCGGTTATTCCTAATCTGGCAATTCACATGAATCGTGAAATTAATAAAGGTTATACTTATAATCCTCAGAAGGATATGATACCGCTTTTGGGTCAGGCAGCAGATAAAGGCATATTCGCAAAGCTTGTGTCAGAAGCGGCAGAAGTACCGGAGGAAGAAATTCTTGGTGAAGACCTGTTTCTGTACAACCGAATGGATGGTTGTATCTGGGGTGCAATGGATGAATATATTTCAAGTCCGAGACTGGATGATTTACAATGTGCATATGCTTCGGTAAATGCCTTTATTCAGAATGAACACACAACAGGTGTCAATGTATGCTGTGTTTTTGACAATGAAGAGGTGGGCAGCAGGACAGCACAGGGAGCGGACTCGGATTTTCTGTCATGTACCATGGAGCGTATTTATAATGCACTAGGCTATGACAGGGAAGAATATTTAATGGCAGTCGGTAACAGTTTTATGATTTCGGCGGATAATGCCCATGGAGTGCATCCTAATCATACTGAAAAGGCTGACCCTACCAACCGTCCATATCTAAATGGTGGAATTGTAATCAAATGCAATGCCAATCAGAAATATACGACGGATGCATATTCCCAGGCGAAGATGATAAGTATATGTAAGAAAGCGGGTGTTCCGTATCAGTTGTATGCCAATCGTTCAGATATTGAGGGCGGCTCTACATTGGGGAATATTTCGGTAAGTCACGTATCACTTCATACGGTTGATATAGGACTTGCACAGCTTGCAATGCATTCTGCCTATGAAACGGGCGGAGTTAAAGATACAGAATACCTTATACAGACATTGAAGGTATTCTGGGAGTAATGGAATAGAGGAGTTAAAATGTTATACCAAATAGTAAATGGCGCTGTAGAATTTGGGGCAGAGGTCATTTTATCGGAAGTAAATTTTGAAATAAGAAATACAGAGAAAATAGCAATTGTCGGAAGAAACGGATGTGGTAAAACAACACTTCTAAAACTTATTGCCGGAGAAGTTGACCTTGCCAAAAGAGATAGTGATGAAGATATTTTTATTGCCAAATCAGGTAATCCGACAATAGGATATCTTAAACAGATGGCATTTGAAGATTCTTCCATAACATTGGAGGAGGAAGTACAGAAGGCATTTGCCGATATTATCAGCATGAATGACAGGATGAATTCACTTCTTCATGAGATTGAGAATAATCCTTCAGAAGACAAGATTAAATCTTATACCAGCCTTCAGGAGCGATATGAATATCTTGGAGGCTATACATATCAGAAGGAATTTGATATTGTTCTTAAGAAATTTGGTTTTACAAAAGAGGACAGGCAGAAGCCTCTTTCCGAGTTTTCGGGAGGTCAGCAGACAAAAATAGCTTTTGCGAGAATGCTTTTAAGTAAACCCGACATTCTTCTTCTTGATGAGCCGACTAACCACCTTGATATGGATACCGTAAGATGGCTTGAAGGGTATCTTAAGGATTACAACAGAGCGGTTGTTGTTGTATCCCATGACAGATATTTTCTGGACAGGCTTGCAGATGTGGTTTATGAAATAGAGTATGGTACAACTACAAGATATGCAGGTAATTATACGGATTTTGTCAGACAGAAGAAAGCTAACTGGGAGAAGCAGTACAAGGATCATAACCTTCAGCAGAAAGAGATTCAGAGACTTCAGGCTTTGATTGAGAGGTTTAAAAACAAGCCGACCAAGGTTGCAATGGCACGTTCCAAGATGAAGCAGATTGAGCATATGAATCTTGTTGAAGCTCCTGCAAGATATGATTTGAAAAGCTTTCATGCCAATTTTACGCCCGCACAGGAAAGCTATAAGCAGGTACTTTTTACAAACGGACTTGAAATAGGTTATGACAAAGTATTGTCTACAATTTCTGTTTCTCAGACCAGAGGACAGAAAATTGCCATTATTGGTGATAATGGTACGGGTAAGTCAACCTTTGTTAAGACAATAGTTGGGAAAATTCCGGCATTGGGCGGAGACTATCAGATTGGTGCTAATGTTGATGTGGGTTATTTTGACCAGCAGATGGCACATTATCAGAATGATAAAACGGTTTTACAGGATTACTGGGACGAATTTCCTACCCTTAAAGAAGGCGAGGTACGTTCGGCATTGGGTGCATTCCTTTTTACTCAGGAAGAGGTTTTTAAAACTATCAATATGCTGTCAGGTGGTGAGAAGGTAAGACTTGCCCTCTGTAAGATTTTTAAACGTAAACCGAATTACCTTATTCTTGATGAGCCGACCAACCACATGGATATTGTGGGTAAGGAAACTTTGGAAGCGATGCTTAAGAATTTCCCGGGAACAGTACTTTTTGTATCCCATGACAGATATTTTATAAGAGAGGTTGCGGATGCCCTGCTGATATTTGAGGGTGGTAATGTAACTTATTATCCCTATGGCTATGAGTCATACTGCGAAGAGCAGGAGATAAGGGCACAGCTTGAGGAAACAGCAAATGCTGTGGCAGATAAGAAGGAACAGACACCTAAGGCTTCGGCGAAATACTATAATCCGGGTAAGGAAGCATCAAGATTAAAACAGAAGATTCGTAAAATTGAGAATATGATTGAGGAAAAGGAAGCTGAGCTTGCGAATTTGCAGGAGGAGTATTCCGCACCAGAGAATCAGTCCGACTATGGAAAGCTTCAGGAGATTAATGAGCGGATGGAAGCTATAAATGCAATATTGAATGAACTTATGGAGGAATGGGAACGTCTCTCCGAGGAAATTCAGGAATAAATTTCCAGTTTCTGCATATACTATATACGTAGCGTCAGAGATGACATTAAATGGGTGGTTATAGTATGGAGGCAGAAAAAATGCTCTATGAAGTTATTGTGGGGGCGTTCGGACTTTGGTATAACGCCTGTCTTGTAAATGATGAAGCCAAGGGAAAAGGACTGTCCACATGCATACAAAGATACGGAGGCAAGTATTGTGTTGCGGCAGGCTCTTTTTCCAGTGAAAAGGCAGCGATGGAGCGGCTTTTGAAGGTTCGTAAGACAGGATATGTTTTTGCGTATATAATTAACAAATAGAATACGATTAAAATACAGTATAAGGATAAAGAGTTATGAGTAAAAAGGTAATTGTCGGTATGTCCGGAGGTGTGGATTCTTCGGTAACAGCACTTTTGTTAAAAAAGCAGGGCTATGACGTAATCGGAGTAACGATGGAGACATGGGACGGCGTGGGTGAGAATCCTGCCATAGATGCCCGCAGGGTTGCGGATAATCTTGGTATACCGCATTTTGTGGCAGATTTCAGAGAAGTTTTCAGGCAGAGGGTCATTGAATATTTTGTCGGAGAATATGAAAAAGGAAGAACTCCTAATCCCTGCATTATGTGCAACAGATATGTTAAATGGGAGGCACTTCTTCACAGAGCATTAGAGCTTGGCGCAGATTATGTTGCTACGGGTCATTATGGCAGAATAATACAGCTTCCTAATGGAAGATATTCGGTAGCCAAGTCAGTTTCGGACGGGAAAGACCAGTCGTATGTCCTATACAGTCTCACTCAAAGGGAGCTTATGCATACACTTTTTCCATTATATGATTATGAAAAAACGGAAATCCGTAAAATTGCCGTTGAGAACAACATTCCGGTTGCAATGAAAAAGGACAGTCAGGACATATGTTTTATTCCTAATCATGATTATGCGGCATTTATTGAACAATATACGGGAAGAATAAGCGAACCGGGCAGTTTTGTTGACATGGAAGGAAATTTTCTCGGACAACATAACGGAATTACGCATTATACCGTTGGACAGCGAAAAGGACTTGGAATTGCTTTTGGTGAGCCTAAATTTGTTATCGGAATCAGACCCGCGTCTAATGAAGTCGTTCTGGGCAGCAGGGAAGAGTTGATGATTAAAGAGGTGCTGCTTGATGATGTGAATTATATGGCGGTTGAAGACATAAACGAGCCTGTAAGAGCCACGGGCAGGCTCAGATATTCACAAAAGGATATGCCTTGTACATTATATAAGGATGATAACGGAATGCTTCATGCTGTTTTTGATGAACCGATGCGGGCTGCTACGCCGGGGCAGGCGGGTGTATTCTATAAGGATGACTGCATTCTATGTGGTGGCGTAATAATTTAGAAAAGATATAGTAAAAGAATCTCGCTCGCGAGATTCTTTTACTATATCTTTACCGAAAAAGTGTTATATTATTGCTTAACGGATCTTATTAAGGGGAGACTACCATAATGAAGAAAAATAAAATTCTGTATAATATTTTAGTTTCAATTTTTATTCTGGCAGTATGTTTTGGCATAAGTCTTGTTGTACAGCAGGTATTTAAAATATCTGCACTCGTTTCAAGTATTTTTATACTTGCGGTGTTTCTTATTTCTATTGTTACAGATGGTTATGTATATGGAATAGCAGCGTCACTTGCAAGTGTGCTTATTAATAACTATGCTTTTACTTTTCCGTATTTCAAGGTAGACTTTCTTGAAGGTGGGAATATCATATCAGGCTTGATAATGCTTGCCATAGCTATTATGACCAGTATGCTGACCACAAGAATTAAGAGGCAGGAGAAAATTAAGGAGAATGAAAAGCTTCGTGCCAATCTTCTTCGTGCAGTTTCTCATGACCTTAGAACACCACTTACTACAATTTACGGTTCATGTTCAGTAATTATTGAGAACTATGATTCGGTTAAAAAAGAACAACAGCTTAAACTTCTTGGGGAAATCAGAGAGGATTCCGAGAATCTTATCAGAATGGTTGAAAATCTTTTATCAGTGACCAAGGTGAATGGTGCTAATGTTCGAATTGAGAAGACCGATACGGTATTGGAGGAGCTTATTGATGCTGTAGTAATGAAATTTAAGAAAAGCTATCCTGAACAGCCTGTAGATGTTAACATTCCCGAGGATTTTGTCAGTATCCCGATGGATGCAATTCTTATAAGGCAGGTACTTATGAATCTTATGGAGAATGCAGTAATTCATGCAACGGGTATGACTAAGCTTGAGTTAAATGTTTTTCTTGAAGATAATATGGCAATGTTTGAGGTAGCGGATAACGGCTGTGGAATTCCGAAGGACAGGATTAATAATATTTTTTCAGGATATATTGAAAGCATGAAGCGTCCGGTAGACGGAGGGCGTAATAACATGGGAATCGGACTGTCCGTATGTCAGGCTATTGTGAGAGCACATGGGGGAGAGCTTGTGGCGTTAAACAGACCTGATGGAGGAGCAGCATTTAGTTTTAAACTGGAAGTAGAGGAAATAGAAGATGAGCAATAAATATAAAATTCTTATAATCGAAGATGAATCTAATATCCTAAGCTTTGTTGAGACTGTTCTGGTGGCTAATGAATATAAGACAATATCAGCAGGAACGGGAATAATGGGTAAGTCCATGTTTATGTCCTACAATCCGGATTTAATAATTCTTGATTTAGGACTTCCTGATATGGATGGTATGGATGTAATTAAGCATATAAGACAGGACAGTTCAGTTCCTATTATTGTGCTGTCTGCCAGAGCTGATGAAAGGGACAAGGTTATGGCATTGGATCTGGGTGCCAATGATTATGTAACCAAGCCTTTTGGCACAGAAGAACTCCTGGCGAGGGTTCGTGCGGCACTTAGAAATACTTATTGTTATATAAATGGTAAAACCGGACTTCGTGAGAACTTCCGTCTTATGGATATGGAAATTAATTATGACAAAAGAATTGTTTACCTGAATGGTAAGGATACCTACCTTACAAGAACAGAATATAATATTGTTGCTTTTCTGTCCGAGCACGCCGGAAAGGTACTTACATATGCTTCAATAATTAAGGCTGTATGGGGTTATCCTGATGCCGGAAGCACCAAAAAGCTTCAGGTTAATATGGCGAACATTCGCAAAAAACTAGGTATGAAACCTGGGGATAACAGCTATATTATTAATGAATTAGGCGTTGGATATAGAATGAGAGAGCAGAATGAAAAAGAATGAATTTAAGAAAAATACTATTCTTGGAATGTTTGTTACTTTTCTCTGGGGCATGTTGGTCGGCTTTGGAGCGATAATGCCGGGGATAAGCGGGGGAACATTATGTGTTGCTTTTGGAATGTATCAGCCATTAATAGAGATTCTGGCACATCCGGTTAAAGGTATGAAGAAGCATGTCAAAGCAGTAATACCCTTTATAATTGGAGCTGCGGCAGGCTTCATCGGTCTTTCGGGACTTGCAGGATATCTCCTTGATAAAAACAGCATGATTATGACTTGCATTTTTGTAGGATTTATTATTGGTACATTTCCTGAGCTTGTAAATGATGCAGGGAAGAAGGGCAGAAATGTTTCGTCTTATATTGCAATGATTGCAGGCTTTGTAATAATGTTTGTAATTCTTATGGTACTCAGGAAAGGTAGTGCAATAAGCATGGAGACAGGAGTATGGTCATATCTGTTCTGTGGTATTTTATGGGGGCTGAGTTTTATAGTTCCCGGACTTAGTTCATCTTCACTATTAATGTTTTTTGATTTGTACCAGCCAATGCTTGAAGGTATTTCCAAATTTAATTTAGCAGTTATACTGCCTGTGGGAACAGGTGCAGTGACGTGTGCGTTACTTTTATCCGGAGTGGTAAATAAAGCTTTGGAAAAGTACTATTCGGTAATATCACATTGTATTATCGGAATTGTTGCGGCAACCACATTAATGATTCTCCCGTCATGGAATGAGCTGGCTCATAATATTTTAATTGCCATAGTCAGCATTGCAGGCGGAGCAATTTTGTCGTATATGCTTGGAAAAATGTGCTCAAAACTTAAGAAAACAGAATGATTATTGAAATTTTCCCATACGAGTTGTAAAATAGGCATAATTATTCATATAGCAAAAAGGAGTTCAAATGAAGAAAAAATTAATTCAGCCAATGATACTTATAACCTTTGCAATAGTTCTGTATCTTGGACTTAGCAACAGTGAGATACTGATAAATCTGTTAAAAAAGATTATTGAGATTTTTATTCCTTTTCTGATTGGATTAGGACTGGCGTTTGTAATGAATGTATTGCTTCGTCCGTTGGAGAAAATCTGGTGTAAAATATGGAGTAAGTGCAAAAGCAAATGGTATGAGAAGGTCAAAAGACCTGTTTGCCTTGTGCTGACTGTGCTGATATTTGTAGGCGTTATTTTTGCCCTGGTATTTATGGTTCTTCCTGAATTGATTCGTACCGGAGAGAATTTTGTGGCAATGCTGCCGGATTATATTGCCAATCTCAATAGCTGGTGGGGAGGAGTTCAGGGCAGACTGTCGCATTATGGTGTAAGTCTTCCGGAAATATCTCTCAGTGCAGATAAAATTGCAGAGATTATGACTCCTATTATTAATGAAAATAAAGATATTCTTGTCAATAAGACTCTTACGATTACCGGTTCAATCTTTTCGGGGATTGTGAACATTGTGCTTGCCTTTGCTTTTTCAATTTATCTTTTGGCACAGAAGGAGAAAATAGGGGATAGAATCAGACAGATATTATATGCATTCTTTGCAGACAGAAAAGTTGACAAAGTACTTAATTTTGCTAATATTACCAACCAGACATTTACCAATTTTATAAGAGGACAGTTTACGGAAGCTGTTATTATTGGGCTGTTGTGTTTTATCGGTATGAAGATATTCAGAATGCCGTATGCACCGATAATTTCCGTGCTGGTTGGTGCAACAGCACTTATACCTATGGTGGGTGCATTTGTCGGTACTGCAATCGGTGCATTTCTTATACTGTTGGTAGAGCCGATTAAAGCGGTATGGTTTATAGTATTCATTATTGTTTTACAGCAGCTTGAGGGTAACCTTATTTATCCAAAGGTTGTTGGTAAGTCAGTGGGACTTCCGGGAATACTTGTGTTGACTGCGGTTACAATAGGTGGTAATGCTTTTGGACTTGTGGGAATGTTGCTTAGTGTTCCTACTGTTGCAGTTCTCTACTGCCTTCTTAAACAGATTGTCGAAGCAAGGCTTGGCAGAAAACAACAGGCAAAAGCACGTTCGGAAGAGGCAACTGCTTCTGAAAATACACCAAAGGAGCCAACGGAGCCGCTTATGTAAGCCCTCCATCGGCGGTAATTATCTGACCGGTGACATAGGAATTCATTTGTGTTGTGTTATATATAATATCAGCAGCTTCTGCCGGAGAAAGAAATTTTCCGGCAGGAATTTCTTCTATAAGACACTCACGTTCTTCGGGTGTCAAAAATCTGTTCATTTCAGTATCAATAACCCCAAAAGCTATTGCATTTACAGGAATATTACTTGGTGCAAGCTCTTTTGCCAGTGCTTTGGTGAAACTGTTTACTCCGCCCTTTGAGGCTGAGTATGCCACTTCACAGGAAGCTCCTGTGTTACCCCACATTGAGGAAATGTTAACAATACATCCTTTCTGCTGCTTTATCAGATGTGAAATTCCATGTCGGCACACATTAAAGACGGAGGATAAATTAGTGTTAATAATCCTCTGCCATTCATCATCAGTCATATCCTGTAAAAGACCTATATATGAGATGCCGGCGTTGTTAATAATAATGTCCGGTAATGCATTCATTCTTGTCAGTTCGTCAAACATTTCAGAAACTTCATTAAATTGTGAGACATCTTTAATGAATGTTATGCATGGAACGTTATATGACAATATTTCCTTTTTGAGGTTGATGAGCTTTTCATGATTTGTTCTGCAGTTAATGATTACTCCATAACCCTCTTTGGCGAATTTTAATGCAGTTTCCCTGCCTATTCCTCTTGAGGCGCCGGTAATCAGAACGTAAACGGACATATTATTTTCCTCCAATTATCTATTCAGTCAATTTACGGATATTGTAGCACAATTTTTTTCTGTAATAAATATCTTGACAATAATAAAATTAGTCACTTTGCATAAAAAATATTTTTTGTTCGAAAAGAATACAAAAATGCAAAATTTTTTTTTCGACATGGAAAAATAATTTTTGACATGAGTTTTCCACAAAAACAAGCCCTGTAACCTAGCAAAATTGAGTTTTACACGAAGTTATCCACATTTTCCACAAAGTTTACATAAAATTATGGGGATAACTGCCCGCTTTTGCAAGACAAAAATTTGTTTTGTTAAAAACTCATAAATTGTTCAAAAAAAACAAAAAATGCACAAAAACTATTGACAAAAAAATTGTTAGAAAATTTTCTTTTTATATTGATAAATTTGCAAAAAATGTTATAATTAAACTGTATTCACTTAACAATTGTCAGACAATTCCGATGTAGGACAATGTGAGTACAATTTAGTAGCAAAGGAGTTGGGCATCATGCGTTTTACAATTACAGGAAAGAATATCGATGTTACAGATGGGTTACGTTCAGCGGTTTACGAGAAGCTCGGTAAGCTGGACAAGTATTTTGGAACAGAAATTGAGGCAATTGTTACCTTAAGTGTTGAGAAGGAGAGACAGAAGATTGAAGTTACTATCCCTATTAAGGGAAGTATAATTCGAGCAGAAGAAGTAAGTAATGATATGTATGTATCTATTGACCTTGTTGAAGAGGTTATAGAGAGACAGCTTAGAAAGTATAAGAACAAGATTATTGATTCTAAGCAGGCTGCACCTGAATTCAGTTCTTATTTTGTTAATAATGATTATGTTGAAGATGAACCTGAGATTAAGATTGTCAGAAGCAAGAGATTCGGCGTTAAGCCTATGAATCCTGAGGAAGCATGTATTCAGATGGAGTTATTACAGCATAATTTCTATGTATTCTTTAATTCAGATACAGAAGAGGTTAATGTTGTATACAAGCGTAAGAATAATACATATGGCTTGATTGAACCGGAATTAGATTAGAATTTACGGAATTATGGCACCACAGAAATGTGGTGCCTTTTTTTCTTGAATAATTCATTGTAACGTGGTAAAATACCTTTTATTAGTAGAAATTTACGTAAAATTTGAGAGGAATATATTTATCATGGGTTTATTTGAAAAGATGTTCGGTACACATAGCGAGCGGGAGATTAAACGAATTACTCCGATGGTTGATAAGATTGAGGCTTTAAGACCTACTATGATGGAGAAGTCGGACAGCGAGCTTCGCCAGATGACGGAACAGTTTAAGGAAAGATTATCTAAGGGGGAGACTTTGGATAGTCTTCTGATAGAGGCATATGCTACTGTAAGAGAGGCAGCAAGACGTGTACTTCATACGGAGCATTACAGGGTACAGCTTATGGGTGGTATCATTCTTCATCAGGGCCGTATTGCTGAGATGAGAACCGGTGAAGGTAAGACACAGACCTGTCTTCTTCCTGCATACCTGAATGCATTGGAGGGTAAAGGTGTCCATATCGTAACAGTTAATGATTACCTTGCCAAACGAGATGCTGAATGGATGGGACAGGTACATGAATTCCTTGGACTTAAGGTAGGTGTTGTTCTTAATTCATCCACCAAGGAAGAACGTAGGGAAGCATATAATTCAGACATTACTTATATAACCAATAATGAGTTAGGTTTTGATTACCTTAGAGACAATATGGTTATCTATAAAGAGCAGCTCGTTCAGAGAGGTCTTCATTATGCCATTGTTGATGAGGTGGACTCAGTTCTTATTGATGAAGCCAGAACTCCTCTTATTATTTCAGGACAAAGTGGGAAGTCAACAAGACTTTATGAGCTTTGTGATGTCCTTGCAAGACAGCTTGAGAAAGGTACAGAGACTGAACTTACCAAGATGGCTGCCATTATGAAAGAAGAGACGGAAGAGACCGGAGATTTTGTTGTTAATGAGAAGGATAAGGTTGTTAACCTTACTGAAAGAGGTGTTCAGAAAGTTGAACAGTTCTTCCATATTGATAACCTTGCAGATGCAGAGAACCTGGAAATTCAGCATAATGTAATTTTAGCACTTCGTGCAAATTATCTTATGTTCAGGGATCAGGATTATGTGGTTAAGGATGATCAGATTCTTATAGTAGATGAATTTACAGGACGAATCATGCCGGGAAGACGTTATTCTGACGGACTACATCAGGCTATTGAGGCTAAGGAACATGTTAAAGTAAGACGTGAGAGCAGAACCCTTGCTACCATTACATTCCAGAACTTCTTTAATAAGTATGATAAGAAAGCCGGAATGACGGGTACTGCTTTAACAGAAGAGAATGAGTTCAGAGAGATTTACGGAATGGATGTTGTAACCATTCCGACTAATAAGCCTGTAATTCGTATTGATAATAATGATGCGGTATACAAGACTCGTAAAGAGAAATTAAATGCGGTTGTTAATGAAGTGGTTGAGGCTAATAAGAAGGGGCAGCCGGTACTTGTCGGAACAATCACAATTGAGCAGTCGGAAGAGATTAGTGCGATGCTTAAGAGAAGAGGCATTCAGCATACAGTTCTGAATGCCAAGTTCCATGAGAAGGAAGCTGAAATCGTTGCACAGGCAGGTGTACATGGTGCGGTTACAATTGCTACCAATATGGCAGGCCGAGGAACAGATATTAAGCTTGATGATGAAGCTAAGGCAGCCGGCGGTCTTAAAATTATCGGTACTGAGAGACATGAATCAAGACGTATTGATAACCAGTTAAGGGGACGTTCAGGACGTCAGGGAGATCCGGGTGAGTCAAGATTCTATATTTCGCTTGAAGATGACTTGATGAGACTTTTCGGTTCGGAAAGACTTATGGCTGTATTTAACACTCTTAAGATTCCTGAGAATGAACAGATTGAACATAAAATGCTTACTTCAGTTATTGAGAAGGCACAGCAGAAAATCGAAAATAACAACTTTGGTATTCGTAAAAATCTTCTTGAATATGATCAGGTTAATAATGAACAGCGTGAGATTATTTACGAAGAGAGAAGAAGAGTTCTTGATGGCGAGAACATGCGCTCTTTTGTTATGAAGGCTATTGCTGAAAGAGTAGAAGCAATCGTTAATACATGCATCAGCGATGAACTTTCACCGGAGGAATGGAATCTTGCAGAATTAAATTCAATGCTTATTCCTGTTATCCCGGTTGAGCCCGTTACAGATGTATCTTCTTATTCTAAGAAGGACCAGCTTATTCATGAACTGAAGGAACAAGCTGTTAAATTATATGAAGCCAAGGAAGCAGAAGTTCCTGATGCTGAGCAGATGCGGGAAATTGAGAGGGTAATTCTTCTCAAGGTTATTGACCATAAGTGGATGGAGCATATCGATGATATGGATCAGATGCGTCAGGGTATTGGTCTTCAGGCGTTTGGTAACAGAAATCCTATTGTTGAGTATAAGATGGTTGGATACGATATGTTTGATGCTATGACTGCTTCTATCCAGGAGGATACTGTTAAGCTTCTACTTCATGTCAAGATTGAACAGAAGATTGAGAGAGAAGAGGTTGCCAAGGTTACAGGAACCAATAAAGATGACACACTGGCTAAGGCTCCTGTTAAGAGGGAGACTAAGAAGATTCAGAGAAATGATTTGTGCCCATGCGGAAGCGGACAGAAATACAAGAACTGCTGTGGCAGAAATGCTTAATTAGTTATTGGTGAGAAACCTGTGATGCAGGTTTCTCATTTCATAGATTAGGGTTTAATATTAATATTAAAGGTGGTGAAATAATGGTAGAGCTTGACCAGTACAGATATGAACTTTCGGGTTATACAGGACCATTAGAAGAACTGAGGGATTCACTTTGACCTCGCTAATAAGGCGAAGCGGATAGAAGAGATTGAGAAGCATATGGAGGAACAGGGATTTTGGGATAATCCCGAACAATCACAGAATACACTTAAGGAGTTAAAGTCACTTAAGGATTCATTCACAAATTATAATGAGCTTGCTTCACTTAAAGAAGATATAGAGACGCTTATGGAAATGATTGAGGAAGAAAATGATGTGTCCATGGTGCCTGAAGTAGCAGAGATGATGGAACAGTTCACAACCGGATTCGATAAAGTCAGAATCAGTACGCTTCTTAGTGATGAATATGATAATTGTAATGCTATATTAAGGTTAAATGCGGGAGCAGGTGGAACAGAGAGCTGTGATTGGGCATCAATGCTGCTTAGAATGTATAGCAGATGGGCTGACAGTAAGGGATATACGGTGGAGACACTGGACTATCTTGATGGAGATGAAGCAGGAGTGAAATCAGTAACCATACAGGTTAATGGTGAAAATGCGTACGGCTATCTCAAGTCAGAGAAGGGTGTACATCGTTTGGTAAGAATATCACCGTTTAATGCCAATGGCAAGAGACAGACCTCTTTCGTATCCTGCGATGTAATGCCGGATATTGAAGATGACATTGATATAGAGATTAATGATGATGATTTGCGTATAGATACCTATCGTTCAAGTGGTGCGGGCGGTCAGCATATCAACAAAACATCTTCGGCAATACGAATTACGCATATTCCGACAGGAATTGTAGTTCAGTGTCAGAATGAGCGTTCACAGCACCAGAATAAGGATAAGGCAATGCAAATGTTAAAAGCAAAGCTTTATCTTCTTAAACAGCAGGAAAATGCAGAGAAAGAGGCTGCGATACGTGGTGAGGTTAAAGAGATTGGATGGGGCAGTCAGATAAGAAGCTACGTACTTCAACCATATACAATGGTAAAGGATCATCGAACAAATGCGGAATCCGGAAATGCCCAGAGCGTTCTGGATGGAAATATTGATTTGTTTTTAGGTGAATATTTAAAGTGGATTCATAAATCAACCAACGAGGAGGAATAATTATGGCAGTGTTTCAACCGGTAGTATTCAAACTTAATGAGGAGAGATATGGCGTTGATATCAAGCATGTAAACGGCATAGAAAGAGAGCAGACGATTATTCGTATTCCGAACAGCTCATCAACTGTTAAGGGAATTATTAACCTTAGAGGAGATGTTATTCCGGTAATTGATCTTAAAGCAAAATTCGCAACTCCGGGAGCACAGAAGAACAATACAGAATTAATAATTGTTAATGTTGAAACAGGACTTCTTGCTTTGGAAGTTGACGGTGTTGATGAAATTCAATATATTGATACAGACAATATCGTTGAAATGCCTGTAATTGCCAAGGGCGAAGGCGTTGAATATTTTGAAAAGATTGCTAAGGTAAACGGAAATCTTATTATTATGATAAATCCACATAAACTTTTATCCGATGCTGAAACGGAACATGTGGAGTCAATAACATCAAATTCAGCAGAATAATTTTAAATAGTCAGGAGATAAAGAAAAAATGGTAAACATTGCAGTATTAGGATATGGTACAGTAGGTTCAGGAGTTGTTGAGGTTTTAAGAACCAACGAACAGTCAATTAACAATAGAGCGGGACAGGATATTAATTTAAAGTATGTTCTTGATCTTAGAGATTTTCCGGGAGATCCTGTTGAGAAAATTCTTGTACACGATTACGATACCATTCTTAATGATGAAGAGGTTGATATTGTTGTAGAGGTTATGGGAGGAGTTAATCCTGCGTATCAGTTTGTTAAATCGGCACTTTTAAAGGGTAAAAGCGTGTGTACCTCCAATAAAGAGCTTGTGGCAAAGCACGGTGCTGAGCTTCTTGAAATTGCCAAAGAAAATAATATTAACTTTCTTTTTGAAGCCAGCGTTGGCGGTGGAATTCCTATTATCAGACCACTAAATCAATCACTTACTGCCGATGAGATAATGGAAATATCAGGAATCCTTAACGGAACGACCAACTATATTTTAACAAAGATGTCCAAAGAAGGACTTGCGTTTGATACGGTTCTTAAAGAGGCACAGGATTTGGGATATGCTGAGCGTAATCCGGAGGCAGATGTAGAGGGCTATGATGCATGCAGAAAGATTGCAATTCTTTCATCACTTGCATGTGGACATCAGGTTGATTATGAAGATATCTATACTGAAGGAATTACCAAAATCACTGATATTGATTTTAAATATGCAAAGGAACTTGGTGTATCAATCAAGCTTATCGGAAGCAGTAAGCGTATAGGAGATGGCTTCTGTGCGACAGTTGCACCTAAAATGCTTGCTAATGAGCATCCTTTGGCAGGCGTTAACGGCGTAATGAATGCTATTTTTGTTAAAGGAAATGTACTTGGTGATGTAATGTTCTATGGTGCAGGAGCAGGTAAACTTCCTACTGCAAGTGCGGTTGTATCTGATGTTGTTGATGCAGTTAAGCATATGGGAAGAAATATTATGACTATCTGGAACACCAAGAAGATGGAGCTTGTTGATAAGGAAGATGTTATTACAAGATTCTTTATTCGTTTTACGGGTGCTGCTTGCGAGAAGCTTTCTGAGATTGAAGCCTGCCTTGGAAAGGGCGAGGTTGTTACTGTGGCAGGTGTTGAAGGCGAATTTGCTTTTATTACAGGAGAGATTACTGAGAAGACCTATACAGAAGCATCAAAGAAAATCGATGGTATCATTTCGATGATACGTTATGAGAAATAATGGAGGAGCGACCATGAAATATGTTGTAATTCTTGGAGACGGAATGGCTGATGAGCCAATTGAAAGCCTTGGAGGCAGAACAATACTTGAGGCTGCTGAAACTCCTTATATGGATAAGCTTTCCAAAGTGTCGGAAATAGGAATGGTTCACACTGTACCGGATGGAATGGCTCCGGGTAGTGATACTGCCAATTTATCAGTACTTGGATATGATCCTAAGATATATTATTCCGGACGTTCTCCTTTGGAAGCACTGAGTATTGGAGTGCCAATGAAAGATACGGATATTGCATTACGATGTAATATTGTTACCATCTCTGAAGATGATCTTCCTTATGAAGAAAAGACTATAATTGATCACAGTTCAAGCGAAATTTCTACTGAGGATTGCGCTGTTTTGCTCGAAGCAGTCAGAAAAGAGCTTGAGGATGATATTTTTAAATTTTACCTTGGTACAAGCTACAGACATTGTACTATCTGGAGCAATGGGGAAGTTGTACCGCTTACCCCCCCTCATGATGTCCTTGGACAGACAATCGGACAGCATCTTCCTAAGGAAGAAAAGCTCCGCAGGATGATGGAAAAGAGTTATGAGATTCTTAAAAACCATCCACTTAATATTGAACGTAAGGCTAAAGGACTTAATCCTGCCAATTCATGCTGGTTCTGGGGTGCCGGAACCAAGCCTGCATTATCTTCCTTCTATGAGAAAACAGGTAAGAAGGGTGTTATGATTTCTGCAGTTGATTTATTAAAGGGAATTGCAGTTGGAGCAGGAATGACCAACATAATTGTTCCGGGCGCTGACGGAACCTTACATACCAATTATGAGGGCAAAGCCGATGCTGCAGTTAAAGCGCTTACAGAGGATGGATTTGATTTTGCATATATTCATGTTGAGGCTCCGGAC
Organism: Lachnospiraceae bacterium; assembly: GCA_045129695.1. GTDB lineage: Bacteria > Bacillota > Clostridia > Lachnospirales > Lachnospiraceae > Eshraghiella. The sequence continues at coordinate 7,720 of JBGVJZ010000017.1, read as the reverse complement.
GAGATGGGACATCAGGGTAGCATTGAACGTAAGATAAAAGCGGTTGAGAATCTTGATGAACGTGTTATCAAGCCGGTTATAGAGGGACTTAAAGCTAGTGGAGAGGATTTCAGAGTTATTATTACGCCGGATCACCCTACGCCTATTCGTGTAAGAACACATGTGGCAAAGCCTGTACCATTCCTGTTATATGATAGTACCAATCCTCTTGAACGTACATGGTTTTATAACGAAAAAGACGCTGAAGCATCCAAAAATTATATCGCAAATGGTCATCAACTGATTGACAAATTGTTTGAAAAGTAATATAACCTTAATCAGTCGATTAAAAAGCGAGATAACTATTGGAGGATAGAAAAATGGTAAAAGTAACAAAATTCGGTGGCAGTTCACTTGCCAGTGCAGAACAGTTTCGTAAAGTTGCAGATATTATTATGTCAGACCTTGCAAGAAGATATGTGGTACCATCTGCACCGGGTAAGAGATTTGCGGAAGATGTTAAGGTAACAGATATGCTTTATGCCTGCTATAAGGCAGCTGTTAAGGGACAGGATTTTGAAACAAAATTTGATGCGATCAAAGAAAGATATAACGGAATTATCAGCGAACTTGGTATAGATCTTTCATTAGAGAAGGAATATGAAGCAATTGCAGCAGGCTTCAAAGGTCGTGCAGGTCGTGATTATGCAGCATCAAGAGGAGAATTCTTAAATGGTATTATCCTTGCAAAATATCTTGATTATGAATTCATAGACGCAGCTGATGTTGTTTTCTTTAATGAAGATGGAAGTTTTAATGGTGATATGACCAATCAGGCACTTCGTGACAGACTTGAAGGCGTTGAACGAGCTGTAATTCCGGGATTTTATGGTTCAACACCTAATGATACAATTAAGACATTTTCACGTGGTGGTTCTGATATTACAGGTTCAATTGTTGCGGCAGCGGTTCAGGCAGATTTATATGAGAACTGGACGGATGTCTCAGGCTTTATGATTGCAGATCCGAGAATTATTGATAATCCTGCATCAATTAATACAATTACTTATAAGGAACTTCGTGAGCTTTCTTATATGGGAGCAACTGTTCTTCATGAAGATGCGATTTTTCCTGTTCGTAAAGAAGGAATTCCAATCAATATTAAGAATACTAATGCGCCTGATGATCCGGGTACAATGATTGTAGAGAGTACGTCTAAGAAGCCAGAGTATGTAATCACAGGTATCGCGGGTAAGAAGGGCTTCTCTGCAGTTAATATTGAAAAAGATATGATGAATTCAGAGGTTGGCTTTGGACGTAAGGTTCTTGAACAGTTTGAAAAGCAGGGACTTTCGTTTGAGCATATGCCTTCTGGAATTGACACAATGACAATCATTGTACAGCAGTCAGAATTTGAAGAGAAGGAGCAGGAGATTTTAGCAGGTATTCATAGAAATGCTTCTCCGGATTCAATTGAAATTGAGCCGGATCTCGCACTTATTGCTGTAGTAGGTCGTGGAATGAAGTCGGTAAAGGGTACTGCACTTAGAATTTTTGAGGCCCTTGCACGTTCGGAAGTTAATGTTAAGATGATTGATCAGGGATCCAGTGAGTTGAATATTATCATTGGAGTTCAGGAAGATGAATTTGAGACTGCATTTAGAGCAATTTACAATGCTTTTGTAAAATAATTTACAATAAAGTTTTCACTCCGGGGATTAACACTCCGGAGTGTTTTGTTTAACTGTTTTAATTCGGTTAACACTTCTTGATTAGTTTTGAATAATGGATTATAATAAAATGGAATATATGTTTAGACGGAGGCGGAATATGAAGGCACAATTTAATGTAAATATAAATGTCAAGGATATGTATACATTTTTGATGAATAATACATATAGAAAGTTTTCAGGAATAATATGGATAGTGTTCAGTCTGACAGTAGTTGGTATCACGATTTATACATGGGGAGACGTTAAGCTTGTTAATTCGATTCTCCTCATTGTACTTGCTTCGCTTTATACACTGATTCATCCCATTATTCTCTGGCTTAAGGCTAAGGCACAGATTAAAAATAATGATTATTTTAAACAAACACTGGATTATACAGCTGATTCCAAGGGAATTAAAGTGAGTCAGGGGGAAGAATCTACAATGATTAAGTGGGATGAGATGTGGAAGGCTGTCCGATATGGCGGAGATGTTGTGGTATATGTGTCCACAATAAGAGCATTTATTCTTCCGATACGTTGTATGGGAGACCAGTATAATAATTTTGTTGAAGCAGCTACACAGGGGCTGGGTTCAAAATGCCGTTTAAGAAAGAAGTAGTGTGATGATAATAGAATCTATGTCGCCGGAGTCAACGGCGGAGCTGGGAAATAGAATAGGAAGACAGGTCGCAGCGGGAGATGTGATATGTCTTAATGGTGATTTGGGAGTTGGTAAGACGGTATTTACCCAGGGATTTGCCAAGGGACTTGGAATCAGTGAGCCGGTGAACAGCCCTACTTTTACCCTGATACAGGAATATGATGAGGGCAGAATACCATTGTATCATTTTGATGTATACAGAATATCCGGTCCGTGGGATATGGATGATTTGGGTTATGAGGATTATTTCTATGGTAATGGTGTATGTCTTGTGGAATGGGGCAACCTTATAGATGAGCTTTTACCGGAGAATACAATCTATGTATCAATAGAGAAGGACCTTGAGAAAGGGTTCGATTATCGTAAAATAACAATTTCAAAGGATTTTGAATAGAATATGAAGATACTTGCAATAGAAGCGTCGTCACTGGTGGCATCGGTTGCCATTCTTACTGATGATATAATTACAGCTGAATACACAATGAATCACAAAATAACTCATTCGCAGACACTGATGCCTATGATTGACGAAATAGTCAGAAGGACAGAAACTGATCTTAAGCAACTTGATGCAATAGCGGTTTCGGGAGGGCCGGGCTCATTTACCGGACTGAGAATAGGCTCTGCAACAGGCAAGGGCCTGGGTCAGGCACTTAATATTCCGCTTATTCATGTACCAACACTTGATGCGATGGCATATAATGCTTTTGGATATGATGGGCTTATTTGTCCGATAATGGATGCAAGACGTGCACAAGTGTATACGGGAATATACTCTTTTCAAAAAAATGAATTTACAATTCATCTTCAGAATAGTGCTATTGCCATCGAAGAACTAATCTCTACATTGAATAAAACAGGCAGAAAGGTTGTTTTTATTGGAGATGGGATACCTGTATTCAGTAAATTGATAGATGAAACAGCTTCATTTGAGCACTGTTATGCACCTGCCAATATGAACAGGCAGAGAGCTGCAAGTGTTGCGGTTCTTGGTGCAAAATATTTTACAGAAGGCAGAATAGAAGCGGCTCAGATGCATTTGCCTGAATATTTAAGAGTTTCACAGGCTGAACGCGAAAGAGAATTACGTCTTGCAGGAGATAAATAATGTCAATCACAGTCAGAATATCACAGGAAACTGATGCAGAGGCTATGGCTAATATTGAAAAAGATTCTTTTTCTATGCCATGGTCTGTTAATGCATTTCAGGATGCAATAAAATCACAGAATTATATTTATCTTACTGCTCTTAAAGATAATGAAGTGGTTGGTTATGCCGGTTGCACTGTTGCAGGCGACGAAGGTGATATTACTAACATTGCTGTTACGAAGTCCCTGCGCTGCTGTGGAATTGGAGAAAAGCTTCTAATGCAATTATTAGAATATGCAGATAAAACAGGGCTGAAGCAGATTTTTCTTGAAGTGAGGAAAAGCAATCAGGCTGCCCAGTCTTTATATACAAAAGCAGGTTTTGAGATGATAGGTATGCGTAAGAATTTTTATCAGAAACCTATCGAGGATGCCTGCATGATGAAGTATGTTTTAAATTGATAGATAATATACCTGATAATATAACACAATGAGGATGATGGAATGCTTGATATTTGTTTACTTGGAACCGGAGGTATGATGCCGCTTCCAAACAGATGGACAACTTCATTACTGACAAGATATAATGGAAGTTCTCTGTTAATTGACTGTGGAGAAGGAACCCAGGTTGCATTAAAGAACAGCGGTTGGAGCTTTAAACCTATTGATATTATATGTATCACTCATTTTCATGCTGATCATATTGCAGGACTTCCGGGTTTTCTGCTTACAATGGGCAATGCAGAGAGAACAGAGGATTTGCTTATAATAGGACCGAAGGGAATTGAAAAGGTTGTTAATTCTTTACGTATTATTGCGCCGGAGCTGCCTTTTCAGATTAAATTCCACGAGCTTTCGGATGATTTTGAAACAATTGAAGCTAATGGATATATCATTGATGCATTTAAGGTTTTTCACAGGGTAACCTGCTATGGCTATAACATCAGAATTAACCGTCAGGGTAAATTCGATGCTGAGGCAGCAAGAAAACTCAACATACCGCTTAATTACTGGAATAGATTGCAGAAGGGAGAGGTTATTGATGAGGATGGAAGGACTTTTACCCCGGATATGGTATTGGGGCCTCCACGCAAGGGAATTAAATTAACATATTGTACTGATTCAAGACCTGTTCCTGTAATAGCAGAAAATGCAAAGGGAGCGGACCTCTTTATCTGCGAGGGAATGTATGGTGAACCCGGTAAGGAGATGAAAGCGAAGGAGTATCGTCATATGACGATGTATGAAGCCGCCAATCTTGCCAAAACAGCCGGAGTCAGGGAAATGTGGCTTACACATTACAGTCCGTCATTAGTGAGGCCGGAAGAATACCTCAATCAGGTAAGGTCAATTTTTGAAAGAACCAAAATGCCAAGAGATGGTTGGAACAAAACAATAGATTTTATTGATGAATAACACAAGGAGGGATAATATGAAAACAGCATGGAATAAAGCAAGAAAACCTGTTTTACTAACATTTACTGCGTTGGCAGTGATTGCACTGTTCTATTTCTGTGCAAGAAGACAGATAGACAATAATGAGAAGATTGCTGCCGAAAATGAAATTACCAAACTTATTAACCGTGATTTGGAACTTAATTATCCCTCTACGCCTAAGTCGGTGGTTTCACTGTACAGTGATATTATTTCTGTTCTGTACAAGGAGGACTGTACAGATGATCAGGTAGAGCTTCTGGCAAAGCAGGCAAGAGGACTGTTCGATGAAGAACTTTTACAACTGAACGAATTCGAAGGTTATATGGACAGACTTGAAATAGAACTGGAGCTGTATGAGAATTCCGACAGATATATTTCAGGCTACGAAATAGAAAGTGGGTATAATATTGAATATTTTAAAATTAAAAATGATTCCTATGCCCGTATTGCAGTCAAATACTATGTTAGAGAGGGTAAAAATATAATAAACATTTACGAAGAATATACATTAAGAGAGGATGAAGACGGCAACTGGAAGATTCTGTATTGGGAATTGGCAGATGCTTCTTCAATGGAAGACTAAAGTGGAAGATGTTATAATTCTTGCAATAGAAAGTTCATGTGATGAAACTGCCGCTGCAGTTGTTAAGAATGGCAGAACGGTTTTGTCTAATGTAATTTCATCACAAATAGACCTTCATACCCTGTATGGTGGTGTTGTACCTGAAATTGCATCAAGAAAACACATGGAGCAGATTAATCAGGTTGTTACGCAGGCTTTAAATGAAGCACAACTATCACTTGACGATGTCACTGCAGTTGCAGTTACCTATGGTCCCGGCCTTGTAGGGGCACTTCTTGTGGGAGTATCACATGCCAAGGCTCTGGCATATGCATCAGGTAAACCATTAATTGGTGTGCACCATATCGAAGGCCATATTTCGGCTAACTATATAGAGAATCCGGATTTGGAGCCTCCGTTTGGATGCCTTGTTGTATCAGGAGGACACACGCATCTGGTTAATGTAAAGAACTATGGTGAGTATGAGATACTTGGGAAGACAAGGGATGATGCAGCAGGAGAAGCGTTTGATAAAGTGGCAAGAGCTGTTGGACTTGGGTATCCCGGTGGACCGAAAATCGACAAGCTTGCCAAGGAGGGAAATCCCGATGCAATAGGATTTCCTCGTGCTAAAATATCAGATTCACAATATGATTTCAGCTTTAGTGGTATAAAATCAGCTGTATTAAATTATATTAATCATTGCGAAATGAAAAACGAAGAATGTAATAAGGCAGATTTGGTTGCATCGTTTCAGAAAGCGGTAGTAGATGTACTTGTTGATCATGCCATGCAGGCAGTAAAAGAATATGGCTTTGATAAGCTTGCGATTGCCGGAGGTGTAGCATCCAATTCTGCACTTAGAGCTTCAATGAAGAGTGCCTGCGAAGCAAAGGGAATTAAATTCTACCATCCATCTCCGATATTGTGTACGGATAATGCTGCAATGATAGGCGCTGCGGCATATTATGAATATCTGTCAGGAAGTCGTGCCGGACTTGATTTAAATGCCGTACCAAATCTTAAATTAGGAGAGCGATAAGATGAGTATTAATACTGCGATTGTACTTGCGGGCGGTAGCGGAAGCAGAATGAAGAGTAAGATTCCAAAGCAATATATCGACATAAATGGCAGACCGATAATATATTATTCCCTGCTTGCTTTTGAACGATGCCGATTTATTGATAATGTTATTCTTGTGACACGGTCGGAAGATGTGGAGTATTGCAGAAAAGAGATTGTTGATAAATATGGTTTTAATAAAGTGGTTCAAATTGTTTCCGGAGGCTCGGAACGGTATTTGTCTGTCTATAATGGGCTGAGGCATGCAGCTCAAAGTGATTATGTGTGGATTCATGATGGTGCACGACCTTGTGTTAGTGAGGAAATGTTGGCCGGACTTCAGGCCTCTGTTATACAGTATAATGCTGTTATTGCGGCAGTACCATCTAAGGATACAATAAAAATTGCTGATGATAATCAATTCGTCCAAAATACGCCTGACAGAAGTCATGTGTGGAATATTCAGACACCACAGGTTTTTAGAACAAAACAACTTTCGGAAGCATATTCCCGGCTTATGTCTGAGAAAAAGCATATTACAATTACGGATGATGCAATGATAATGGAGCAGTTTGGTGATATTCCGGTACGTCTTGAAATGGGGGATTACTCCAATATTAAAGTAACAACACCTGAAGATATTGAGATAGTAAAAAATTATTTAAAAAAAATTTGAAAATACTGTTGACATCTTAAAAGTATTTTGTTAGAATAACAACTGTCGCTGAAACAGTACTAGAAACAATACTGAATAGTGAACATGGAGAGGTACCGAAGTGGTCATAACGGGGCGGTCTTGAAAACCGTTTGTCTTCACGGGCGCATGGGTTCGAATCCCATCCTCTCCGCTAATTAAAACCACTTGCACTATGAAGTGGTTTTAATAATGTAAAAATACATTATTTGAATCGGCAATTGGAGAAGTACCCAAGAGGCTGAAGGGACACCCCTGGAAAGGGTGTAGGTCGTTAACGCGGCGCGAGGGTTCGAATCCCTCTTTCTCCGTTAGGAATTAAAAAAACTTTTTTAAAAAACTTTTAAAAAAGTGTTGACAAAAGAAATTCCTTGTGATATATTGAATAAGCTGTCGCATGAGACAGCGAACAAGAACCTTGATAACTAAACAGTGAAACAACCCTGAAAATTTCATAAAATAAATTTTCAATTTTGTTTAATATCGTAAGAAGGGGCCCGCGGAGCGGGAAGATATCTTACGA
>JBGVJZ010000016.1:0-83672 GCA_045129695.1 Lachnospiraceae bacterium | reverse complement strand
ATGAATTGTCAAAACTGGCACCATGGAATGAAGATGTCATTAAAAAATGTAGCAATAAAACAGAGTAAAATGTTAGCTTTCCGGAATCCTAGCAATGGGTTCCGGAAAGTTTTGGGTATACCCCGAAATTAAACGCTTACACTGCAAATAGGATTTATTACGGGGATGGTATGTTACACCATCCTCTAATTTATTAATAGGCACTAAGTTATTAAGCGCTTACCTTTAAAAAGCGAAGTTTTCTGTAACTTTGGGTATGAAGAAAGGCATCTGCTCGCTTTTGCGAACAAACGCCTCATTTTAAAACTGTTTTTTACAGCCCCTTTATATGTTATGACTTTGGTTCATTATATAAAATTTTTAATATTTACTTTACGTCAAACCAACTGCCACATATAATTTCATTTATCCAATTCCAATATTTTCACCGTTAATACAATCTGCACCTTCTGATAACATAAAGTCTAATGTAGGTACTACATCTTCCACCCTTAGTATTCGTTTTCTCGACCTAGTTTCCGCATACTGTTCAATCATCAATCCCGGTAAATCAGACAAAAATTTAGTCTGAACCATATCAGGAGAAATTCCATTAAAAGTAATCCCTTTATCAGCATACTCAGCAGCCAAACTCCTCATAAGTCCTAACATAGCATATTTAACTGTAACGTAAGCTGATTCAAATTTAGGTGGCATATCTAATGTTAGAGATGAAAGCATTAAAAGTACCTTTCCATATTTTTGTTTACGCATATATGGTAAAAAGGCTTGAAGAATGACTACAAGTGAACGCAATGACACATCCCAACCTGAATCAAATTCCTCAATTGAAATCTTCTCAAATTTTTTTACAGCTACTTTAGGGGACGGAAAATGAACAATATGATCAGGTTCAACTTTCTCTTTTTTTATTATATTGATCAAAGCTTCCGTACTATAAACATCGTTTAAATCAGCTTGAATAAATTTGATTTTATCACCATTAGTGCTTTTTAATTCTTCCAGTTTATCATTCCAATGACAGTAATGTGCTACTATTACAGAATACTTGTCAATAATTTTTTTAATAAGAGCGATTCCCATATCAGAAGATGCTCCAGTAATAAGTATTATTTTATTCATATAAAATCCCTACTTTCAATGTTCCTTTCAATACTTTTTGAGAGTTTTGATTAGTTATAAGCACCTTTATATCCACCTGTTGAACGGAATCATGCTTTTCTTGTACTGTTCCTGTTATCTCCAGACAATCATTAACGTAAACTGGTCGAAGAAATTTACATTCATTTGAGTGAATAATACAATATTTGCCTGGAAGATACACACCTGCTAATGTGGATATAAATGAAGCCGTAAGCATTCCAAATACTACTTTATCATTAAATCCTCTCTCCTTAGCAAACTTTTCCTCATGGTGCAACGGATTAGAATCCCCTGTCGTAGTAAAAAAAGACCTAACCATATCCTCTGTTATTGTAACAGAAAAAGACTCACTCAGTCCAACCTCTAAATCATTATATCTGTATTCATTCATAGCCTACACCCTAGTAATAATAACATCTACCATTTCACCAACATTCTTCATCTTTGCAACTTCGCTCATTTGAAATTTGACACCAAATTTTTTCTCTACTGCTACTACAAGATTGATATGCTCTAAGCTATCCCAATCTTCAATATCATCTGAATTAGTTGTCTCTACAACAACAATAGATTCATCATCGAATACATCTCGAAACACCTCATTAAGTCCTTCAAAAATTTCTTCTCTTGTCATAATTTTATTCCTCCACAATAATTACTTTATTTTTTTCTTTATATTCGTTTGGTATATTATATACCCATTCTGTATTTCCGTCCACATCTTCACTAACTTTTGTAAATCCCTGAAGTTCATAAAACTCTTTAACCATACTATTTTTTGCTGTTGGATAATAAAAGCCTCTTATGACTTTAATTCCTTTTTTCTGGCAATTATGAACCAATGTATCCATCATCGCCATTTCCATATCGCGTTTAAGAACTCGACAACTCATTATCCACAAATCAATATGGCACTCATTCTTTTCAATATGTCCAATTACAACCGAAACAACACCATTGTCACCAAATCTATCCGTGAGTTTTCCATATAAAGGAATATAACTTTCATCTACTGATATTGCTTCAATTTCAGATTCTGTATACCTACGTGTTGTAAGGTTAAACTGATTACTTTTATTGGATAGCTGTGCAATTCTTGAATAATACACCGATTCAAATTTTTTAATTGTTCCCTTCATTTCCAATGAAAGAAGATAGTCATTATAATCTGCAAAACTTGTCTGCAGTTTAGCTCTTTCAATATTTTCCTTGTACATCTGATTTCTTTTTGCATCGTCATTAGAAATCTCTGTTACTTCAAAGAAACCATTTCTATCAATTATCTGAATGTAATTATGAACAGCATCAATATCCGGTGCCACTACGCCTGGTATCTGCTCCGTAACAATATGTCTTTCGGCAGGATTATCATCTATAAACACTAGGCTTTCAGGAAGAAGATTTAATTCGCTAGCAATTTCTGTGTAATTTCTATCTTTTGGTTCCCAATTCGCTTTAATTACAATAAAATCATCTTCATGCAACTCACTATCAGGGTGATTAAGTCCCGCAATAGCGTTTTCTCGTTCGTTTTTTGAATTTATGTTGAGGATAACACCTAATTGCTTATGTTCTTTAACATATTTTTGGAATTCAGAATACACCTGACCTTCTGATGTTTCTGGGCCAACCACGATCCTATCAACACCATCATCTCCAATAATTCCGCCCCAAAGAGTATTGTCCATATCTAATACAAAACCTTTTTTATTCTTGCCAAAAATAGATTTAATAATATTAGCTACATTAAAAGACAAATACGGAATTGCATTAACATTTAGTGCATATTTATACATATGATAATAAAAAGGATCTGACCATTCTCTCAAACCATAATCTGCGGATATATAATTAATATCACAAATATAGAACTTATTATGGGTCTGAGCATATTCGTAAAATGCCATATTCAATCTGGAAATAAAATTAATTTTTCCATGTATATCGCTTGCTTCTTTGTTCCCCATTAATCTGTAAAAAGGCATTTCAAAATTATTCTGGATTATCGGGCAACCATATTTTTCATTGAGTGTTTGCCATACCTGTGTATATTTATCTATCTCTGACTTTAGCAGTCCATTAACTGTTTCCTCATTGTCACTTATTTCAGGAAATGATATTATATTTCTATTAGTTGTGTGAATGTATATCACATCAGGATTAAACTCCTCAAGTTTTGGATTTGGAAAAACTGCATCCTGATAAAACTGATTATACTCCGATTCGTAAAATTCCGGCATAATACCATAGTTCAACAAAAACAATTCCAATATCAACATAATATTACTTGTAGTAGAGCCACCGAGGATTGCTATTTTTTTCTTAATAAAAGTGGTATTACCTTCAAGTAATTCTCTTCGAATTTTTTTCTTTTTTGATAAAATATAACTAGAATCAAATGGATATTCAAGTTCTTTCAATAATATCCCTCCCTATCTGTTCATAAATTTTTCAAGACTATTCTTATACTTATCTATTTTTGCATATTCTTTTCTCAAAGTATATGAGTTATACGGAATTCCTCGTATCTCAACCACTTTTTGAAACTTGAACCCTAACTTTTTTGATACAGAATTCATCATTGCATTGTCACACCTATCTTCGTTAATAACATCTTCTACTTTAAGAATATTAAATGCAAACTCCAAACTCATTATCATCGCTTCCAAAGCATATGGCATTCCCATAGAATAATCTTCATCAATAATTACACTTCCCTGAACACAAGACTTTTCAGTAATATCATACAACCGAATAGTTCCGATTATTGCACCATTTTTTTCTCTAACGCACCAATATATGTCATTATTCCTTAAGAGATAATTTTCATACCATTCATGTTGCATATCCAATGTAAGTTCCATGGATTGATTTAAAAAATAACGACATCTCTCTTGATTTCTTAATCTTACAACCTCTGGTAAAACATCCTCATTTAAAGGGCATAAATCTATACATAACCCCTCTATTATTTCATTTCTGTATTTTTTTATAATTTCCTGATAAGCCATTTTTTCTCCTTACATTATACTATTCTTTTTTTCTTCTTGCTGCACGCATTAGTCGCTTACAATCATCTTTATATATTAACACATATACAATTGTAAATAAACATGACAATAATATACATATAAACACTTTCTCTAATAAAAATAATCTCCACACGACCATAAAAATTATCATTAGTAACACAACGAAAATAAATTTTTTATTAATAGACATTTGTTTCATTTTGGTTAACACAAACACTACTATAATGTCAGAAACGATATATCCCAACATCGTTGCAATAGCAGCTCCTTCTATACCGATTTTAGGAATTAAAATAATGTTAGCTATAATATTAAATACTGCTCCTGATGAAATAATTAGTGCGCTCGGCCATGTTTTCTTAATTATAAGAAACTGATTAGCTGCTACTTGATATATCATCTGAAGTAATGGTGCCAAAAACAAATATGGTGAAACAATATAACCACTAACATACTCCTGTTCAAACAATAAAATATATATCGGATGGCTCAGTGCACAAATAAACATTGTGGCTACAAAAGAAATCACGCTTAAATATTCAAAAATCAAAGAGTTGTTTTTGACCTGATTTTCTTCTTTCATCGTATAAAATGCAAAATACTGCCATCCACCTGCAAAAGCTGTATAAATAAGCTGACTTGCATGTCCAAGTTTAGAACCAACCGAGTAAATTCCAGCATCTGCAACAGACATTAGATTAGTAATCATAATTTTGTCACTTGAATTAAATACCCAGTAGATAAGAAAATTTGGCATTAAAGGTAATGCAATCATTAAAAGTTGCTTTAATACTTTAAAATTAAAAACTTTAATTCTAAACCATTTTTTATTTAAGATTACGAATACTATTTCAATTGTTAGCCCAGATATCACTGCTGCTAAAGGCAACGCGATCACATAATATCCTTTTATTAATAACGGAATTGAAATACCATATGACAAAATTGGACTAATTGTATTAATCACCAAAAATACTGTTCGCTTATTTTGCATTCTAGTCGGTGCAGAAACAATACTATTTGTCGCACCTACTAATGTTGCCATAGCAATAAGATATACTAAATAAGAATATTTTTCATGTTCAAAGAAAATTTTTGCAATCCAATTTTTACAAAATAAAAGCACTATAAATACAATTATCGACATCCCTAATGTAAATAACAATCCTGTAGAGCATACTGTTATTTTGTAATCCTCATCTTCTTTTTCAAAAAACATACGATAAATAGCGTCAAACATTCCCATCATTGCCAATGCACTTGCAAAAGACACAACGGTATTAAACATATCACTTATTCCAAAATATGTCGAATTAGGCATTAATCTAGTAACTATGGGAACCATTATAAGAGGAATTATTTTACTCATAACTCCTCCTAAACCATATACAAGAATATTTTCTATAAATAATTTAAATTTATTTACTTTCACTTATATATCCCTTCTTATGTTATAGAAAACTATTCATAACTTCAATAACATATTTTACTTCATCATCCGACATTCCATAGTATAACGGAAGGCTAAGGACAGTGTCACTTATTTCCTCTGCAATAGGAAGTTCTCCCTTTCCAATTCCCAATTCTGAATATGCTGGCTGCAAATGTATTGGGGTAGGGTAATGTTTTACTGTACATATTCCATTATCTTTTAAATAATTCTCTAATTCATCTCTTCTATCACAACGAACAACAAACACATGATATACATGTTCATATTCATCTGTAGAAGCTAATGGTAACTTAATTTGTGGATTATTAATTCCATTTAAATACATCTTTGCGATTCTTCTTCTATCTTCATTCCATTTATCAAGTTGTTCTAATTTAACTCTTAATAAAGCCGCTTGAAGCTCGTCCAATCTACTATTTGTTCCCTGGTAAATATGATGATATTTATAGTCGGAACCATAATTACCCAGAGCCTTAACTTTAGTGGCTATTTCTTCATTATTAGTTGTTATACAGCCACCATCACCCAATGCACCCAAATTTTTACCTGGATAAAAACTGAATGCTGCAGCATCAGACAATGTTCCAATTTTAGTGCCTTTGTATTTTGCACCATGTGCTTGTGCTGCGTCTTCAATAACCTTTAAACCATACTTGTCCGCAATTCTACGAATTTCGTCCATATCGGCCGCACGCCCCTGAAGATGTACAGCTATAATCGCTTTTGTATTATCTGTTATTTTTTCTTCAATTCGGGCCACATCTATATTGTATGTTTCAATTAATGGATCAACAAATACAGGTTTTGCACCTGTATAAGAAACTGCTAATGCAGTAGCAATAAAAGTATTAGATGGAACAATAACTTCATCTCCTACACCTATATTCATTGCCTTTAAAATCAAATAGATTGCATCCAATCCAGTTGCTACACCTACACAAAAGTTACTTCCTATGTATGATGCAAATTCTTCTTCAAATTTGGCACACTCATCACCTTGAATAAAAATGTTTTTATCCATAACATTCTTGTATGCATTATCCAATTCCTGGCGAATTTCATTATGCATTGGTTCAAAAGATACAAATGGTATATTTTTCATTTATTTAATCTCCTCGTTATCACTATTTTCTTCCACAAACTTCAAGAACTCATCATAATCTCTAATATAATCTGCTTCATCATACAATTCAGACGCTAATACCATAAGAACTGCGTCTGGTGAAAAATCAAACATTTCACGCCACATATTATTAGCAACATAAAGTCCTTCATATGGTTTTTCTAACGGAACCACTTTCTTTTCTTTGCCATTATCAAGTCTAATTTTACAACTTCCATGAATACAAATTAATATTTGTTCAAGACATTTATGTGCATGAAATCCTCTTGTTACTCCTTCTGTGGTATCATACATATAATATACTCGTTTAATGTTAAACGGAATGTCCTTAAACTCTTCCAATGCTACTAATTGTCCTCTATCATCACCGTGAGGTTGAAATACATATTTTATTACTTGCATAATATTGTCCTTGTTCCTTTCATATTAATAAATAATTCAATATGATTAATATTATCTTCTTAACTTTACATAGATTTTTTTAATTATCTTACGAATGAAACAAATTGGAAACTCCCAAAACAATGACATATTTACTTTTTGTGCAATTATCTGATCAACTTCTTTATTATAATCAAATCTACTCAAATATTCTTTTCGAGATTCCTCTGTATTTATTTCTTCTATACTAATATAAAACTCTGTTTTCCCTTCTTCTAATAACATTTTTACATTTTCTTCAAATCTTTGTTGCGTAATTATACTATCTTTAATTGCATTTTCTTTTTTAAATCTATATTGCTTATCATTTAATAATCTTTCCACTTCTTCCAACAATTCCTGCATTGTTGAAAATTCTATCCCTAACTCTGACTGTTTAAACAATATACCATCCATATCATTATTGTGTCTTAATGTTAATGGTAATTTTCCTGCTGTTACAGCATAATTCATCATTAAACCGCCACACAAAGGATAAGTATTTAAATA
This sequence comes from Lachnospiraceae bacterium, assembly GCA_045129695.1. Classification (GTDB taxonomy): domain Bacteria; phylum Bacillota; class Clostridia; order Lachnospirales; family Lachnospiraceae; genus Eshraghiella. Next base: position 75,991 of record JBGVJZ010000016.1, on the reverse strand, counting down.
GAATATGCTATGCTTCATTACTTGGAACAAATCTTTTCTTTCTTTTATATAAAAAGCTCTATTAGGATACTTCTCTATTATTTTTAATAATTGAGTATCATCACCGTATCCGGCATATAAAAATATGATATTATTATATTTCCTTAATAGTTCTTCAACCATTACATAATATTTATTTTCTTTATCTCCTAGTGTTTTATATAACGCACCTCCACTAAACACTATTTCAAATCCATCTGCATTAAAGGGAAATCCCTCAAATTCCACATCTTGATCTACTATTGCATAAAAAGGCAACATTACCAATTTATCTTTATCAATTTTTCTATAATTGTGTGAAATCTTTGACCCTACATCTCTGAATTCTACACAATACTCAAAAGTATTCTTCCCTAACCAAAACGCATGATCCGTTAAATTGATTTGATATCTTGTAACTATTCCTCTATAATGTTCAAAGACTGATATTGCCGCAACATCATAAGGATTTGTATACAAAAAAGCATCCGTAGGATTATACTTTTCAAATGCACTATTTAATTGATTTGCTAATTGTATATATTTCCCTCCATTGTTTCCATCAATATATACCCATTCTACATCATAACCTAAAAGTGCTTTTTGTATCTCTGGCTGTAAATTTTTTGATTTTTTGTCTACGACATAAATCAATTTATATCTAGTCTTGATAATTGCTTTTAAATAAATTAAAGCTAATCCTCTCGTATCCAACCCAAATCCATCATAAAAAAGTATAATTTTCTTATCCTTGTTTTTCGTATAATTTGAACTATTCTTCTCAAATAACATACTACTAAGTTTTAATACATAGCTCTCAAGTTCATCATCACAATACCTTTGATTATATGCATATAACAGCGAAGCACATGATGCTAATGAAGCATATGCTTTTTCAATCTTATTTGATTCAATTGACTTAATAGTTATACGCTTTAACTTATTAATAATGTTATTAACTTTTGTTTCTTTTGACACATTATTCATTACTTTACCTTACATAATGCTTATCAATAATAGCACAATCCTTTTTTATTTATTCAAGTTTATACATATTTTATTACTAACTAATAACCTAAAAACTATTTTAATCCTTCTTTGGCATCCATTCAAGTTGTTCTATATCCGTAAGTTCCTTATATAAGTCGGATATATGTTCTTTAATTTGTGTTATTTCTAATTTGTTATAATCTACTTTTGTTAATTCATTAACCAAATTATCATTGAACCTATATTTTATCACTTTGGCAGGTACCCCTCCTACTATTGCATAAGGAGGAACATCTTTTGTAACTACTGCACCTGTTGCAACAACAGCACCTTGTCCAATACGTACACCAGATAAAATTGTCGCACCCCAACCAATCCAAACATCATCTTCAACAATAATTTTTCCTTTTGATACATCGTCTTTGTGTTCATTACAATACAAATCTTTAAATGGAGATGTTGAAATATGCACATATGGATGTTCTCCTCCCATCAAAAAAAATACATTCATTGCAATCGAACAAAAATTACCGATTATTACCTCTTCATTCTCCCCTCCAAAACTAACTGCATTCAGAATTCCGTAAGTGCCTTTACCTACTTTAATCTTTTTTATATCACAAGGATACCCTATTGATGTAAAATTATGTTTATTCCGTTTCCGCCATTTGTAATTAATAATTTTATTTTTTAAAATACTCATATATTTTCCTCTATATTACTAACTATAAAAAATGTCCATGCATTCCATTATTGGTATATATTAATTCAGTATTTCTTTCACCTATTTTTTTCGCTGGAATTCCGCCTACTATATTAAATGGACTTACATTTTTTGTAACAACCGCTCCCGTTGCAACAACAGCACCCTCTCCTATCCTAACTCCAGGTAAAATCGTACAATCACCACTTATCCAAGCTCTATCCTCTACTACAACTTTTTTCCCTTCATCTAAGCATCTAAACAAAGGATCATTAACATTATGCTGTAATGTCCATATCTTAACTCCTGTAGAAAAATTAACATTATCTCCTATTTCTATGCCCATTCTACCATCAAGAATGCTTTTATCACCAATTATACTTTTCCCTATTTTTATATTCCAAGGATCTCTAATCTCAAATCCATAATATAGAACGGTTTCTCTCTTTAAACCCATCATATATATGTTTTTCAAAACAAATTTTCTTATTCTATGAGATGGAAAATATGATAATAAAAATAATTTATATCTTATATATCCATCAATCCAGGTTTTTAACCATGAAACAAAACTTTTACGTTTTTCTTCTTCATCTTTATTATCATCCAATGAATTAGTTGATGTCTTGTTTTTAAATCTTCTTCTCATTATATATGCATATAATCGTGTTGCAATAGATTGTAAAACAATAAAACTTACAACTACTATAATTGCTATTTCCATATCGTTTATACTTATAATACCTTTCGTTATTTATGGATAATTTCTATATATCAAGTTTATCCCCTATATATTTCATTTAATTTTTCACCATAGTTTACTGGATTATGAAATGCCTCAATTCGTTTCATTGATTCAATTGCTTTTTGCTCACACACTTTTTGTGTCAATTCTATATTTTCAAATAAATCAATAAAAATCTTTTCCATACATTCAAATAAATATTTTTCTGTATGTATTGCTATTTTTGTGTCAAAATAGTCATTTCCTATTAATTCCACAATGGATTTTATATCTATAATCCATCCAGTTTCATTAGTATTAATTTCACTTAATGCAAAATTATTACAACTTATTACTGGACATCCTGCTGCTTGCATTTCTAAAACAGAAAAACCATAAGTATCTCCATATGTTGGAAGTACACCAACATGACATTCTTTTATTATTTCTAATACAGCTTCATTTGGCAATTCTTTATACCATCTAACAAAATCAGAATTTTGTAAAACCTCATTCATATCTTTAGTATGATGACAATATGCTGCATTATCTTCACCAAGAGAAGAAATAATAATAAACTCAAAATTTTTATATTTCTCATTCAACTTACTTAGACATTTATATGTAACATATCCACCCTTTCTCCAAAAATCTCGACCTACAAAACAGATTTTCAATTTCTCTAATTTAGCATACTTTTTATGAACACTTTCCTTTGTTGTAAGAATTTTCTGAGGTGGGTGTAAAACTTTAATCTTATTTTTTATTATTTCCATTTCTTCTTCGTTGTAATACTGTGATAATTTTGATATAATCACATCTTTCGAATACTCTGATAATGGTAACAATGCTTTACAGTTTGGTTTTAAAATATGCATTTTTAATTTGTGACAATATTTTTCATATTTATTTTCCCGCATAAGATAATAACATGCAGGATACATATGCTCAATTGTGCACACCCAATTATTTTTTCCTATAAAAACTGAATTAAATACATGTATAATTCCTTCATTTTTTTTAATTGGTTTCCAAACAAATAATCTTCTATTATAAATACTATTTTTATCAAGCTTAGGAAAAATTTTAATAATAGCTGTAAGCATAGCAGCTTTCAAATCATATGCTTTAGTTACAAATTTATACTCATTAGTTGTACAATTTATTATCATCCTTTTTAAAGGATAACTATTTCCATTATAAATTATTTTCATAAAAATCTCCTAAAAACTTTTTTCAATATATTTCTATCATCATTACATATTGATTTATATTAATCACTCTCTTTGATCTGAAAATTGCCTAAACCAGCTAAAACACAATATGAAAATGCACAATACACCAAATTTACGTTCATAATATATGTTTCAATTAAAGAAGACAATAAAAATGTAATGCAAACTGATAATATTGAATATTTAATCCTTTTGTCTTTACACTTTAATGCAGATTTAAAATAAAATACAAAAAGAATGCTATTCCCTACTACAGCTAGAAATCCTCCCTTTACCATTATTGCAACCACAGCCATTTCTGTAGTACCTTGCCAATTAAGGTATTCTCTTACATTATTTACATAATTCCCATCTCGGTATGCGATATCAGAAATTCCAAAGAAGAAATCTTTTGCATCCCTTGAAAAAAATTTAAATGTGCTAAATAGTCCCTGAACCCTATAATTAAAATTTGATATTTTTGTTAAATACATAAATATCAAACCGATCATAACAAGTACTGCTATACTAAAAAAAGCCTTAACAGTAATATTAAATTTGTCTATAAATTTATACAAATTAACAACTATAAGAAAAATAAATGTCAATAGCATAGCACCTCTAGATGATGACAAAATAATAAGAGCTACACATATCACCATTATAATTACATCAATTTTTTTCTTAATCACATTTGAATAGTACAAATATACACCAATAAAAACAGACATTGCCGCAACACCAAAATAATTTTTGTGTTCCATTCCACATGTCAATCCAATATCAGCAATATTTTTCTGAAATATATTTACTCCTGGCAGTAATAAAGAAATAATACACGTAATAATAATTCCATATAGTATACCTATGGAGCAAGCATAAATACATTTATAACTACTAACTATGTACTTTGATAGCGTAGCCAATAATGTTAATATCAATATTGAAATAATTAATATAATCTTTTTATTGAGTGCTAATTCTTGTACAATGATACCCATTGACATTAATATACACACACACAAAGCAATACCAATTCCCGTTTTATTAATTTTATTCCATCCTTGATTGAAAAAAATTAATAATGATGCACCTAAAATTAATCCCAATCCTAGATATAAGGTTATTCGATCTAACCCCCATCTCATAAAAACTTGCGAATTACCCAAAACCAATAAAGCAAAAGCTACTTTTAATATTCTGGTTTTATCAACCTCTACCATCCTTCGCTCCTTTTACCACATCAGTGTATACTTTACAAACATCCTTTGATATGCTTTGCCATGATAATCTTTTGCTTAAATCTTCTTTTCCCAATAATCCAAACTGTTTCGCTTTTTCTGGATTGTCTAAATACCAATTTAAAGCCACTGCATATGCTTTTGCATTCTCAGATTCAACCAACAAACCGGTTTCTTTATCCTTAATAACATTAAGAAATTCACCTTCTGTTGTAGCAACTACTGGTTTTTCGTAAGCATATGCTAATAAAACAACACCACTCTGATAAATCTGACGGTATGGTAATGCTACAACGTCACAGGCATTAAAGAAATACTTAATTTCAGAATCATCAATGAATCTAATATGTTTCATAATATGATTTTCAAGTCCCAAATCTTTAATCATATCATCATAAATCTGAAAATCATCTTTCCATACCTTTCCAGCAATAACGCATACTACATCATCATGCTTTTCTACAACTTCAGGTAATGCATTAATAAGAACATCCACACCTTTTACTTTCTTTATCTGCCCAAAAAATAAGATAACTTTCTTATTAGGTGATATTCCTAAATATTCTCTACTTTCTTCCCTTGTTGCAATCTCAGCATACTCCATATAATGTCCATGAGGAATATATGAAATATTTTCTTTTTTCACTCCAAAATCTGATACTAATGTAGCAATATTCATTTCAGCTTGAGTAATTACATGATTTGCATGCGTATATATTTTTTTATGATAATGAAAATCATAAAATTTCTTGTTGAAAGGTAACAAATCATGAATTGTTGTAATAACCTTGATACCTTTTTTCCTTAATTTCTTATGATAGTGATAATCCAATGGTGAAAATATATACCATTGTACATGAACTACATCAACTTCATTCTCTATACAATACTTATAAACTCTATCCCAACTTTTTTTATAGCTTATAACTTTTTTTACTAAACCATTAACTTTGCTATAGCTATAAAAAAGTGACAAAAATGGAGTATTATAGCTACTAACATCATCATCTTCTATTCCACATACAACAATATCCACTCCCTGTGAAGCTATCGCATCTGCTAATGAAAATGTATATTTGTTATTCACTTCCGGTATCTGATTTAACAACAAAACCTTCATATATTATAAAACCTTTCTCCAATACTCTATCATCTCTTTTACTGTCTGTTTCAAAGGAATACTCTGTTCCCATCCAGTATCATTTTTAAGCTTTGTAACATCGCCTATAATAATTTTTTCATCTGTTGGTCTAAGAAGTTTCTCATCCACTGACAACTCAAATTTTACACCCATTTCTTCTTCAATAGCTTCAATGATATCTCTAATCTGATAAGCTTTTTCTGATGAAATGTTATAAGCTTCTCCATAATTGCCTTTCTTAGCTAATAATCTTAAAGCATTAATTAAATCTTTAAAATCCATTATAGCTCTCTTAGTTTCTATATTTCCAACTCTAAGAACAAGTTTTTCAACTCCTAATTTTTCCTGTTCAACTGCACGTTTTGTAAAATCAGAAGTAACATCATTAACTTTTCTTGTTCCAGTAGTATTAAAAATTCTCGCTCTAATAGACTTTATACCATCATTAACAAAATATTGATGTGACAATAAATCCTGTCCCACTTTACTTACACCATATGGATGTAAAGGAAGAAGTTCTGCGTCCTCTTTAACCTTTGGTTCAGTAAGTTTATCAAGTGTTGCTCCGTATTCTGCACTAGAACATGCAACAACAACTACAGGATCGTAATCAGGTTTTATCAATCGAGCCTTTTTTACAGCTTCAAACACTGCAACTGTACCATTTACATTTGTATCAATTGTTTCATATGGTCTGTCCCATGAAACAGTAGGATAACTCTGTGCAGCAAGATGATAAATCTCATCAGGCATATTCTCAATTATGACTTTTTCAACACTTGGAGCATATCTTACATCACACTCAATCAGCTTAATATTTGGATTGAGTTCGGTTATATCTGTTGTAGGTTTATAATAGGTTCCTACAACATCAATACCTTCATCATACATCATTTCAACCATATGTGAGCCAACCATCCCACCGGCTCCTGTAACTAAAACCTTCATTTAATTACCTCCAAAAAATTTATCTTCCAGCATTAAACACCAACTATGATATATCGGCAAATGTAATTCCTGTATCATATATGTTTCTGTCTCAGGAACCTTCACCACTACATCTGCAACCTCTGCCAATTTACCACCTTTTGCACCTGTGAGGCCTACAACTTTTATTCCGATTGCTCTTGCAACAACTGTAGCTCTCATAACATTTTCACTGTTTCCAGAAGTTGAAATTCCTAAAAATACATCTCCTTCTTTTCCAAAACCAAGTAACTGCTGTGCAAAAACTGTTAATCCATCTACGTCATTGATATAAGCAGTAGACAATGCTTCGTGTGCTACTAATGGAATTACCATCAAAGGACACTCTAAATTTTTTGCCAACATTTCGCCTCTGTCAGGATCAACAGCTTTAAGCTTGTTAGCAAAATCTTCTCTTACAGGTCTTGGAAGTTTGAATCTCTTCATCAATTCTCCTGCTATATGTTCAGCATCAGCAGCAGAACCGCCATTTCCTGCAATTAATAACTTGCCTCCATTAACATAACAATTTTCAAAAACAAGATAACCATCTATAATTTCTTTTTTAATTGATTCCAATACAGGGTATCTGGATACAAGTAAATCTATATGTTTATGTAATCTCATATCTAAATTCGACATTTGTATTACCTCGCTTTTATCTTATCATTTACAAAATCAAGTATGGTCTTGTATGTATCACCCAACAGCTCTGATTTGCATCCTGCAGCAATACCTGCTTGTACATCATTTTCTCCATCGCCAATCATCCATGACTGAGATAAATCGATATTAAAATCTTTAGCCGCTTGAAGAAGCATTCCAGGCTTAGGTTTTCTACATTCGCATTCAAACTTCAACTCAGGAATTTCCCCTTCATATCCGCTATGTGGATGATGTGGACAATAATATATTGCATCAACATAAGCACCTGTTAAACCTAATAAGGTTTCCATCTTATTATGAATTTCATCCAATTGTTCGTATGTTACTTCGCCTCTTGCGATAACTGGCTGGTTAGTAACAACAATTGCAAGGTATCCAGACTGATTAATTATTTTAATCGCTTCAGCAACACCATCAATCAACTCAAATTCATCAATACTTCTTAAAAATCCAACATATTTATTGATAGTTCCATCTCGATCAAGGAAAATAGCTTTTTGTTTATTAGCTAAGTTTTTACTAGTAACAACACCATTAATAAAATCTCTAGAAACACCTTCATATCGTTCAGGAGTTCCCATATCTTTTACATATTCCGGACTATCATACACAAACATCTTTCCTGTTCCCGCCAAAGGCTTTAACAACTGTCTATCTAAATCCACCTTTGATGTTGTAATCTCCACATCCAAAACCTTTGGAGATAATATATGTAATCCTGCATTAACTCTGTTTCGGTAAAACTCTGTTCTGTCATCTTCCTTTGCCAACCATTTTTCTACTGATTTATTATTATCAGCAATGATTAATCCACTGTCGTATGGATGACTGTTTGGGTGGGTAAAAAGTGTAACTAATCCACCTTTTTCCTTATGGTATGCTACAAATCTATTGAAATCTATATCAAAAATCGCATCTGCATTCAATAAAAGAAAATCTTCTGTTAACTTCTCTTTTATTTTAAATAACGCTCCTGCATTTCCTAATGGTTCTTCTTCAAAATAGTATTCAATTTTAACACCAAATTCCTTGCCATCTCCAAAATAATCCATAATAATATTTCCAAGATGACTAACTGTAATAATTAAATCTGTATATCCTTGTTTACGCAAGCATTCAATCTCATGTTCCAACACAGGTACGCCATCAATTTTAATCATTGGCTTAGGTATATCACTAGCAACTGATGATATTCTAGTACCTTTTCCACCTGCCATTATTACAACTTTCATAACAAATCTCCCTTATTACACAATTGGTTCATAACTTTCTGGTGTATAATGAATTACTCTTGTTCCACCATTTTCAAATTCAAATGGAACATATAACAATTCAGACATGGCTTCTTTTACCTGTTTCTGGTACTCAGGCTCTACGTAAAATACTAAGAATCCACCACCACCAGCACCAAGAAGCTTTCCACCTAACGCTCCAGCTTTAATTCCTTTGTCATACAATATATCAATATTGTCTGTTGAAACTGCTGCCCCTGTCTGACGTTTTAACTTCCATGTATGGTCAAGTAATCTACCAAACTCATTCAAATCAACCGTCTTGTCTGTAAGAATTTTCTCTGCATCATCTACAAGAGAAAGCATCTCTTTTAATTGTGCTGTTTTATCCTTTTTATCAGATGCATTTGCTTTCTGCACTTCTGATGAAAATCTTGTAAAGCCTGTAAAAAACATCATTAAATTATTATTTAACTGTTTTTTTCTGTCTGGTGAAATAATAATAGGTAAAACTTCATAACCGTTTGCACTAAAATTAATTCTATTCAAACCACCATATGCTGCAGCAATCTGATCCTGCCAACCACCAGCTTCATTACATAATACTCTTTCCAAGTATATTGCATCGTCTGAAAGCTTCTTCTTATCTGCATATTTGCCTTTAAGAGCATAAAAAGCATTAAGCATTCCTACTGCAAAAGAACTACTTGTTCCAAGTCCTGAACGAGCAGGCAAATCTGCTTCATATGTCAATCTAATTTCATGCATATCAAGCATCTTCATAGCATTTCGAATTGCTGGATGTTGAATTTCGTCAACTTCCTTTGTCTTTTCAATTTTTGAATAGGTTAATTCGTTTTCATAATCGAAAAAACGTGGCAAATGACGCACATTAACATAACAGTACTTATCAAATGTAGTTGATAATACTGCTCCGCCATATTCATTAAAAAACTCTTCCATATCTGTTCCGCCGCCAAAGAATGACATGCGAAAAGGTGTTTTTGTAATTATCATTATTTATACTCCTGGATAAACTTTTCAAGATACTCGTTTGTAATAAACTCCCAACTGTATGCTTCAGCAATTCTCTTCTTTGCTCTTATTCCATACATTCCAATTTCTGTTTCAGCCATGTTATCTGCTTTATTAATTAACTCTGCAAGATTTCCATCCTCTTTTGTCCAATAAATAGCAGAATCTTCAGCAACCTCTTTATTAAACCCCACATCAAGAAGAAGATTTAATTCCGTACTTCCTAACGCTTCCAGTAGACTTGGGTTAGTTCCGCCAACCTCATGCCCATGAAAATAACCATACGCATTCTCACGAATTTTCTTAAGAAGCTCCTGGTCATAAACAGTTCCCACAAATTTAATTCGTGCGTCACTTCTAAAATGAAGTTTAGTTTCCAACTCTTCCAAAAAAGAATCATTTGCTGTAGTAATAATTGCAAAATTCTTCTTAGAATCAGACTTCATAAACTCTCTTATCATTGTCTCGTAGTTATTCTCAGGAACAAATCTACCAACTACTAGATAATATTCTTTTGAACTAAGTCCCTTTTCATTTAACCAGTCAACATATGATTTATCATTATCAGAAAGTGTTGATGGTGTAGTTTCTGAGCCATAAGCAATAAATGTAGTTTTAGGATTGTATTTGCTATATTCAGTCTGAATATATTTTTCAATATTCTTACTATCACATATAAGCAAATCACAATTCTTAACCATCATTTTTTCGGAAACCTTCCAATATTTGCGAATAGGTGCGCTCCATTTAGCACGTTTCCACTCATGCCCATCCGGATTAACATATACTACTCCGCCAAGCTTATGTATTTTACGTTTATAGTGAGCTGCAAATGGCCCTATTCTACACGCAAGAATATATACAATAGGATTTTCTATATTGTTCTCTTTAATATATTTACAACATTCTTTTAATGCAGCAACATCATAATAAATAGCCTGTGCAGCTCCAATATTTGGAACCTTTACATTAAAACATCTAGCATTATGATATTCAAATTCACTCTTTTCCGTACTCTTACAAGCAACGTGATATTTCACCTCCGGATTATTCTGATGATATTCTGTTAATTTATCTACAAAAGTCTCATATCCACCGTATGCTCCGGGGATACCTTTTGAACCAACAATAAATACATGCTGCATTATTTATCTCCTTATTTAAATGATCTCGTTGTTTTTCCTCTCTCTTTCTTAAGAAATGCAACGGTTCCCTTAATATAATTTCGAAACTTAAGTTTTCTTTTTATACAACGCACAACAAATTGTAATGTAGCATAATTATATGCAACAAACTTATTCATTCCTTTAAAACAGTCTCTTATAAGGCTATATTTATTACGAACTAAATAATATTGACTCATAGGCGAACTTTCACCTGTGCTAGCACTTACCTTATGATATATTATAGATTCAGGGGTATAAACAATATCATAGTTATTTTCCTTTAACCTTATTGAATACTCTACATCCTCTTCATACAAAAAATATCTTTCATCTAAAAGACCTATTTTTTCGATACACTCTTTTTTTAGGCATAAACAACAACCAGTAGCAAAAGTAACCACCTGTGAATTTGTATCATTATTGTCCTTCTCTCCATAATAATAATGCCTTGTTCTAGATGTTCGTAAATTAACATCTCCACCCGCATACCAAATTACATCTGGTTTAGAATACAACATAATTTTGCCAATTGTAGCCCCACAATTTTCAGAATAAGAAAACGCATTTATTAGTTTTTGTAAAAAATCAATCTCTACAGTTGTATCATTGTTTAATAAAACCACATATTCACTATTATTCTTAAGTGCATATTCAATTCCAATATTGTTTCCCGCTGAAAATCCATTATTTTCTCTAGCTTCTAACAATACAAATCCGTTGTCTCTTTGAAATTCTTTTAATACTTCCAAAGAATCATCCGTACTTTTGTTATCTACAACGATGATTTCATATTTGTCGTAGTCTATATTATTTAAACTTTGAATACAATCTATCGTATCTTTTGCGCCATTATAATTTACTAATATAATCGAAACCATATATTTTTTATATCTCTTTCAAATATCTGCTAACCGCATCCTGCCATGTGGGAAGTGGTTCAAAACCATTCTCAACCAGTTTACTCTTATCAAGTCTACTATTGTATGGTCTTGCCGCTTTAGACAAGCCATATTCCTCTGTCGTTACAGGCACTACATTAGTTGTATAACCTGCCTGTTTATAAATCTCGCAGGTAAAATCATACCAGCTGATATAACCACCTTCATTAGTTGCATGATAGTAACCATACTTATCGCTTTCAATCATATCAACCATAAGTCTTGCAAGGTCATAGGTATATGTTGGCGTACCAATCTGGTCATTTACAACTCTTACAGTGTCATATTTCTTACCCACATTAAGCATAGTCTTAATGAAGTTATTTCCATTAACACCAAATACCCATGCAATTCTAACTATAAAATATTTATCAAGATTATTTGCAACTGAAAGTTCGCCCTCAAGCTTTGTCTGACCATACACACTAAGAGGCGCATAATCCTTACAATCAGGTTCCCAAGGTTTTGTTCCCTGTCCATCAAAAACATAATCCGTACTGATATACATCATTTTAGCATCTGTTTTTTTGCATGCCTTAGCAATATTTTCAGTTCCTTTTGCATTAATAGCACGAACCTTATCAATATTATCCTCATCCTCGGCAGCATCAACTGCTGTCCATGCTGCACAATGAATTACAGCATCCGGGTTAACTTTATCAACAATTTCATTTACTGCATTTTCATCAGTAATATCCATCTGAATATATTCCATTTCAGAATTAGTTATCTCTGGTAAGATATCACTACCAATTCCTTCGTGACCTCTTTTAGCCAACTCGTTCATTACATCAAAACCAAGCTGACCGCCAACACCTGTTACTAATATTTTCATTGTTCGTACCATTCCTATCACTTATTATCTGTTGCTATACATCTTCTCATAGTAGTTCTGATACTCTCCGGAAATGATAGTCTCCCACCACTCCTTGTTATCAAGATACCACTGAATAGTCTTCTTAATTCCATCTGCAAACATTGTTTCAGGTAACCAGCCAAGTTCGTTATGAATCTTAGTAGGATCGATAGCATAACGCATATCATGTCCCTTTCTGTCTGTTACATATGTGATTAAGCTCTCTGGCTTATTAAGTTCTTTACAAATAATCTTAACAATATCAATGTTCTTCATTTCGTTATGTCCACCGATATTGTAAACCTCGCCTACGCGACCCTTATGAATAATTAAGTCAATTGCCTTACAATGATCTTCAACATATAACCAGTCACGTACATTTAAACCTTCTCCATATACTGGAAGTGGCTTATCGTTAAGTGCGTTAGCGATCATAAGTGGAATTAACTTCTCTGGGAAGTGATATGGACCGTAGTTGTTAGAACAACGGCTGATTGTCACAGGAAGTCCATATGTTCTGTGATATGCTAATACTAAAAGGTCTGCACCAGCCTTAGATGAACTGTATGGGCTACTTGTATGAATAGGTGTCTCCTCTGTAAAGAAAAGGTCAGGTCTATCAAGCGGTAAATCACCATAAACCTCATCTGTAGATACCTGATGATATCTCTGAATTCCATATTTACGACATGCATCCATAAGAACTGCTGTACCCTTAATATTTGTATCAAGGAACACTTCCGGATTCTCGATTGAACGGTCAACGTGACTCTCTGCCGCAAAGTTAACTACCATATCTGGATGCTCTTCTTCGAAAAGCTTGTACACCGCTTCTCTATCTGTAATAGACTCCTTAACAAATCTAAAATTAGGGTTGTCCATTACCGGCTCAAGTGTTGATAAGTTACCTGCATAAGTAAGGCAATCAAGACATACGATTCTGTAGTCCGGATACTTATTCAACATATGAAATACGAAATTGCTACCAATAAAACCTGCTCCACCTGTTACTATAATTGTCATCTTTTTAATCTCCTTATTAATTAGTGTAATACATCAATATATTTGCCATCCAATACATCCTTTAAGTACTGGCCATACTGATTCTTCTTAAGTTCCTCATATACTTCAAGCACATCTTCTTTGCTAATCCATTCATTAAGATAAGCAATCTCTTCAAGACAAGCAATTTTTCTATGCTGATGTGTCTCGATTGTCTTAACAAAATTAGTTGCCTCTACAAGGCTTTCATGTGTTCCTGTATCAAGCCAGGTAAAACCTTGACCAAGAAGCTCAACATTCAAATCTCCATTCTCAAGATAAATTCTGTTAAGGTCAGTAATCTCTAATTCTCCTCTTGCCGATGGCTTAAGATTCTTAGCATACTCCACAACTCTGTTGTCATAGAAATAAAGTCCAGTTACACAATAATTACTCTTTGGCTTTTGAGGTTTCTCTTCAATAGAAATTGCTCGTCCTGTTGAATCAAACTCAACAATACCAAATCTCTCCGGATCCTCAACATAATATCCAAATACAGTCGCACCCTTGCCGCTCTCAGCATTGGCAACTGCCGCCTTAAGTCTTTTCTTAAGACCATGTCCTGCAAAAATATTATCACCAAGCACCATAGCAACAGTATCATCACCAATAAAATCGGCACCAATAATAAATGCCTGTGCAAGTCCATCCGGTGATGGCTGAACAGCGTACGAAAGATTAACACCAAACTGATGTCCGTCTCCTAACAAATCCTTAAATCTAGGAGTATCCTGTGGAGTTGAGATAATAAGAATATCTCTGATTCCTGCATTCATAAGTACTGACATTGGATAATAAATCATTGGTTTGTCGTAGATTGGTAACAATTGTTTAGATGTTACCTTCGTAAGTGGGTATAATCTTGTTCCTGAACCTCCGGCTAAAATAATTCCTTTCATAAGACCTCCTATATAATTGCAATCATACCGAGAATATTGATTGAAAGCCTATCGCACATTTCAATTTCATTCTCCAAATCACACTTTAAAGTTATATTCATTTGTTCAACAATTACAACATTTTTACTTTCAACTGCTGAATTCATTGCCTGAACATCGTTATTAATATTCCCAACGTAGATGCATTTGATATTTGAATTAGTTAATTTCTTTACAACCTCTAGCATCTTTTCTTCAGCATTTTGTAATGTTGAGCCTATCGCAATTGTTTTAATATCATCTTTTTTACATATATTTACAAGCGTATCCGCTATATACTGTAATTGCATTTCTATTGTTGTAGTTTTGTTAATCTTATTTATTTTTCTATTTGCAATAGTATTACATTTTTCACAACTCATTATTTTACCAAGCAATTCCACACCATATACTTGGTTTAATTCATTAACACTTCTAATCTTGTTTCCTGCAATATAGGTAAGCAAAAATATTATTGCTACAACGACAACGCCAGCCATCAATCCAATTATAATATATTTAACATTTATTATTGATTTGCTAATATTAGCGGATTGTGTCACGCCTACCGTAGTATTTATTCCTACTTCAGTTTCATACACATGAAGCTGATTAGCTGATAAATTTGCTTTGTCCAACTCTATCTGATTAAAAATTTGTTGTAAATATGCAGTTCTAATAGCCTGACCATTTCTTACGCCTTCACTATACAGAATTGTAACATCATAACTTGTTTGAACAAGTTTATGTTCTCCCACCAGCTCAGATGCTACACTTTGATAGGCCTCTACAGCTGCACACACCTCATCTACTATCCTTTTGCTATCTGTTTCTTCTGTTAAAAAACCAAACTTAACAAGGTTTCCTTCACTAGAAACACCTCTGATATATGGTAAATCCGATATCTCTAATCCTTCAACATTAAGACCCAAAACTCTGTCATTAACCTCGTCGCTCTGTATGTATGCTTTATACATAGCCACCAAAGTAGTCGCGTAATTTTCTTGTACTTCCAAATAATTATATGTGTAATCTGTGTCTATATAATAAGAAACTATACAATAATTCACATAATTATAATCCAAATTCATTAAATAATTTTTCTCGAGTCGTTCCTGTTCTGATAAATAGAACTCATAATCTGAAATCAATTGTTTAACCGATTCCTGTTCTTCCTCTGTCAAATCCTCCATTGTGATTTTCTTCGGAGTCTCAGCATTATTAGCACTATACGCTTTATACGCTCCAAACGCTCCCATAAGCAGTGCTCCCACTACCATTCCAATCACAAGCCATTTCCACTTACTGATTACATACCACCATAATTCACTAATAGAGATTTCTCTCTCATCTCTGTTAATTCTGGACTTCATATATACCTCCTACATTTATAATATAAATACACACAATAAACCCATTTTTTGTATTTTAACATTTGGGTTAATTTTATCACAGTTCACATTACTTGTCTATTATTTAAGATTGCTTTTTATTCGGCACAATATGACAGTTTATTGGTATTTTTGCATAAAAAACCCTTGCAAGGGGATTTTGCTCTGCCTGCAAGAGTTTGTAATGTTGTATATTTTTATATCAATTCGTATTCCATAAATAGCTGTCTACGATATTCACTATCTATAGCAGCCCTTTCAAGTTCCTCAGTTCTACCTGCTTGCATTAATTTTACAACAAGCTTGGACATCAATTCCTCTCCCTGGGATATACCCTGAGATATACCTTGAGATATACCTTGAGAAATTCCACGCTGTATTCCTCTGTTCTCATATTCATCTAATATTCTACACATACTAACCTTGCCTCCTTCACACTTATTTAATATATTTCCCAATTGATTATATCGTTTATCTCCCGTAAGAATCTTCATAAGCTTTAAAAATTCATCTACGTGAGTAATTATTCTGTCCGAGGGTATGTATTCCCCTCCTTGCCTTATCTTAACAAAATGTTCTGCAATTTCTCTAAAGTCACTTTGAAAAAGCGACGTTTCCTGAAATGTCATTGCCCCAATATCAAAAACATTAATCTTGTAATCTGAAATATATTCTCTTAAGACATCATCTGATGATAATGACAGGTCGAATGAATCAATAAGATGCGACGAATAATTCCATCGCCTCTTCTCTCCGAAATATAAAACAATTGTAATTACAGGATAACGTTCCTTTCCCACACCATTTCTTTATAACATCCCTCTCTTGCTCATGAAGCTCATCATCGTCGCTCTTATATTGAGTTGTTCTAGACAACTCAATCAACTCGTCCTCTTGAACAACACGTCTGCCTTTATATATTAATACATTGAATATATCAGCAAAGACATCCTTCAGGGCAATAAACCCTGCTTCTGCAATATCCTTTTCTCCCATTGCAGCACCTTCCTTCTCTAAAATTTGAATATACAAATCCGAGAAAGTCATACCTATATTATATGTTCCAGACATATTTTTTTCAAGGCATAAACACTCCAAAGACAACATAAGGGCAGGCTGCATTGTATGTATATGCATATTCATCAATACAATTGATAGATTCTGGCGAACCACCACACAAATTCACATTGTCAATACAAAACCCTTGCAAGCAGATTTTGCTCTGCCTACAAGGGTTAATAATCTTATATATTTTAATTTTCAAACATTTGGAGTGCACTTCTCTCGGTTATCACCCACACCTATCTCATCACTTTACGTCTGGAAGCTACCGGTATACCTCCCAATGCTACAACTACCATACCCATAAGGCCTATACTCAACCACAATACTCCTGTATTTCCCGTTGGTGGATTAGCACTGTTCCCGGTTGCCATATTCACAACGACATATTCTGAAAAATGTTCTAATTCTACAACAAGGAATCCATCCTTATAAGACGTTGCAATATTTTCAAGCTTTCCATCGTCTGCTACATATATAATTTTGTAATCACTTCCATTGGTTCCTGTTGCTGGCTCAAAAGGAATCTGCACCTTAACCTTACCCTCACCAAAATCTGTAATATTCTTTCCGTTACAAATGATTTCAGCAGAGATGACCATTGCCACATCCTTATCCTTGATGGCTTCCTGCTGTTCACTATTTAATGAGTCCTCCTTAACTTCATCTACCATAAGAGTTATGGATGCTTCGTTTCCTGCTTCGCTTACAATTTTATCAAGAGCATTAACGTCAATTGTAATGGTTGCCTGTGTTGTCTTAATTGTCAAAGCTTTTTGAGCATCTGATACATCCTTTAGTGAATTAACCGGAATGTTAACGCTTGATACATCCACAGAATTTGATTCTAGTGGTAATACTACCGCATCTCCTGTAGCAGCACTTGCAATAGCCTCTTCCATCACACTTTCAGGAATCACTGCCACACCATCATCAATAACTATTTCTTCTGTAGCCTTTGCTGCTAATGTGTATACACTAAAATGATCTGTTTCAAAAATAGCATAGTCGCCTTCAACAGTAACCTTGTACTCGTGAATCTTTTTATTCTCATCTACATAATACGCAGTAAGACTCTTATCTTTAAGACTACTGCTTACAGGAATTTTAACACTGAATTTTCCTGTTTCAAGTTCTGAAATATATTCTTTAATTGAAGCAGAAAAAAGCTTAATGTCAAAGCTTTCACTGTTATCCACCTGTAACACTTCCATAATTGCATCGAACTCTTCGCCTTCTGTAAGCTTTCCTACACTAATTTTGGTATCAAGAGGTATGCTTGTGGCTGTAGATGAAACCGTAACATTGGTAGATACATCCGATGACATATACTCAGGTTCAACTGCTTTATCGCTATCCTTAATAATTATAATATTCTTACTTACATACTCACTCTCAACAACAAAATAATAATCTCCCTCTGCCTGCTAAAGAAAATTATTTTCCCCATCTTCATTATAATATGAATCACAGGTATACATCTTATATTCTTCAATTTGAGTAACATAGTCAGTTGCCTCTGTCTTCTGACTAAGAAGCTCATTCTTATTCTGCTCCGTTGTTGACTTATTACTTTGAACTGTATTCATTTCATTATTGTATTCTGCCAACTGGGCTTCGTCAGTACAATTTGCTATAGCTTCTTCCAATTCTATAATTCTTGCATCATACTTAGCTATTTCATTGTCACATTCTGTTATTTGAGTTGTAAGAGACTTAATAGTGGCATTATATGCTTCAATTTCTAAATCATATTCTGACACAAGATAATCAAGCACACCTTCAGCCACATATGTAACCTCAAACACGCCCTCTCCTGCATATTCATCAATTCTCTTCTGCGCTGCTGCTGCAAGCTCTTCTGCTGTATCTCCTGTTGTATCTGGTACATAAATTACATGATTAGCTTTAACACCAAGCTGCTTTGCGCCATAAATCACACCATCATATCTAAATGGTGCAAAACCTTCTACAGAAGTAAAAAACTGCCCTCCATCTCCCATTCTACAATCAAGTGTAAAATTCTTATAATCAATATATTCCTTGAATTCACTTGAATAGTCTATTAATGTACTAATAGATCTGCTGTTTTGCCACCAGTTAATCAATTCCATATCTTCCACTGAAAAATAATATGTATCTCCACTGGCAGTCTCCGGAAGCGACTCAATAATCGTGTCCACCTCCGCTTTGATGTCCGCATCATACTCATATACAATGTCTACAACATGCTCCTCTATTTCAGATGATTCCGAATCAGGGGAATATGTAATTGTACAAGATGTAAAATCCTCACTAAAGTAATCAAAGAAGAATTCCGAATAATCCTCCCTAAACGCTTCATTACCATAGAATATTACATCTAACTCCATATCGCTCGAAGGCTTTATTGAATTCATTACAAATTTGCCTTCATCATTAAGTATCGCCTTAAATCCTTCACTCATAGACTCTTAAGTGTCTGATGCCGATACCAGCATTGACATTGACGAAACTGTCAACGCCGCTGTCACTAAGACAGTTATAAATTTTCTCATTTTCATCACGATACCTCCTTAGAGATTTAATAATCATATTATACTACTTTGCTCTATAATCTACAACATTTTGAAATATCTATTTACATACAAAACGGCGAGCTTTCGCTCGCCTCAGACTGTAGACAAACTTATAGTATTTTTATTTTTCTGCCAAGAACCTTTTAAGCATAAACGCCATAAAATAAGGAATAGTATAAATCTTTCCATTAAATCCAATGTTTTTATTTGCAAACTTTATGCCATATTTTATATCCCCATAAACCTCCTTCTCAATCAAAGCGTTAAGCGATGGCGTTGAAGCATCATTTGCCTTAACTTCAACAGGGACGAGAGAATTAGCATCACGAACAAAAAAGTCCATTTCAATCGTAGCTTTTTCGTTGCGATAGAAATACAAGTCATATCCTTGTTTAACTAGCATATCTGCAACAACATTTTCATATAGCGCCCCCTTATACGCATTAAAATTCTTATTATTACGAAGATCCTGTTGAACTTCTTCATCCAATGACCCTACTAAAAGGCCCGTATCTCTAAAATATATTTTATAGTTATCAGGGTTATAGTTGCCTTTCAATGGTAATTCTGGCAGAGACATACAATAGCACACGTTTATAATTCCCGCATTATTGAGCCATTCCACAGTTCCAACATATTCCCTGTTCCTAGCGCCTGCCCGTATCTTGGAAATTTGAAACTTCTTATTATCCTTGCCAAGGAACACCGGAATCTTTCTATAAACATCCAGTATCTTACCTTTGTCAAGTCCTTGTGCGTATTTAGTAATATCTTCTTCATAATCCAAAAGCAGCTGCTTTTGTTTTTTTAAGGTTCCACTGTAATTTTTTTGAGTAATAAACATAAATACAACTGCCGGCATCCCACCCAAAACCATATACTCTCTAAAATTTTCAAGCATAACCTCATATTCTATATTAGACAATGGAATTGTATTCAAAAGCTTATTATACAGCTCATTTATCTGATTTACATTATAACCTTTTCCCCAAAGATATTCCTCGAAATCCAGAGAATGCATTTCATAATCTTCCTTATACCCTACACTATTTGATTCAATTTCATTGTAATTAATACCCATAAGCGAACCGGAGCAGATAACATCATATCTTCCATCCAGCTTAAAAGACTTAAGACTTGTAGCACAATTAATACAATCTTGAATTTCATCAAAGAAAATAAGTGTATTACCCTCTAAAAACTCAAACTCTGGATTAATTAAAGATATATTTTTTAAAACAGTATCAACTTCAAATCCATTATCAAAAATCCCTTTATATTGTTTTTGCAGAGCAAAATTAATTTCAATCACTGATTTGTAGTTATTGTCTGCAAAATGTTTAATCGCTTCGGTTTTACCGATTTGGCGCGCTCCCTTCACGATGAGAGGAAATCTTTCCGCACTACTTTTCCACTGTATAAGAAATTCATCTATTTTTCTAGTAAGTCTATCCATACTATCACCTACTTGATTCTTTCTTAAACACACTCTATCACATTTTTCCATGTTTTTCAATGCGTTTTATCACATTTTTCCACCATCTTCAGCCTTAAATATCACATTTTTCCGTAAATGCCGCAAAACGGCGAGCTTTCGCTCGCCGTCTCATTTATCTCGCACCGCCACGCTTAAACACCGCGCCGATGGTCTTAAATAGTATTTTAATATCTAACCCAATACTCCAGTTATCAATATACTGTAAATCAAGTTTTACAACCTCTTCGAAGTCTTCAATATCGCTTCTTCCGCTAACCTGCCACATTCCTGTGATTCCCGGTTTCATGCTGAGACGTCTCTTATGATAACTCTCATACTGCTTGAACTCATCTACAGTAGGCGGTCTTGTTCCTACAAGACTCATATCGCCTAAGAACACATTAAAAAACTGCGGAAGCTCATCAATACTTGTCTTACGAATGAATTTACCAACTTTGGTAATTCTTGGATCATCTGTCATCTTAAACATAAGACCCTTCATCTCATTCCGTTCCATAAGAGCTTTCTTGCGTTCCTCAGCATCACGGTACATAGAGCGAAACTTATAGATATAGAAATATCTTCCGTTTCTTCCTACTCTCTTCTGCCTGAAGATAAGGGGTCCCGGTGATTCAATAAGAAGAACCGGTGCCAAAAAAACCGTAACTATAAGTGTAATAATAATTCCGACAAGAGAACCTACAATATCAATAATTCTCTTAATCATCATCTTATTGGCATCATAATAGTTGTTGGCAAAGGTAATTACCGGAATATTGCCCAGCATTGAGAAGGACTTATTAAAGCCTTCTAACTTCTCAACAATCTCTATGTCAAGGTGCACAACCACACCCATGTTCTCAAATTCCATTATTAAATCCCTGAGCGAATTTCCTGTATCATAAGGAACGTCGATATATACTTCATCAATGGCTTCATCCTTAACGTACTTAACCATTGTATGGAAGTTAGACGTAACAGGTATATCAAGAATACTTTCCCCCACCATATCCTCATCAATTATAGCAAGTCCAAACAGACGCTTAAGCCATGTTCCATCCTCCTGAAGCTGACGAATTGCCATCTCAGCTCTTGCCTTGGTGGTAATGACATACATCTGGGTATTTTTCTTCTTATTACGGTAAATTCTCTTAAGGTAGTATTTAATTATAAGATGACTTACGTACATGAGAATAATGTTAAAAGCCACAGTAAATACGTACACGCCTCTGGAAGGTGTTTCCATGTCACCCTTTACAAAGAGTACTATCGCATAAACAGAGGCAAATATAAGATTAATCTTGAAGCAGTATAGCAGCTCCTCAAAATTACCTCGTTTAAAATAATCTCTGTTTACATTAAAAATAAAGAGCACAAATATAAATGAAAACAGCATGATGCCAAGGTTTTCAAATAGATCTGCTCTGGTGGCAATAGCAAGCTTCTTAATCACACCCAGCCATATAAGATTGGCAAAAACATAGCTTATAAACACCATCATTATATCTGTAAAATACAAAAGAATGTTCTTAATGTTCTCTCTGTTCTGATACATTTATATTTTATCCTCTTTTTACATAAAATTACCGCTGAAAAATTTACATTTTGGTTGATTATATCACATTTTTTTTACAGTGTCTACGAAAACAGAGTATCCTTATTTTAACAACTTTTCAAAAAATTAATTTGTTCTTGTTTGGTTTTATGTGCAATTTATATAAAACAGTGGTATAATGGTATTAGTTTTTTTATGGAGGTACTTTTATATGAAGCAGAAAACTCGAAAACTTAGTATTCGAACCAAGTTACTGATTATTATGGGGTTAATAATGATTGCTGTGGTAGTATTACTGGGATTTACCATTTCCAAAACTACCAAAGCCCATTTGATTGACTTGGCGGGACAACAGGCTCACTCGTCAGCAGCCATGGCTTTAGAGGCCATTGATGCGGATGCCCACTCAGCACTTAAAGTCGGTGATGAATCCTCAGAAGCATATAACAATATGTGTGATGAATTAATCGAAATTCAGAAGGCATGTGGTGTGAAATATATTTTCACTCTGACCACTGATGGTACTACCGTTAATTATGTACTGGACACAGATCAATCCTCCGGAAAAGCATCAATTGGCGATGAGTATGAAAAGACATACGATGAACTTGCAGATGTCTTTGAAGGAGAAACCTACATTCAGGATTATATTGACCATACTGATTTTGGAGACTTAATTTCTGTATTTATTCCAATTACTGACAATAACGGAAAGGTTGTTGGTATTTTAGCAAGTGATTTTGACGCAACTAATGTTCAAAATAAAGTTGAACGTATAATTATGGAAGTAATTATACTTGGTGCCATCTGCCTTGTTCTGGGCCTTATAATTATGGCTGCTTTAATTTCTTCCATTACCAGGAAATTAAGCATTGTCAATAACAAGCTTTTTGATCTTGTACATAGTGAAGGCGATTTAACACAGACTATCGACGTTCACACAGGTGATGAAACAGAACTTATGGCGAATAATGTTAATGAGCTTTTAGCATACATGCGTGAAATTATGCTCCGGATTTCCGAAAATGCATCTGACCTCAACCGTTCCTCACTTGATGTTGTCAATGAACTTTCCGTAGCAAGTGAAGGAATAGTGGATTTATCTGCTACGATGGAAGAGATGAGTGCATCAATGGAGGAGACTTCGTCTACTTTAAGCCAGATTAATGATTCCGTTACCGGCATTAATGAACGAATTAATAATATTGAAAAACAGGCGAGCTCCGGAAACTCTTCTACTCATGATATAGCCACCTATGCCCGGAATCTTAACATTCAGGCGGACAAAGAGCAGAAAGAAACCATTACCGCTGTTGAAGAGATGTCTGCAATTGTTAATGAGAAAATCCAACAGTCCAAAGCTGTTGAGGAGATTAACCTGCTCACGCAGAACATTCTTGATATTACCAATCAGACCAATCTGCTTGCACTTAACGCAAGTATCGAAGCCGCAAGAGCCGGTGAGTCCGGACGAGGTTTTGCTGTTGTAGCAACAGAGATTGGCACTCTCGCTACCAATTCAGCTGAAGCCGCTACCAAGATTCAGGCTGTGAGTCTGATGGTTATTGAAGCAGTGAAGGGCTTAGCTGAGGAATCCGAGAAAATGCTCCAATTCCTGAATGATGTTACTTTGACCGGTTACAACCGATTACTTGATACTACCAACAAGTACCAGCAGGATGCAGATAACATCAATAAAATGATGAAGGATTTTGCTGAGATTTCCAAAGAAGTCAATGAAGCAATTGATGTGATTCATGAATCAATTGCCGCTGTAGATATTGCCATAGAGGAGAATACCAAAGGTATCGTTACCGTCGCCGAAACCTCTACCAGTCTTACAGAGGCTGTCAATAACATTTCTGAAACTGCAGAACAGAACAAAGAGATTTCTGATTTGCTGGACGGAGAAGTAGGAAAATTTAAGTTAAATTAATATTTGAACTTAAACAGGGCATATCACTTACGGATATGCCCTGTTTATATTTATTTCTTAAGAATATCAACCGTATGCGCTCCCGCTCCCACAAGTTCCTGACGTTCACAGGTTGACAGATGATATTCCACGAATAAATTAAATGTCTCCTCATCCATTGCATTAATCACCGGACGCATGTACTCCGTTGGTCCGTCCGCTGAAATCACCTGAACTCTTACAAGCCCTGCTGCTTCATTAAGCCTGTCCATATCCTCAAGTCTCACATACTGGTACAAATCATCTCCCTGCGGCACGCAATGAAACTCTTCATTAAGTCTGCCGTCCTGTACACATTCCAATGCATGATTTTCCTTGAACCCATAACAAATAACGCCATATTCATTCATACAATATGCAACGAGTATAACACCATCTGATTTCGTTACTCTCTTCGCTTCATTAAGTGCTTTCAGTCTGTCCTCAAAGGTAAGAAGGTGATACATCGGACCAAAGACCAGCGTCATGTCAAAAGTGTTATCCCCAAACCTTTTAAGGTTCATTGCATTTCCCTGAAATGCCTTAACATTGCTTCCCTTAGACTTAAGAATTCCGAGATTATGCTTGACAAGCTCTACTGCTGTTACATCATATCCCTCTTCTGCAAGTGCAACAGAATATCTTCCGGTTCCTGCGCCTACATCCAGAATCTTAGCATCCTTTTTTCCCTCAAGATACTTGTGAATATATTTCATTGAAGTTATGAACTCTACCTGTCCATGACGGCGAAGAAGACGTTTCTCTTCATTAAATTTGTTATAATATTCCTCTAATGTAGTCATTTTGCCGTATCCTATTCCACTGATATAACTTTATAATCCTGCTCTTCCACAGCTTTGATAAGCACCTCATCTGTTACATTATTTGAAAGCGTAACCACAGCAGTCCCAGCCTTGTGGTCGACTACAGCCTCTGCAACTCCCTCAATTCCCTCGAGGCATTTCTTAACTCTTGCCTCACAATGTCCACACATCATTCCTTCGATTTTCATTGTCTTTGTCATAGCTTTATCTTCCTTTCTTATTTGAGATTCATCTGTATTTACGTCCAAAGCCTTAGGATATGGTTTTATAAAATTCAATCGTAATGCATTGGAAACTACGCTGAAGCTTGACAGACTCATTGCCGCTGCTCCAAACATCGGATTCAATTCCCAGCCAAACAGCGGATACCATACTCCGGCTGCCAGAGGAATTCCCACAATATTATATATAAACGCCCAGAAAAGATTCTGCTTAATATTCCGTAAAGTCTTACGACTAATATTAATCGCAGCAACAACATCCATTAATGAGTTCTTCATAAGCACGACATCTGCCGCATCAATGGCAATATCCGTACCATTTCCGATTGCAATTCCCGTATCTGCCGCCGTAAGTGCAGGTGCATCGTTAATACCATCACCAACCATTGCAACTCTTCCCTGTTTACGAAGCTTTTGTACAACCTCCTCCTTGCCCTTTGGCAGAACCCCGGCAACAACCTCGTCAACTCCGGTAACCTTTGCAATCGCCTGTGCAGTACGCTCATTATCTCCGGTAAGCATTACTGTATGAATTCCCATTTTACGAAGAGCGGCAATGGCCCGGACACTATCATCCTTGATAACGTCAGCAACCGCAATTATTCCAAGCAGATTATTATCTCTGCCTACAAGAACAGGAGTCTTGCCCTCCGAAGCTATTCTGTTATAAATTTCAGTTATTTCCTCAGATTTGTGACTATACTCCAGCACGAAATTAAAATTACCTGCATATACAAAGCTGTTATTTATCCTTCCTGTTAAACCGTTACCCGGAAGTGTAGCATAATCAGACACCTCATATAGTTCGCAATTATCCTCAACTGCTTTTTTTACAATTGCACCCGCCAGAGGATGTTCACTTTTGCTCTCCAAGGCATATGCATAAGTAATAAGTTCCTGTTCGGTGGTTCTTCCAAAAGTAAATATGTCCGTAACCTCCGGCTCTCCCTTAGTGATTGTTCCTGTTTTATCCAGAGCAACTATCTGTATTCGTCCTGCATTCTCAATCGCCTCGGCTGTTTTGAACAGAATTCCCTTTCTTGCACTTACACCATTACCAACCATGATTGCAACAGGCGTTGCAAGACCAAGAGCACACGGACAGCTGATTACCAGAACGGAAATCCCACGACCCAGAGCCCATCCAAAGCTCTGTCCCGCAAGCATCCATACTGCAATCGTAACAACCGCAATAATAATAACCACAGGAACAAAAATCCCCGAAACCTTATCCGCAATCTTGGCTATAGGTGCCTTTGATGCAGAGGCATCATTAACCATCTGAATTATCTGTGAAAGTGTTGTATTCTCCCCAACACGTGTTGCTTCACAGCGGACAAATCCGGACTGATTAATTGTTGCAGCCGATACTGAATCTCCGATGGTTTTATCTACGGGAATACTTTCACCGGTAAGAGCTGATTCGTCAACAGCAGCATTTCCTTCAATAATAACGCCATCGGCAGGAATATTCTCTCCTGCACGAACCACAAAAATATCCCCCTGCTTCACCTGTTCAATTGGAACCTCCGTTTCAATTCCATCCACAAGAATTGTTGCCGTCTTTGGTGCCAGTTCCATAAGTGACTTGATGGCATTGGTTGTTTTTCCCTTCGAATGTGACTCAAGCATCTTGCCAACAGTAATCAATGTGAGAATCATAGCTGCAGATTCAAAATAGAATTCATCCATATATTCCATCATCATCTCTGCATTTCCGTGAACTCCGGCATCTGTCATGGCAAAAAGTGCATACGTACTGTATACAAAGGATGCTCCGGCTCCCAGTGCTACAAGTGTATCCATATTTGGAGAACGGTTAATCAGCCCTTTAAAACCATTTATGAAAAATTTCTGGTTAATGACCATTATAATTCCTGAAAGTAATAGCTGTATTAATCCCATTGCAATATGATTATGTTCCAGCGCCTTTGGAAGCGGCCATTTAAACATCATTGCTCCCATTGAAAAATACATCAGTATTATAAGCAGAACAACGGAAGCCACAAGCCTTTTTACAATTACCTGGGTCTCCCTGTCACTGATTTCCTGTTGTCGTTTTCCCTTATCTTCTGAGGAATTTTGCAGTGTCGCACCATATCCGGCATCGATAACCGCCTGAATTATTGCAGAATGTTCTGCACTTCCCTCTACATTCATTGAATTTGTAAGAAGGTTAACTGAACATGCCGTCACACCATCAACCTTAGACACTGCCTTCTCTACTCTGGCACTACAGGCTGCACAACTCATTCCGGTTACAGAATATCGTTCCATTATTAGTACCTCCGTCAATATACAATTGCAGTTACAAATGAAACAGCTACAAGTATTACTCCCACAAGGAATAGATTTCCAAGAGGGATTTTCTCTCTCTCCTGACGTTCTGTTACAAATTCAAAATATCCGTCAGGTCCGTTTTTCTTTTTCTTAAACTGTTTTTTTATGCGATAGCCAAGATATGCAAATGCATCAAAGCCGCCGCCATTGGACACAAAACACAAAAGTCCTGCAAGCAGCATAAATGCGCCGCTTACAAATGCCGCATTGCTTATTATTTTAAGTATGTCCTTTTTAATATCATAATATTGTATTTGCAAAATCAAAACAGCCCCGGTAAACACCAGGCCCACCAAAGCTGTTATTAAATATCTTTTAACTGTCTTATTCATTAATGAATCTCTTTCTTGTATCTCTTGAATTCCACAGAGTTACAACTTACAAAATGACCCGGAGCAATTTCACGAAGCTTCGGTCCTTCCTCCGAATAATCATGTTCCTCTTCCGGATTATAAACCTTACGTTTTCTCTTCTTCTCATAATGAGGATCAGGGTATGGAATAGCCGACAGAAGAGATTTGGTATATGGATGAAGCGGATGCCCAAAGAGCTCCTCGGAATCAGCTAACTCAACAATCTTGCCAAAATACATAACTGCAATTCTGTCGGAAAAATATTTTACAACTGATAAATCATGTGCAATAAAAAGTATTGTTAAGTCCATTTTCTCCCGTAAATCATTGAGCAGATTAATAACCTGTGCCTGAATTGACACATCCAATGCACTGATTGGCTCGTCAGCAATTATTAATCCCGGATTCATAATAATGGCTCTGGCAATACCGATACGCTGTCTCTGTCCTCCTGAGAATTCGTGAGGATATCTTCCTGCATGTTCTCTGACAAGTCCTACTGTTTCAAGAATACTATATACCTTTTCATCAATAAGCTTCTTGTCCCGAACGCCCTGAATTATGAGTCCCTCAGCAATAATCTCACGGACTGTCATCCTTGGGTTGAGTGAAGCAATAGGATCCTGAAAAATCATCTGTATATCAGTTACGGTTTTATGTTTTTTGTTAGTTAAAACTGCTTCGTTTAAAGCCTTTTTCTCTTTATCAATAAGCTTTTTAAGCTTCTCCCGGCCCGCAGCATCAGCGCTCTTCATCTCATGCCTGTATGAAGCAATCCGTTCCTTGTAATCCCTGAGTCCTGAGCTTATCCGTTCACCATTATAATACACATTACCTCCGGTCGGAGTATAAAGCTTAATGATTGAACGACCTGTAGTGGTCTTTCCACAGCCTGATTCACCAACCAGACCGAAAACCTCACCTTTCTTAATCTCAAAGCTGATATCATCAACCGCCTTAAAATCATTCTTGCCGGTCTTAAAATATTGTCTTAAATTCTCAACCCTGAGTAAAACATCTTTATTTTCCATGCTTTTTTCCCTCCGGCTGTTCATTTAATCTCTTCATGCGCTCTATTCTGTCCAAAACAATCTCAGGTGGATTAACCTTTGGTGCATTAGGATGCAGTAACCATGTAGCTGCCTTGTGGGTATCCGACACCTGAAAGAATGGTGGCTGCTCTTCAAAATCAATTTCCATCGCATATTTATTTCTGGCAGCAAATGCATCACCCTTTGGAGGATGAATCATATTTGGCGGGGTACCCGGAATTGATAACAGTTTCTCCTTGGTATCCAAATCCGGCATTGAAGATAGCAACGCCCATGTATATGGATGCTTTGGATCATAGAAAATATCATCAACTGTTCCATACTCAACAATCTTGCCGGCATACATAACGGCCACTTTGTCTGCCACATTGGCAACAACGCCAAGATCATGCGTGATGAAAATAACTGTTAATTTTCTTTTGGTCTTAAGCTCCTGAATCAGTTCAAGAATCTGAGCCTGAATAGTAACATCCAGTGCGGTAGTCGGCTCATCACATATAAGAATGTCGGGATTTGCAGCGATAGCAATCGCAATTACAATTCGCTGTCTCATGCCACCGGAAAACTCAAACGGATACTGGTTGAAACGCTTCTCCGGTTCCTTAATTCCAACGTCCTCCATAATTTTAATTGCCTGTTCGTAAGCCTCTTTCCTTGTTACATATCTGTTCATAAGCACAACCTGTTCATTCATATAATGAACAAAGGAAGCCACATTTTCCTTCTCTCCATAAACTTTGTCAAAAAGCTCAGCAAACATTTTTACCGCAAGTGTATCCATATCTGCCTGTCCTTTCTGATTGATCAGATATGACTCAAATTCAGACAAAATTAATTTAGACTCTTCTGTAAGAAGTCCTGCTTCCTTACATGCCTTCTTAATTCTGTTCATTTTTAATTTAAAAGCTTTACGGGCATATTTACGGTTAGTCGTGGCATTAAGCAGTGTGGCCTCCGTCATCTGCTTACCTATTTTCATAATCGGATCAAGACTCGACATCGGATCCTGAAAAATCATCGTAATCTTATTACCACGTAATTTATTAAATTCTTCTTCTGAAATTTTAAGAAGATCCTTGTCATCATACATAATTCTTCCGCCTTCAACGATACTGTTAGGCGCAAGAATACCGAGCATTGCTTTAGCTGTTACGGATTTACCTGAGCCGGACTCCCCAACGATTGCAAGAGTCTCACCTTTCTCCATGGAAAAGGATATATCACGCACAGCCTGAAGCTTGCCATTATTGGTTCTGAAAGAAATGACAAGATTCTCTACATCTAAAATTGTACTCATATTGTCACTCCTCCTATTCATCTGCACCACGAAGTGCAGGATTAAATGCGTCTCTTAAACCATTACCAAACAAGTTAAAGCATATTAACAAAAGTGCAATAAACATCGCAGGGAAAAATACGCAGTGCGGATAAGTTGATAATGTCGCCTGTCCGTTATTTAACATTGTTCCGATACTGGTCATGCTGTCCGACTGAAGATTAACAATTCCCATATAGGACAAGCTTGCTTCAGAGAAAATTACACTCGGAATCGTAAGAACCGAAGCCGTAATTATATAACCTATTCCATTTGGCAGAATATGTCTGAAAATAAGTCTTGAGTCCTTGGCACCAAGTGTTCTTGCCGCCATGACATATTCCTGTCCTTTAAAGCGGTAAAACTGGGCACGTACTGTATTTGATGTCGTAATCCAGCCATAAGACACAAATGCAAATAACAGCGACGGAACCGGTCCAACCTTATTGGCAAGGTGCATCTGGAATAATGAGAAAACAACAACTGTAGGAATTTCCCATATGAAATCCTTAAGTCTCTCAAAAATAAGGTCAAACACCCCTCCATAATAGCCTTCTAATGCTCCGATAATTACACCTATGCAGAGGTTTATTACGGATACAACTATACTGAGCATCAGTGAAAGTCTTGCACCCGATGCAAGTCTGACAAGGATATCATATCCATTAGCATCTGCACCAAATAAGAATGAAGCATAATCTCCATTTGCGTATTTATAATACTCATTGTATAAGATACGAACGTATTTCTGCTTGTCATTGCTTACAGAACGGTAATATACAGGCTTGCCCTCTTCATCATATAAATAGATATCCTGAAAACTTCCGTCAGCATTTCTTACTGCAACACCTTTTTCATCGGTAAAATACCACGCATTGGCATCATTCTGATATGCGTTTGAATTAACCTTACCATCATCAATCAAAGGATACAGTATGGTAACATCATTTTCCGACTCATAAGCTTTGATTGCATCATACTCCTTATTGGAAATAGTTTTGTAAATATATCCAACTGCTGCATAGCTGTCAAATCTTACCTTATATGAATACCCGCTTCTCTTGCTGCCATTGGCAGGTTCAATTTCTTCTATTACCTCCACAAGTGTACCCGGAGTAGCCTCAAAACGATCCAACTTCTGCTGATTAACGGTACTCGTCTTGGTACCATCCCAGAATCGAATATCCAGCTTAACAAAAAGCTCGTTTTTAGGAAGGGAATAAGCATAATATCCATCTCTGTCCGATATTTTATATCTTGAAAAAACCGGTACCAGAATTGCAAAAAGAATCAATAACAGAATTACAATTCCTCCGAAGACTGAGCTTTTGTTCCTGCAAAAACGGCGGAAAGCGTCCTTAAAATACCCTACAGGAGCAGTATCAAATTTCCTGTCATGAAGTTTTTTATCCTGCTGTACAAATTTAAATTTATCTGCAGGTATATCGTTAAGATTGTTATAACTCATTAGTCTTTCCTCCTCCCATTCGGATTCTCGGATCAATGAAACCATAACTTAAATCAAATATCAGCCCTGCAATCAAATCAATTGCAACATAGAACATTGAAATGAACAGGAACACACTATAGTCCCTTGATGTAATTGACAGAAGATATACCCGTCCGATTCCCGGTACAGAGAAAATCTGCTCAATAATAAGTGAACCTGTAATAACATACACAACATCAGCAAGGAATGTCGGAAGAAGCGGTACCATTGAGTTACGAAGTGCATGCCTGAACAATGCCTGTCTTCTGGTAAGTCCCTTGGTTCTTGCAAGAAGCATATACTCACTTGTCATACTCTCAGTAAGCTCCGCACGTACATATCGCATATCACCGGCAATTACACCGAACGACAGAGCAAGTATCGGCAGAATGGCAGATCTGAACATCTCCCACGAGAAATAATCCGTTCCCGATTTCATTACCAGCGGAAGAAGATTCCACTTAAAGCCTACAAGATACTGCAAAAGAAAGGCATAAACAAAAGCCGGAACAGAGATAAATATAATAATAAAGACATTTATCACATAATCCTGCCATTTATTTTTGAAATTGGCAGCAATAATCCCGAAAACAACTCCCAATGGAATACTGATAATAATAGATATAATATTTACATATATTGTTGCAGGAAGCTTGGAGGTTACATACTCCGTTACAGGATGAAAAGCAGTACCAACCTCGGTACAGAAGCCCCAATCCCATTTGGTAAATACATTTTTGAGAAAAATTCCATATTGAACAATAATAGGCTCATTATAGCCCCATGCCTCTCTCATCGCCTCAAGCTGAGCCTGATTTCCGCCAAGCACAGCATGAACATGATTAGGTAGCAATCGTATTAAAATGAAAAGAACCGTCATAATTGCAAAAGCAGTTACAAACATAAGTCCTATTCGTTTAAAAATATACTTCTTCATAGTTCTCCTTCTCCATTTTTATAAACAGCTCTTAAAACCGCCAATAAGCGGGGGAGTATCCCCCGCTATTGCAACATAAAATATTATTCTAATATGACAGCTGGCCATGCTCTGCACAATAATCTGCCCATGCAGCATCCGTATAGTTATAAGTCATATAACGGAAACCACCATATGTCTCCATATAAGCACCGCTGAAATCGTAAGTTATATACTCACATTTCTGTGAAAGAAGGAATGCATCACGTACACTTCTAAGCGGTACACAGTTATACTCTTTAAGAAGTGCGCCCTCAATTCCCGCAAGCACCTCAAGTCTTACATCAGATTCGGATGTTGCCCATTGTCCTGTGTAAAGTTCCTCATACCAGTCATAGAATGACATCGTATATTCCTTGCCCTGAATCGAAAGTGTTACAGGCTTGCTATTATCAAATCCATACTCGGCATCACCGTAGTATAACTCATCACAATAGTACTGCATTAATGAATACGGATCATTTTCTGCGCCCATCCATGCGCTGTAGATAATATCAGCAGTACCACTCTTCATGGATGCATAAGGATCTTCAACCTCAACAAGCTCTAATGAAA
This sequence comes from Lachnospiraceae bacterium, assembly GCA_045129695.1. Lineage (GTDB taxonomy): Bacteria > Bacillota > Clostridia > Lachnospirales > Lachnospiraceae > Eshraghiella. The sequence continues at coordinate 42,021 of JBGVJZ010000016.1, read as the reverse complement.
GCTTACCCTCAAGGGAAGTTCCTTTAATTGCCTCCTGAATGGAATCATTAATAAAGTTGTATGATTTGGTCTGTTCATCACTAATAACATTTACGTTAAGCTGAAGTACAATCCTGTCTGATTCAGCAATATCCCCTGCTGCCAATGCATCCTGATATGCCTTTTCAAAGAGTGTTCCGGCTTCTTCTACATTGTAGCCTGACAAGTCCTCGTATTTCTCAGTGTCATATGCATCACAAAGAACATCCTTGGCAAAGTCAGTATCCCTGTATGCACTAAAATCTGATATATCATAAATATAAAGTTCATTTAAAAGACCAAAGGCTGCAGTATCTGACGGAAATACCTGCTGACAGTATTCTGCTCTGTTAATGGAAAGCGAAACGGCTTTTCTGAAATCACTGTAAAGCATTATCAGCTTATTGATTCCATCCTTGCTTCTTAACGCCAATGCTTCTCTTCCCGCATTAAACGAAATCTTCCATGTCTTACTTGACGGAGAATATACAATGTAATCGCTTGTTCCATATGTCTGAAGATCTGTTACATCAAGAGATACATAATCAAGCTCCCCTTTAAGGAATAACTGAAGAGCTGTTGCATGTTCATCAATTACATTAAACACAATATCTGTTGTCTGGTACTGGCCTTCAAAAGCCTCATCCTCCCAGCCGTACCATTCATCATTGCGTGTCAGCCTGATAATCTTGTCTGCCTGCCACTCTGTTAACTTATACGGACCATAGGAAGCATACGAATTAACAGTAGTTCCGTAAGTTGTCTTGGTGATTCCGCCGGCATCCTTCTTGTTCTTCTCATAAAGGTCTTCCTTAACAAGCCAGTTGTTAGTCAATCCGTAATAAACCATATATTCTTCCGTAATTGGTCTCTCATAAATAATTGTGATTGTGTAATCATCATCCTTAATAAGACCCACCTCATCAAAGCTTACCTTTTCTGTCTCTTCATAGTATGCACAGATTTTAAGATATTCTTCATCATATAATTCTATTTCTAAATTATAGTTAATCGCATCAATTACGGCATTCACCGCATTCAGAACATCACCCTCAGCCTTAACCCAGTCTGAATCACCAATGAGTTCCTTCAAAGCTGCAAAAGTATCTGTTCCGTCTTCTGCAATGAATACCCCCTCGTAATCAGCACTGTTATAAATATTCTCAAGGCTGTCGCCAAAGAGTACAGTAGGCTGTGTCACACCGGTATAAATATTACCATCAACAACTTCAGCATATTCATCAGTTTCTGAATTATAGAAATCAATATACTGTCCCTCTCCGTCACAGTAATACTCATAAGCATTGGCAAGAGCATATGTCCCCTGATAATAGCTGGAAGCTCTGTAATTCTGCATATCAGGATTAAGGACCTGCTTCATGGAATACAGGTATGTGTCGGCATTGATATCTGTACCATCTTCCCACTTTGCATTATCTCTTAATTTGATCTGGAATGCATACCCTTCTGTAGCATCAGCAGGAACGCCATAAATCTCATTACCTGCATATTTACTTGTTATATCAACAGGTGCCTCTGCTGCCATCTCATTAATATACTGGTAATTAGCTTTATCTGAGTAAGCAATGTCATACAGACCTCTCTGTGTCAATTCCATAATTGTATACTCGTCACTATACTCCCACTCATGGCAGTTAAGTGTCTGAACAGCTGATGTAATAATTGATGTGTTGAAAGTATAAGTGTCCTTATCACTCTTATTATTACCACCGTTACATCCGGTTGCTGTTGTTGCAATAATTGCCGCAGCAAGCGTACCTGCAAGCAATTTCTTATCGATTCTCATGAAATCTCTCCTTTATCTTATTAATATTCTCGTCACTTTGTTGTATTAGAATTAAAAGAAAAGAGTCAATGATAAAATTGTCCTCATTGACTCTGTCCCACTAATCATTTACGCATTTTATCACGAAATTATCTGATTGTCCACCCCAATTATTGAATTTTATGTTATTTTCCGACATATTGGCTGCAGGTATTTTTACCCCTGCCCTTTGCGATAAACATAGCCATATCTGCTTTATTATATAAATCCTCAAATTTAACGCCTTCTTGCGGCACCATAACATATCCAACCGAGCAGGATACGTCAAAACTATTATCAAATTCTTTTCCCAGGGCAGATATTTTCGCCACTATATCATTTCCCTTAATCTGCATATCCTTGGAATTAATTCCCTTGCACAGAATAACGAATTCATCGCCTCCCATTCTGCAGGCAATGTCCTGATCCCTGAAACATTTTTGTATAACCCCGGCAACCTTTTTCAAAAGTGTATCTCCGAAAATATGACCATATGTATCATTTGCTTTCTTAAAATTATCCAAATCAATCATTATCAGAGAAGAACTGCCTTCGGAGGTAACACTTCTAAGATACTCCGCCATTAGTGCTACTCCGCCATGCCTGTTATATAAGCCTGTCAGCTCATCTGTTGTCGCACGCTTTTCCAGCTGGTCCGCATGCTGTTTCTGAAGAGATATATCTGCATATGAGCCTATAATATGAATAACATTGTTATTTACATCCACAATCGGTTCACAGGAAACTCTCATCCACAGCACATCATCCCTGTCGTGTGAAAATGCAATGTCAATACTCCTGCTTACTCTGTCCGGGTTGTTAATAAGTTCATTCATATACTTTCTTAATTCCTTATAATTAACAACTCTTGAGCTTAAAAGCTGTGATATCTTTGACGAAAATTTATCTATTATAACGTATTTGTTATTAAGCAATGGATTAAACCGCTTCATTGCATTAGTACAAAAGGTATTAACAAGTGTACACGTATCCCCGGCAAAATTCCAGTCAAGACAGTTGCTTTCAGCAAGTTTTAGAGCATTTTCCAATTTCTTCTCAGCTATATTAAGCTCCAGTTCATGGTCTTTTTCCCTGCGGATATCAGCTATTGAGCCGTAATAGAGTTTTCTGCCACCCTGCTCCCTTAAGAAAAAAGCCTTGATTCCATACCATACAATCTGATTATCTTCTTTACGAAATCTGATTTCACACTCTGCTCCGTCCAGAGGATGCTCATATGCATTTCTGAACATATCCACAAATCCCGGTAAATCTTCATCAAGGATATTAAGCATAGGGTATTTATGCCTATAGTCATCCATTGGATTATCTGAACCAACCATTCTGTCATATTTTTCGTTGGTTCGTATTATTTCCACTGTTGTACCATCAAACTCTGCAAAAGCAATAGCTCCGAGAATATTATTAACAATGGTTTCACTGAAAAGATTTTCATTAAGAAGCTCTCTTATATGAACCTGATTATTTTTCTTAAGCTGAATTCCTGAATAATCAAGCATCTGCTTTTCCTTCAAAAGCTCTTCAAACTTATCAGTTGTAACAGGTTTGAAGAAGAAGTATCCCTGAGCATATTCACAGCCCATGCCGACAAGGAAATCCACCTGCTGCTGTGTCTCAACTCCTTCGACGATAACCCTCATTCCCATCATCCTTGCCATGTTAACCACGGCTTCAACAATGCCAACGCCCTTACCCACAGAGTTCTCATTAATATTGAGGAACCTCATATCCAGTTTGAGAACATCAATATTAACATCATTTAACATATTAAGAGAAGAATATCCACTTCCGAAATCATCCATCAGTACATTCATTCCTCTTTTCTGAAATGAATGTACAACACTGTTAACTTTGTCCAATTTCTCGGAATATGCGCTCTCAGTAATCTCTATTTCAAGAAGCTTTGGATCCAGCTGATAAGATCTTAATAAATTGCCAATAAACAGTGGCACATTCATTGAATACAAATCAACACGTGACACATTAATCGAAACAGGAACAGGTCTGATTCCTCTGTCAATAAGACTTCTAAGAAAATGACACACTTCTTCCCAGATAAATTTATCCAAATTGGTAATAAATCCGTTTTTCTCAAGCACAGGAATAAATTTATCAGGAGGCATCATTGTTCCGTCACTTTTTCTCCATCTCACAAGAGCCTCAGCACCAATGATTTTACCGGTATTCATATTACATTTAGGCTGAAGATAGAACATGAATTCCCTTCCAAATAACGCCTTTGGAACTTCGCTCAACAGATGATGCTCCTCCTCCATTTTGAGCATCATTCCGTGCTCATAAAACTGCATTCTTTTGGCATAATTGCCCTTTATTTTGGATAAAGCTATACTTGCACGGTCATACATGGTCGCAACCGGCAGTGTCTTATCCTCAATAAAATACACACCAAAACCCGGAAGAAAACCTGCACTGTCCTCATATTCCTTAACACGCCCTATGATATTATATTGTAGATTATCGAGCAGATCACGGCTCTGAGGTACAATAACCACAAAGTCATCATCTCCAAGATAACCGGCAATCCCATTACACTCTGAACAGGTATCTCTGAGTCTTAGTGCAATATCCAACAAAAATTTATCTCCGGCTTCCCTGCCATACCATTCATTAAAAAGCTTAAAATGCTCCACGTCCACTGCAACAAGACAGAATTCCTGCTCATTCTTCTGGGTATCAAGAAAAAGCTTTGCCTGTTCAAAAAATGAGCGCTTAAAATACAGGCCCGTTAATGCATCACGCCCACTTTCTGCATTATTCTCGCAATGTTCACCATATAGCGCCTCATACACTTTGTCCATATTTAAATTGAATAAATCTTCACCTATATCTTCTCTGCTCATAGGCACCCCGCATTCTGATACTGTATCATGTTGCTGTATTAAATCTAATTATATTAATATTATACTTATTTGGCAATTATTTTTTACTCCATTTACCATTATTCATCCATAAACGCATATATGCATACACAGGTGACACGTAAGGAAGTATTTTAATTCCGAGGTCTTCGTATTCTCTACAGCTCTCATAAGCAGTCTCAGGATTGGCTCCAACGAGATATACCGGCACATTCATGTTCCCGGCTCTTTTCATAAAGCCCTTAAGATCTTGCGATTCTACACAAAGAGTTCCTCCATGATATGCCTGTAGCAGAACCGCTCTTATATTCTCTTTCAAATCGGGATATACAACTCCCGGGCATGCATAAATTACATAAACTCCCGAAGCTTCCATGTCAGAATCTGGCTTTGTCAGAATCTCTCCCTCTAAATGCTTTGACTCACCTTGAACAAAACCCTCATAAGTATATACTCCATAACATTTTCCCCCAAGACTTCCCAAATAATCACTGTAAGCATTGTGCGGCATCAGGCAGTCCCCACAGTGAATTTTACAGAACTCACCGGTATTTCTGTATGGCACAAATACCCCTCTGCCATATCCCTTTTCTATAAAATCCACCGCACATCTGAAATTCTCCATTCCATTTGCACGCTCATCCTCCAATACATAATTACTTGAAACCAACATCACGGGAATTATGTCACTTCCAAACGAAAGACTCAGAAATGCTGCCGAATACTGCAGGGTATCACTTCCATGTGTAATAATAATACCTTCATAATCTCCGGCAATACCCTTTTTAACAGCTTCATATAACAATGTATAAGTCCCGGAGGTGACATTTTCACTTAAAATTGTATAAGGATTCATTGTATCCCATTCAATCTCATTAGGATAACTGTTATTATATTTTTCAAGGATGACATAAGGCTTATTACTGTCCGTAGAAATATATTCTCCCTCTATTGTGCTTCCAATAGTTCCACCCGTAAAAATAACAAGTATCTTCATATATTGTACCATCCTTTTATAATTTGAGTGACGCAATTTCCTCAACCAGCTTTTCAATACATTTTAAATAGGTTTCGGTATTTTTTATATCCTCTTTAGAAAAATAATAGGTAAAATAAGGAACCTCCCCATTGGTAAATCTGAAGCTGCTGCCATGCTTTTTAACAATTTCAGGAATCATTGCAGGATTAATCTGTGCCTTTGGATAAATTTTAATTCTTATCTCCTTACGATTGCCCTTTATTTCCAAAATATATGCTTCATGTGCCCTGGATTTAAGCAGGGCAATTGTCATAAGATTCATTGCTGACTTTGGAATCTCTCCGAATCGGTCCAGAAGTTCATCCGTCATATCTGACAATTCCTCTTCATTGGCAATAGTTGCAATTCTCTTATATACATCCAGCTTCTGGTTCTCACTTCTGATATAGGTAGCCGGAACAAAAGCATCAACATCAATATCAACAATGGTCTCAAAATCTTCACCCATACTGATACCTTTGATATCCGCTACAGCTTCATTAAGCATCTTACAGTATAAATCATATCCGACCGCTTCCATATGCCCATGCTGTTCTTCACCCAGAAGATTACCCGCACCTCGTATTTCCAAATCTTTCATCGCAATTTTGAAGCCGGAACCAAGCTCCGTAAATTCACGAATAGCACTTAACCTCTTCTCCGCAACCTCTCTGAGCAGCTTATCCCTGCGATACAGAAGAAAAGCATATGCCACACGACCGGAACGCCCAACTCGGCCTCTCAGCTGATACAGCTGTGACAAACCGAACTTATCTGAATCATGAATAATAATTGTATTAACATTCGGAATGTCAAGTCCGGTTTCAATAATAGTTGTAGATACCAGAACATCAATATCACCGTTGACAAAATCCATCATTATTCTCTCTAGTTCACGCTCATTCATCTGTCCATGTGCAAAAGAAACTGTTGCGTCAGGTACAAGCTTACTAATTCCGAGTGCAATTTCTTCAATTCCCTGAACTCTGTTATACACATAGTATACCTGACCACCCCTTGCAAGCTCTCGGTTAATTGCTTCTCTGACCATCTCCTCATCATATTCCGTTACAAAGGTCTGAATCGGAAGACGGTCAACAGGTGCTTCTTCAAGAACACTCATATCTCTTACTCCGATAAGGCTCATATGAAGAGTTCTCGGAATAGGAGTCGCAGTGAGTGTAATTACATCAACGTCTTTTTTAAGCTGCTTAATTTTCTCCTTATGGGTTACACCAAAACGCTGCTCCTCATCAATGATAAGCAGTCCCAAATCCTTATATACAACATCCTTGGAAAGTGCCCTGTGCGTTCCTATAACGACATCAACAATACCTTTTTTAAGACCTTCTATTGTGTTCTTCACTTCTTTCGGCGTACAGAAACGGGACAGCATTCTTACCTCTACACCGAAATCCTTCATTCTTCTGTCAAAAGTTGTGTAATGCTGCTTAGCAAGAATTGTTGTAGGCACGAGATACACAACCTGTTTATTATCCTGAATTGCTTTAAAAGCCGCCCTTATGGCAACTTCAGTTTTACCAAATCCCACGTCACCGCACACAAGTCTGTCCATAATCTTGCGGCTCTCCATGTCCTTCTTAATATCTTCAATTGCCGCTAACTGATCCGGGGTCTCTTCATAAGGAAATAATTCTTCAAATTCCCTCTGCCAAGGACTGTCCTCACTAAACGTAAATCCCTGATTCTGCTGTCTTATTGCATATAATTTAACAAGTTCATCAGCAACAGCTCTTACCGCACCACGTACCCTTGTCTTAGTCTTATGCCATTCAGGTGAACCAAGCTTGTTTAACTTAGGCTTCTTCGCCTCTGAATCAGCATATTTCTGAATCATATCAAGCTGTGTGGCAAGAATGTACAGATTACCGCCTGCTGCATACTCAATTTTGATATAATCCTTCTCAATTCTGTCTACTTCTATTTTCTCTATACCACGATAAATTCCCAAGCCATGATTCTCATGAATAACATAATCACCAATATTAAGGTCTGCAAATCCTGAAATTGCCTTGCCGGAATAATTTTTCTTTTTAGGTCTGCTTTTTCTCGCAACCCCAAAAATATCATCCTCTGCAATCACAACAAAACGTATATCCGTATATTCAAAACCTTTTCGGAGTTTACCGTAGCAAGTCATAACTTCACCTGCCACCAGCTCTCTGTCAGGATTATCTGAATATACGGCAACTACCCCGTTATCCCTCAAATCCCCGGCAAGTCGTTCTGCTCTTGTCTTAGACGCTGATACCAGAAGAATGCGATACTTATTCTTCTTCCATGAACCAATATCAGACACCAGTGTTTCAAAAGAATTATTATACGCACCAATTCCTTTGGCTCCCACATCAAAATGCCCTGCTGCCTCTAACAGACTCAGTCTGTAATCCAATGTCGCTACCGCCATAGCATGACGTGCTCCGATTTTGGCACAGATTTCCGGAAAAGTGTACAGAATCTCTGTCTGTGAAGGAAGAATTGTTCCCTTCTCAAGCCTGTGCATCATGCTCTCTCTGAATTCAGTTTCTGACACCCTTGATTTCTCACGAATTCGTGCCGGCTCATCCAGTACAATAACTGAATTATCCCTGTCAAAATAATCAATAAAAGAAACTGTATTTCCTGCAAAGTAATTTACAAGGTTATCGCAACCACTGTAATCCTTAAGCACCAGAAGCTTTTCCTTAAGCTCTTCAAGATTCTTCAAAACCTTGGAAGCCTCCACAAGCCTTCCCGCCTGAGTCAGGCTGTCGGCATACTCTTTGGTCTCTTTTTCAAGTGCTTTGATTCCTGCCCCAAGACCATCCGGTACAATTAAATCCGTTGCCGGAAAAATATATAACTCCTCAATATTCTCTACGGACCTCTGGCTCTCTGCATCAAAAAGTCTCATAGAGTCAATTTCCGTATCCCACAACTCAATTCTGCATGGATTCTCTCCCGTAAGGGGATAAATATCTATTATTCCGCCTCTGATAGCAAACTGTCCGCCTTCTTCAACCTGTGCGACATGTTCGTACCCAATATCCACAAGATATTCTGCAAGCTCTTTAATATCAATCTCATCGCCGACTGAAAGAGTTCTGGAATATTTCTTAAAGACCTGTGGTGTCATTAATTTGTCCATACAGCCGTCAATAGTCGTTACTACTGTAATATCCTCGCCTTTAATCAGCTTCTCTATTACCTGAAGTCTTTCACGCACAATCTGATTTCCATGAATATCCGCACTATAGAAAATAAAATCCTTGGCAGGGTAGAAAACCGTATTTCTTGACAACCCACGATAATCCTCGTAAATTTCCCTTGCCTTAATCTCATTATGCGTTATTATCAGTCTCTGCTTCTTATCCTTACATATTGCATAGATAAAAGATGGCTTTTGCTGGTCAACACAGCCAAAAGCCACAGGCACTTTCCCAATTCTGTTAATTGCATTTCTGATTTCTGTATAATATGCCAGTTCCAAAACCGGCTGTTCCCAAATATTCATCCAAACCTACCCGTTATACTTATTCATGGCACTGTCGCAGCCTTCCGTAACCATACATTCAACTGCCTTACATGCTCTCGCTATCGCATCACTTGCCGCCTTATCATCACTTGCGGAGAATCTTCCCAACACATGGTCTGCTAAATCCATTCCTGCCGGCTTATCGCCCACGCCAAATTTAAGACGCGGGAAATTCTCGCTTCCAAGGTGTGCAATTATACTCTTAATTCCGTTATGTCCTCCGGCACTACCCTTCTTGCGAATCCGAAGCTTACCCACATCAAGGCTTATATCATCAAATATAATGATAATGTTCTCCGGCGAAATTTTATAAAAATCTGCAACTGCTCTTATACATTCTCCACTTAGATTCATAAAGGTCATTGGTTTGACGAAAATTACCTTCTCTCCGCCTATCATACCTTTACCAATAAGTCCTTTATGCTTACCGGTATCTATCTTAACACCGTTATCGGATGCAAGTGCATCAATAACACGAAATCCTATATTATGTCTTGTCTTCTCATATTGTCCCCCGGGATTACCAAGTCCTGCTATTAAATACATATCTGTTGCCTCCTATTTGTATTTAAAATATATTTTAACTTAGATTCACCCTATAAACAAATACTTTTTAACAAATTATTCCATCTTCAATTCGTACAATTCTACTACAACGATTCGCAACATTAATATCATGTGTAATAAGTATAATCGTTTTTCCATTCTTATTAATTTCCTCAAAACAGCTTATTATTTCATTACTTGTTTTCTGATCCAATGCTCCTGTCGGTTCATCAGCTAACAATACCGGAGTATCAGCCACAAGAGCTCTTGCAATAGCAGTACGCTGCTGTTGTCCGCCCGAGAGCCTTGATGGAAGTTTTTTATAAAGATCTGCAATTCCCATTTTATCAAGCTGTTCCATTACGATAGCTTTACGATTTTTAATGCCTCTTGCAATTAAAGGCATTTCGACATTTTCTTCTACACATTACTTCTAATAAGCTTATATGGCGTCATCTTCTTTAACACAAAATGTGTAATAACTTGAATTAATCCTATCATTACAATTACAATTGCGATAGTTACAGGCAGAACATATATTCCTATTACATTTTTCAAAAGATAAGCCAACTCTACAATCCCCTCATACTTTTTAATAGAAATATACAATATAAGAAGAACTGCCATTATTAATGCTGCTAAAAAAATAGTTCCCTGGCGAATTAAAAACGATATTTCTATCTCTTTTTTTGAAAATCCAATCGCACACATTATTCCATAATCTTTCGAATTCTGTATAATGATTACCATTTGCATGCTTATTAACATCAGCATGGTCGCAACCACAACAATAAAAATAAGTCTCTTTACAGACGATAGAAGTATCTCAGAATTTTTTACCTCTGTTTCACACATATCCGCTACAATTTCATACGTGAACGTATAGTTATGTTTCTCCGCAATCTCCTTAAGTGAATTTATTGCCTCTTTTATAGTATATCCTTCTGCAGCACTTAAAAACAACCCACTGGTTAATGCCTGATTATCAGCTGTTGCAAATACTTCATAATCGCAATTCATGGAAATATCCATATCATCAGTATTAAAGCCATTTCGCAAATCTTCCCTTATCCATCGCTGCCCTTCTTTCATTCTGCCTGCAATTACAATGGTTCCATCATTATATGTACTACCTATGGCAATATTGTCATACGCCGCACCCAAATATACATACATAATATCTTTGTTTGGTAAATCCAGTTCCGTAACCGGAATCCCTTCTTCAATTTCCATTTCACATATCTCTAACACTTGTGAATTCATTAACACTACACTTAATCCATCCTTAACTACTGTTTCATAGTATCGGTCGCATTGTTTCTGTGTTTGCGCTAATTCATCCCATATTCCTCCCACAACGCAATATCTGTTTGCATTTCCTATTGCTTCTATTTCCTTCTGATTATACGCCTCCGAAAAAAAGCCAGGTACTTCAGCCGGATAATCATAATCAAGCGATACTACTGCTGTACCATCAATTCCTCTACTCAAAACTTCATCACAGGATATAACGGAATAGATCTGTTCTATATGTAACATTATGCTAAACATTATTAAAAAAAAAGATAATGCACTCATAATTATCGAAATAAGTGATTTAAATAAATTATTCAATAAGTTATCCACAGCAAATTTAAACATTTTCATAACATTCCCCCTTTAATTTTCAGCTAACACCGCAACAGGCGGCACCTTACCTATATAATACAAATGCCAGATTGTAGTTAATATTGCCACTATTATCATTCCAAAACTTACAAACAAAACCTTTAATAGTATATGCCCACCTAATAGAGGTTCACCTGCTACAGCACCATATATAATCTGCACCACAACTGCAAGTAATGTGGCAGGTATTGACAGTTTCCATATATCTGATAAAACCAACCCGGCTATGCGTACAATACTATATCCATAAGTTTTCCGAATTGCCAACTCTTTCTTACGATTAATAATCCACAGAGAAGAAACAGCAAAGCAATTAAACACAGAGAACACAAAGCTTATTCCAAGAAACAACTTGTTATATACCTGATATACATAATTTTGATAATCACTACCGGCATATTCCGCATTATAAATATCGTATCGTAAACCAGCTTCAGAAACTTTATCAGTAAAATTGTTAAATTCCATCGAAATATCTTGTTGACTTTTAAAGAATATGTTAGTATATTCATCTTTCATTGTATCAAAAAGATTATTCTTAACTTCATCATTACAGCTATCCCACAATACATATATTGAATTATCAATGCCTGCTGACATCTGATTTTCCATAATTCCAACAACTTGAAACCAGGAGTTTTCAATCTGAATAGTTCTTACACCCTCTGATATCGTTGTGTCATCAACAAGGCTCTCCCCTATAATAACTTCATTCTGAGAATTATTATTTACCAATAGCTTGTATTTCAAATTCAAATCTTCATTTTGCTTAATTAATATGTTAGCCGTATATTTCGTACCTTCATTCACATTTACAAAAGTCTCTACAAAAATATTACCCTTAGTATAATTTATAATTTCATCAAATACTGATGCATATGCCACATCTTTATCCTGAACCATACCATTGTAATGAATATTACACATAATGCTATATTTATAATTTTCAACTACCTGTTTTTCCATATTTATTTTTTCAATAAGATTTCCCACATTTATAAGAATAAAGCTAGAAACCATAAGTCCTAATACAAAAATAAACGCTGTTGATTTTTCTCTAAAAATATTCATTATTTTCCCTCTTAATTGAACCATTTGCAAAAAAACTGCAACGAAATTACATTGCAGTTTAAAAATATATTCCTTATGCAACCCCTCTGTTTGTTATATAATACACCCATTCACTCTATCTTTGTCAAGTATAAACACTATGTAATTCAAGTTTTTCTTTACTATTTTGAACATGAATGTTAGAATATGTTAATATATTAATTTTTAAAGGAGTTGATTTTTTTGCACCCCAGTGACGTCGCACAATTGGTGGCACTGATTATTTTAATTGCACTTTCTGCTTTTTTCTCATCGGCTGAAACATCCTTTGTTACTGTAAGTCAGATTAAAATGCGTTCACTTGCAGATGCAGGCAGCAAGAGTGCCCAAAGAGTTCTCAACATCACATCGGATTCGGCTAAAATGCTAAGTGCCATATTAATTGGAAATAACCTTGTTAATATTTCCGCATCTTCTTTGGCCACCACACTTACTCTTAACTTGTGGGGCAATGCCGCCGTCAGTATTACTACCGGACTACTTACACTAATAGTATTGATTTTCGGTGAAATTTCACCCAAAACCTTCGCTACAACATATGCAGATAAAATTGCTCTCATATACAGCGGTCCAATCCGGGTACTGATGATTGTACTTACACCGGTTATTTTCATTATTAATTGTATTGCAAAAGGCGTATTAAGAATTATAGGGTTCAATCCAAATAAACATAAAGCTTCCATTACAGAAGATGAGTTAAGAACAATGGTTGACGTAAGCCGTGAAGAAGGAGTTCTTGAAACTGACGAACACGAAATGATTAGCAATGTGTTCGATTTTGGTGAATCACAGGCTAAGGATGTTATGATTCCAAGAATTGATATGACCTCCGTATCTGTTGACAGCACCTTTGATGAGATTGTTGAAGTATTCCGTCAGGACAAATACACAAGACTTCCTGTTTACGAGAAGAGTGTCGATAACGTCATCGGTATTATTAATGTTAAGGATTTACTTTTATGCGAGGACAAGTCCACCTTTTCTGTTCGTAATATATTAAGAAAACCTTACTATACTTATGAATTTAAGCACATTTCTGAGCTTATGGATGAACTTAAGAAAACCTCTAACAACTTCACAATTGTTGTGGATGAATATGGTTCAACCGTTGGTATGATTACACTTGAAGATCTTCTTGAAGAAATTGTCGGAGAGATTCGCGACGAATATGACGAGGACGAAGAAGATGAAATCATACAGGTTAATGATAATGAATATGTGATTTCCGGAACAACAAGACTTAACGATTTAGAAGATATTGTTAATCTTCCTAAACTCAATGAAGATGAAGATTATGATTCAATCAGTGGATTCATCGTAAGTCAGCTCGGCAGGCTCCCTCAGGATGGAGACGAGGTCGTTCTTGAGAATCAGAAGCTTGTTGTTGAAGAATGCGACAAATATAGAATTATAAAAGTACATCTGTACATTGATGAAGTTTCCGATGCTACTGTTGAAACATCGGAAGAAGATAAAAAATAATTAAGGAGAATACATAATGAAAAAAATAGCAACAGAATTCAAAGAGTTTATTTCAAGAGGCAATGTAATTGATATGGCAGTCGGTATGATTATCGGTGCTGCATTCACAGCAATCGTCAAATCCCTGGTTGATGACATTTTCAATCCATTATTAGGTTTATTACTTGGTAAAATTAATCTGACCAGTTTACAAATACAGTTAGGAGATACAGATGCCTATCTTACATATGGTAATTTTATCAACGCAGTAATAACCTTCCTGTTAACAGCATTTGCTCTTTTCTTCGTAATCAAGTTTATCAACGGAATGCGTAATATCGGAAAGAAGAAACAGGAAGAAGCACCGGCAGAACCTACTACCAAGGTATGTCCATTCTGTAAGAGTGAAATTGCAATTGATGCAACAAGATGTCCACATTGCACATCTGAATTAAGTGAATAAATTTAGTATTGGTTAATTAAACATTTATTGACTTAATATCGAAAATATATCCCCTTCAATCGGACGTTCGCACTTAGTTGTATGCCTAGCACTACATAAGGCATACGGCTAAGTGCGAACGGTTCCGACAGGAGAATATTTTACGGGCAACAGCCTTTCAACTCTTAACTTACATACCCTTCCGGATGTGTACTATGCCACTTCCATGCACTTGCAATAATCTCTTCCAAATCCGCATGACAAGGCTTCCAGCCAAGCACCTCTTTTGCCTTATCACTCGATGCAATAAGTCTTGCAGGGTCTCCGGCTCTTCTTGGAGTCACAACAGCAGGAATCGGATGTCCGGTTACTTTTCTTGCTGTATCAATAACCTCTTTAACAGTAAATCCGATACCGTTTCCAAGATTAAAAATATTACTTTCATTACCCTTCATAAGATATTCAACTGCAAGAATATGTGCCTGCGCAAGGTCTGTAACATGAATGTAATCCCTGATACAGGTTCCATCATGTGTAGGGTAATCATCACCATAAATTGATATACTCTCTCTCTTCCCCAGTGGCACCTGAAGAATCAACGGAATAAGATGTGTCTCAGGATTATGTGCCTCACCTATGGAACCACTTTCATGAGCACCACAGGCATTAAAATAACGAAGTGATACATATTTAAGTCCATGTGCCTTATCCGTCCATTTGAACATCTTCTCCATTGAGAGCTTGGTCTCACCATATGTATTGGTCGGCTCTGTTTTATCCGTTTCAAGAATAGGAACGTTCTCAGGCTCTCCATATGTTGCCGCAGTAGAAGAGAATACTATTTTATCAATTCCATGAGCAACCATTGACTGAAGAAGCACTTTAGTTCCGTTTACATTATTATCATAATATTTTAACGGGTTAGTCATGCTCTCACCGACAAGTGAATTAGCGGCAAAATGAATCACAGCATCAATCTCCTCCTTGTCAAATACACTGTCGATAAACGCTCTGTCCCTTATATCCCCCTTGTAAAATCTTGCCTTAGGATGAATTGCGCCCTCATAACCTGTCTCCAGATTATCGACGATAACAACATCCTCGCCCTTCTCTATTAATGCATAAACTGTATGTGAACCGATATATCCGGCTCCGCCCAAAACTAAAATCGTCATATATATACCTCTTTCATTTTTACTTATCCGTATTTATTTTATTATAACGCCAAAATAGTTGCAATACTTTAATTTTTCTGTTCTGTGTTCCTATTTTAAATAAGCTGAATTCTAAGCTGGCAGCTTAGTACTTTTTAATATCATAGTGATAGAATTTATTTACTATAGTTAAATTCTACAAAGGAGTGAAAACGTATGAAGAAAATGAAACTTTTCAAAAAACTATTATATGGCAGCATATGCAGCTTAATTATTGGTGCAGGCATTGGTGGAATGAGTACAACCGTATGGGCAGAAGATGAGGCAACCACAGAAACTTCACCGACATTTGAATACTCTATACCACAGAGTGTTAAAATTGGTTATGAAATGGACGGCTGCGAATATATGTTTGGCAGCGGCTTGCCTCTTAATCGAATTGTTGGTTATGAATCAAATCTCTATGAATTTGCATACGGCTATCACCAGGGTGGCGAAATATATTTGTCTACATCAGATCATGGAAAATATCATATGAACATACTTACACAGGTATTTTTCAAACCGGGAAAAGCATATATCCAGCCATGTTATGGAGAAGAGTTGGTTTACGGGCCTAAGACAGAGGATATTGGTGAACCATACATTATTACAATAGAAGAACCGATTATAGTCCATAATATGCCCGAAAGTGTAGATTTGGGAGCAACACATACACTTACAACACAATTGACTAATACTGAATTAGTTAATAAAAAATTATCTGATTTTCCGTATGTTGAAAAAGGGGAGTTTTATTCGGATTACTATGAAAGTGAGAATACGCATGAAATAGTGTACAGACCTGTAATTGAGGTTATTGAAGGAGCCAATCTCGTCTCCAGAGCTAACCAGGATTATACCAATACCCTTAATTCGTCGGAAGATATAACTTTTAATGGAGAGGGCACTGTTAAATTTAAAATTACTTATGAGCAGCTCAATACCATTCCTTGTTGCATTGAACGTTGTGAGAACAAAGAAGATTTTTTCTATAATCCGGAAAAAATAATTACGGTTAATGTTGTTGACCCAAGTGAACCGATAATTATTACAGACAACACTAAAGAAGTTCAAATTGAGGCAGAAAAGACTGTAGTTCCTGAAGGAACAATTGTAATCGCTGATAAAATTACTGACGGAGATAAATTGGATGTCGTGACAGAATCATTGAAAGAAGTAACAGATAAGTTTTGTGCTTTTGATATATCTCTAGAAAATAATAATGTAAAGATTCAACCGAATGGTAAAGTTAAAGTTACAATATCCATTCCAACAGGATATGACAAAGAAAAAGTTGTTGTATATTATATAAATGATAATGGAGCAAAAGAGAAACTGCCATCAACAATACATAATGAAAAGATTTCCTTTGAAACCGAACACTTTAGTACATACGTTATTGCAGAATCTACCCTAAATGGAATTGATGAAAATCCGGATGCCGGTACATCTTCTATTCCTTGGATTCTTCCGGCATGCATTGGTGGAATTGTTTTAATTGGAGGTTCAGTTTGTTTGATTGTATTAAAAATGCATAGAAAATAATGCAATATTTCCTTGCTTCAAACTGTAGATGAACTAAGGTAATATCAAGAAACAGACAGTAAATAAAAACACATCCCTCGGTCAAATCTGCACTATTAAAAAGTGCAAGTTTTCCGAGGGATGTGATTTTTCAGAATCATTTCATTTTATTATTCTTCAACCGGTTCATCCTTAACAGCTTCATAAGCTTCAAGAATCTGTCTCTGGATTCTATCCCTTGTTCCGGAATTAATAGGATGTGCGATATCTCTGTATTCCCCATCAAGTGATTTCTTGCTAGGCATTGCAATAAACAATCCCTTCTCTCCTTCAATTACCTTGATATCGTGAATTACAAATTCATCATCAATTGTAATTGAAACAATCGCCTTCATCTTTCCTTCTTTTGCTACCTTGCGTACTCTTACGTCTGTAATCTGCATGTGTAAAACCCCTTCCTGATTAATTATAATTATACCACACGTATGTTACATCATACTAAATCTGTCATTCTTCTCTAACACAATCCTTATGTCATCCGGGCTGCCTATATATTCGGTGTTCGGTCTTATTGTATCCCTGCTCTCAACAATACAGTTCTCAAGATGCGTATTATCTCCAATGTGAACATCATTAAGAATAATACAATTCTTAATTGTACAGTTATTTCCGATATATACCTTCTTAAAAATAACGGAATCCCTGACACAACCATTAACAATGCAACCACTGGCAATAAGACTGTTCTTAACATCTGCTCCCGGATTATATTTAGCAGGTGCAAGATCATCTACCTTGGTATAGATATCTGAATACTGTTTAAAGAAGAAATTCCTTACATCCCTATTAAGGAAATCCATATTGGTCTTATAATAAGACTCAACAGTTGCAATATTACTCCAGTATGTATCAAGCTTATAACCATAAATTCTCTTAATATTTTTATAACGGATTAAAATATCCTTAACAAAATCATATCGATCCTCTTCATAAGCCTTCTGAATCAACTCAATCAATAGTCTTCTTCTGATTACATAAATACCGGTTGAAACAGTGCTAATCTGAGTCTCTACCGGTTTCTCTTCAAAATCGGTAATTCTTCTGTCATCTGCAAGACTTACTACACCAAAACGTCTCGCATCTGCTACATTATCAATGTCCTTGACAACAACCGTAATATCTGCTTTCTTCTCAATATGGT
The DNA here is from genome assembly GCA_045129695.1 of Lachnospiraceae bacterium. GTDB lineage: Bacteria > Bacillota > Clostridia > Lachnospirales > Lachnospiraceae > Eshraghiella. Next base: position 23,577 of record JBGVJZ010000016.1, on the reverse strand, counting down.
ATTCAAGTACCTTATTGTAATCCAGCTTGTACACACCGTCACCGGAAGCAATCACAACATATGGCTCATGACTGTTCCTTAAGAAAGAAATATTCTGGTAAAGTGCGTCTGCTGTTCCTCTGTACCAGACACTCTGTTCAGAGGTAATTGTAGGATTAAAAACAAATAATCCGCCCTGTTTTCTACCGAAATCCCACCATTTTGATGAACTCAAATGTTCATTAAGTGATCTCGCATTATACTGTGTAATAACGGCTACTCTGCCAATATGAGAATTTGTCATATTACTTAATGCAAAATCAATTGTTCGATAACTTCCAGCCATAGGCATTGCCGCAATCGCTCTCTTGTTGGAAAGCTCGCGCATCTGTCTGCTGTTACCTCCTGCTAAAATTACACCAATCGCTCTCATCTGTTATCACCTGCCTTAATAATATATCCGCCGCTTGCGAGTCGGTTGTCATGGTAATCCGAAAGTTCCGTAATACCTGAAATTGCTGTATTCTTACCTATTTCAACATTGGCAGGAATATAAGAATTCTCTCCAACTGTTACGATGTCTGCCGCATAAACCTTAGGATCCAGTTCACTTGGTGCATAATCTCCGACGCCGAGAACCGTATTTTCTCCAATCTCTACATGTTCTGCAATTATTGACTTATAAATTCTGGCATTCTTATGTATTGTAGAATTCTGCATTACAATTGAATTCTCAATGTATACACCCTCCTCAATAACAACGCCCTCGCCGATAACGGAGTTCTTAACAACACCATAAATCTCGCATCCCTCACCGATTATACTCCTCTCAATATATGCGTCTGAAGAAACATACTGAGGTGGAAGTGCATCTGCTTTGGTGTAAATCTTCCATAACTCTTCATAAAGATTAAACTCCGGAACGATGTCTATTAATTCCATATTGGCCTCCCAATATGAGCTTAAAGTTCCAACATCCTTCCAATATCCGTTATACTCGTATGCAAACATTCTGCTGCCCTTTTCAAAGCAATAAGGAATGATATGCTTACCAAAATCACATCCCTTCTGATCTTTCATCTTAACAAGAGCCTGCTTAAGCGTCTTCCAACTGAAAATATAAATTCCCATTGAAGCAAGGTTGCTTCTAGGATTAGCCGGTTTTTCCTCAAATTCAGTTATACGGTTGTCCCCGTCCGTAATAAGTATACCAAATCTGCTGGCTTCCTCAATTGGTACAGGCATTGCTGCGATAGTAACATCTGCATTGCTTGCCTTGTGATAATCAAGCATAATCTCATAATCCATCTTGTAGATATGATCGCCTGATAATATAAGAACATAGTCCGGATTGTACAAATCAATATAATCGATATTCTGGTAAATGGCATTTGCTGTACCTGTGTACCACTCACTGCTTGTACTTCTCTCGTATGGCGGTAAAACGGTAACACCACCCACATTACGGTCAAGATCCCAAGGAATACCAATTCCAATATGCGTATTCAGTCTTAATGGCTGATACTGAGTAAGAACACCGACTGTATCAATTCCGGAATTAATACAGTTACTCAGGGGGAAGTCGATAATTCGGTATTTGCCACCAAATGCGACTGCCGGTTTTGCAACTTTCGAAGTAAGAACACCAAGTCTGCTGCCCTGACCTCCAGCCAGTAACATGGCTATCATTTCTTTTTTGACCATTTTAAATCACCTCAAGTATATAATATTTAGTAAACCGTTTATATAGTACTCTTATCGTATCATATTTTGAGAAATAATTAAAGTAATAAAAGATATTTTTCAAAAAATTTCTATATTTTTTGTTAAATTTTCCATAAATTTTTTACTTACTTTACTTTTATCAAAAACGTGGTATAAAATATATTATAGATTATTTTGATTGGAGATTATCTTTAATGTATAAAATAGATTTTAACACCCCGGTTCATATACACTTTATTGGTATCGGGGGAATCAGTATGAGCGGTCTCGCCGATATTCTTTTTTCCAAAGGCTTTACAGTTTCCGGCTCTGATGCCAGAGAATCAGATTTAACAATTTCACTTCGTAATAAGGGCATGACCATTAACATCGGTCAGCAGGCCTCAAATATTACTGATGACATTGATGTGGTAGTGTATACTGCAGCAATTCATCCTGATAATCCGGAATATACAGAAGTTATACGCCGTGAAATTCCTATGCTCTCAAGGGCTGAACTTCTCGGAGAGATAATGACTAACTACGAGGTTGCAATTGGCGTCGCAGGAACTCATGGCAAGACTACCACAACCTCAATGCTTGCAGATATAATGCTTGCTGCAAAGCTTGATCCAACAATTTCCGTCGGAGGAATCCTCCCGTCAATTAACGGTAATCTTCGGATGGGCAGTTCCGGCAATTTTATTACAGAGGCCTGTGAGTATACCAACAGTTTTCTCTCCTTTGCGCCAACGATTGAAGTTATACTTAATATAGAAGAGGACCATCTTGATTTCTTTAAGGACTTGGAAGATATCAGAAATTCCTTCAGAAAATACGTTAATCTGCTTCCTGAAAACGGTCTGCTTGTTATTAATGGTGATATTCCGGATGTAGATTATATATTTGAGGATGCCAAGTGTCCTATTGTCACAGTAGGAACAGATGCCTCCTGCCTCTATACCGCAAGGGACATTTCTCATGATGATATGGGGTGCTATTCATATACTTTGGTATGTGATGGTCAGGATATAACAAAAGTTACACTTGGAGTTACCGGAATCCATAATGTATATAACAGTCTTGCGGCCTTTGCAGTTGCAGATGCATTACAGATTAATACCGAAACCACTGTCGCAGCACTGGCTGCTTTTAATGGTGCCAACCGCCGTTTCCAGAAGAAGGGTGAGCTTAACGGTTTTACAATTATTGATGATTATGCTCATCATCCGGCAGAGATTAGTGCAACACTTAAGGTTGCCAAAGAATGCCGTCACAACAAGGTTATCTGTATTTTCCAGCCTCACACATATACAAGGACTAATGCTTTTCTTAAGGATTTCGCCAAAGCCTTAAGCCTTGCAGACAGTATTATCCTTGCAGATATTTTTGCAGCAAGAGAACAGAATACAATTGGTATTACATCTCTCGATTTAAAGAGAGAAATTGATGCACTTGGTACTACATGCATATACGAACCTGACTTTTCACGAATTGAAGAATTGGTACTCTCAATGGCAGAAGAGGGAGATTTGGTCATTACAATGGGTGCAGGTGACATTGTAAAAGTAGGAGAAAACCTTCTTAATAAGCAGTAATTTTTCCACAATTTCCACAGTTTCCACAACTTTTTGCAAAGTGGAACTTTCGTATTCTCTTTTTAAATTTGCTGTGATATAATCAAAGTCCACGCAATAGTAAGATTACGAAAGGGGCTCCTATGAAGGAATTGGTTCTATCCGCTGCGAAAGTTAATACTGAAACGATTGTTTCCAATATATTTATTGATAAATATATGAGAGACTCCAATGGTGAATTTGTAAAGGTATACCTATGTCTTTTAAGATGCATGGGAATTCCCGGTATAACCTTAAGTGGAATTGCCGATCGTTTGAACCTTACTGAGAAGGATGTTATACGTGCTCTTAAATATTGGGACAAGCAGAAGGTGCTTTCCGTTACTTTTACTTCCGCTACGGAACCGGAGTCAATTATTTTCCTTCCGCTTTGCGAATCCGAACAGGCTGCTGTTGTGCAGTCGGCCGCTACTGTTGAAGCTGTGACTGCCACCGCAAATCCGACAGTTGTTAATCATTCAGACAGTAACAAAAGTTCGGACAGTCCGGTAAAGACCTCATATTCTCCGTCCCAGCTTAGAAGATTCAAGGATCAGGAAGACATTAAGGAATTATTGTTCATTGTTGAACAATATATTGGTACAGCACTTACAGGTGCGGATATTAATTCCGTTCTGTATATATATAATGATTTACATTTTTCTATTGATTTGATTGAATATCTTGTTGAGTATTGTGTTACCAACAGGCATACAAGCTTAAGATATATTGAGAAAGTTGCCCTTGCATGGCATGAGCAGGGTATTAAGTCCATTAATGATGCCAAGGATGCTGCTGTTATTCACAACAAACGTACTTTAGCTGTGAGTAAGGCATTTGGTTTCGGTGACAGAACCCTTACTCCTATTGAAATGGAATTTATAAATCGATGGTATGATGAATTTGGTTTTGACTCTGAAATAATAGTAGCAGCATGTCAGCGTACCATTCTGACCATGGGTAAACCCAATTTTAACTATGCCAATAAGATTCTTTCAGGCTGGAAGGAAGCAAATGTCCACACCTTAGAGGATATAAAGCCATTGGATAACAACTTTCGGGCTAAGATAACTGTTCCGGTAGGTACTAAGCAGCCACCGGTTAAAGCAACTAACAAGTTTAACAATTTCTCCCAGCGCTCATACGATTTTGAACAAATGGAGAAGAACTTAATCAGTAACAACCGATAGAGAGGAGATAGTATTTTGGCACTAACCAATTCCCAGTATGATGCAATAATGAGAGAATACGGAACCAGACAGACAATTGCCAGACGTCGTCTTAATGAGCGTACCGTCGAAGTCTATCGTGCTGTGCCTGAATATAAAAATCTTTTGGACAGAATAAGTATTCTGTCGGTTGATGCAGCCAAAATTGCCTTATCAGGCGATTCCAAGGCTCTTAGTAACCTCCGCATGGATATTTCTTCAATTGAGAAGCAATTATCACTGCTTCTTACTGAAAACGGCTTTCCTATAGATTATCTGGAAATGCAGTATTCATGTCCACAATGTAAAGATAGCGGTTACATCAATAATGTGAAATGCCGTTGCTTCGTACAGGCTTCCATTGATTTGCTTTACAAGCAGTCCAATCTTGAAGAAATACTTAAATCAGAAAATTTTGATACTTTTTCTCTCAAGTATTATTCTAATGACATAACGGATTCAGCCACCGGCCTTACCCCTTATGTTAATGCACAGAAGGTCTATGATATCTGCAAGGAATATGTTAATAGGTTTCCATGTAGTGAAAATATCCTGTTCTACGGTGACACCGGTGTGGGAAAGACTTTTCTGTCAAACTGCATTGCCAAGGCTTTACTTGATAAAGCCAATAGTGTATTATATATGTCTGCAATTGATTTTTTTAATTGTATGTCATCCAGGAACGATAATGAAATTTCTACAGGTATCGATACACCTTCCATAGAGGATCAGATTTTTACCTGTGATTTATTAATTATAGATGACCTTGGAACAGAATTAGTTAATTCATATACTAATTCACGACTGTTTCATTGTCTTAACACCAGACTTCAGAATAATTCATCCACCATAATTTCCACTAATCTGACTTTGCAGGAGCTTATGGCTACATATTCTGAACGCATTTTTTCACGAATATCCAGCTCCTTTACGCTTCTTAAGCTGTATGGAGATGATATTAGATTATTAAAAAAATAATTTTATCTACGGAGGAAAACAATTATGCAGCTTCAAGGGCGCGAGCTGGAGACAATTCCAGTAGGATCACTTGGTTTAATTACTTTAAGAGGTTGTGAGAATCTCGGAAACAAGATTAATGACTACATTGTTGACTGGAGAACAGAAAGAGAAAGCGAACACAAATCTACAATCGCTTTCGCAGGATACCAGAGGGATAACTACATTGTAAAGACAAGTGTTCCCCGTTTTGGTTCAGGAGAAGCAAAGGGTGCTATCAACGAATCTGTCAGAGGATATGATTTATATCTTTTGGTAGACGTATGTAATCACAGCCTTACTTATTCAGTATGCGGTCAGACCAATCACATGTCACCTGATGACCATTATCAGGATCTTAAGAGAATCATTGCTGCAGTCGAGGGCAAGGCAAGGAGAATCACTGTTATTATGCCTTTCTTATATGAAGGAAGACAGCATAAGAGAAGCAGCCGTGAATCTTTAGACTGTGCTATCGCACTTCAGGAATTAGTTAATATGGGCGTTGATAACATCATTACCTTTGATGCACATGACCCTCGTGTACAGAACGCAATTCCTCTTAATGGATTTGAAACTGTTCAGCCTGCTTATCAGTTTATTAAATCACTTCTTCATAATATTGATGACCTTCGGATTGATAGTGACCATATGATGATTATAAGTCCGGACGAAGGTGCTATGGGACGTGCTGTGTACTACTCAAACGTTCTTGGTCTTGACATGGGTATGTTCTACAAACGCCGTGATTACTCAAGAATTGTTGACGGACGTAATCCTATTGTTGCACATGAATTCCTTGGAACAGATGTTGAAGGCAAAGATGTATTTATTATCGATGATATGATTTCTTCAGGCGAAAGTATGCTTGACGTCGCTAAGGAATTAAAAGCCAGAAAGGCCAGAAGAATTTTCCTCGCTGCTACATTCGGTCTTTTCACCAATGGTATGGAAAAATTTGACCGTGCTTATGCTGAGGGATTATTTGATAAAGTATTAACGACTAACCTCGTATACCAGACCCCTGAATTGCTTTCAAGAGAATACTACATTAACGTAGATATGAGTAAATATATTGCACTTCTTATTGACACACTTAACCATGATGCTTCTATCAGCGGATTATTGAATCCTGTTGACAGAATTAATAAATGTGTTACTGAATATAAAGAGTCACATAAATAAGAATTTAGTAAATTAAATGTTGCAAGGCTAAAGCCAATAAAATATTCTCCTGACGGGACCATTCTCAATTAGTTGCATGCCCAAGTACCGGGCATGCAAAGGTCCCTCCGGGAGAATATTTTTACGTACATATGCCATGAATCTTTAACACTAAATCCTAATTTTATCTCGGTGCATCCTTATCTCCCATTCCACTTACATCATAATTATCATCACCATCACTAATATTAAGCTCATTATCGCTATAACCAGGATGCGTTTCTTTCTCCGTGGTCGGCTCTTCCGGATCCGATTCCGTTCCGTCAAGTATTTCTGCTGACGTACCATCGTAATTAGGGAAATTCTTTTTTGTCAGCCCTTTATGTATTTCATGCATATATGTCTTCCATATATTCAAAGGATAACTTCCGCCTGACAGACCATCAACAGTTTTTGGCATATCACACCCAACCCATACAGCAGTTGTGTAATATTTGGAATATCCGCACAACCATCCATCTTTATTGTCATTGGTGGTTCCTGATTTAGCTGCAACAATTGCATTATCGAGCTTTGCATTAACAAGAAGACCCTTATTAACACCATATTCCATCATCTTTGTAACCATACGTGAAGACTGCACATCATACACAGAAACCTCTGTATCAAAATTATCCACGATTGTCTCACTCTTTGAGTTAGTTATTTTCATAACACAAGTCGGCTCACGGTATACACCATCATTTTCAAGTGCGGCATATGCTGCCGCCATCTCAAGTGTTGTAACACCATATGTAAATCCACCTATACTGGTCTCAATATTTTCATCATCCATATAGATATTTTTAAAGTTCATGCGATGAAGGAATTCCATTGCATATTCCGGAGTCATGCTATCCATAAGCCGCCATGCTACAACATTGGACGACATCGAAAGAGCCTGTGTAAGGGTTATATCCCCTCTGTACTCATTTTCAAAATTCTCAGGACCACTTGCAATAGGAGTATCACTGATTAACTCATCCGGTGTGTGACCTAAAGCAAGATAAGGAGCATATACAAGAATCGGCTTAATTGAACTTCCGGGTTGTCTGAAACTCTGATAAGCCCTGTTAAGTGTATATCCGTCATACTCCTGCTCCCTGCCTCCGACAATGGCAACTACAAAACCATTACTGTTATCTATACAGGTTGCCGCACCCTGAAGAGAATATATTCCCTCATCATTGGTATCCGTAAAGTATTTCAACTGTTCATTTACTGCCTGCTGAAGTAAAAGCTGCTTATCCATATCGATTGACGTATATATTCTGTATCCGCCTGTGAAAAGCTGAGTCTGGTATTTTGTATATTCCTGGTCATATAATTCCTGATAGTTCTCTTTTGCCTCATCATCTTCAAACTCATACTGGAATGTAAAACCATTGGCTTCCATTAAAGCTCTTGCAGCACAATAGAATACAAAAGTCTCAACATAGTTAGTATAGCTCTGATCATCTGTTTCTAATACTATTTTCTCCTCCAGTGCCGCATAATACTCAAGACTTGATATACTTCCATTGGCATATAACTGTTTCAGAATAAAATCACGTCGCTCAACCGCTGTATCATACTTAGTAATAGGATCAAATCTTGACGGATTCTTAGGTATTCCCGCAAGGAAAACAAGCTGCGACAAGCTAAGCTCACCAACATCCTTGTTAAAATAGCCCTCTGCTGCCGCCTGAATTCCATAATACTGATTACCATAGTAGATATTATTAATATAGAATTCCAGAATCTCTGTTTTGGAGAACTGTTCCTCAAGATTAACCGCAATGAACATTTCAGTAATTTTACGCTCCCAGTTTACATCGTTGGTAAGGAATACATTTTTGGCAAGCTGCTGTGTAATGGTACTTGCGCCCTCTACAATTGTCTCGTTACGCATATTTGCAAGATATGCTCTTACAATGGCAGATAAATCAATTCCCCTGTGAGAGTAGAAATCCTGATCCTCAACAGTTACAAAAGCAGTTTTAAGAATGGAAGGAATATCCTCATCTTCTACATAATACAATTCCTTACTTCCACTAAGTGATGTAATTTCATTACCATATACATCATACACTATGCTGGCTTCAATCTGACGAAAAGTGTCTTCCGTAATATTGGCGGTAATTGCGTCTGCATTTTTCTTAAGTTTGGAAATACTTCCCATAAAAACACCCGCAACAATTCCGACTACTCCCAATACAAAAATAGCCAGCAGAATTAATATTTTCTTAACTATACTTCCCTTTTTTTTGACCTTTGCCATAAAACCCGGCTCCTTAATCTAGTAAGTAATTAATATGTTACCATATACTGATATTACACTGTCAAACTCCGTTTTGGAATAGTTTTTATGAATTCCTTCCAAAAAATCATATGTCTGTACTGATTTTGAGTTATATCCATATATCAGTTCATAATTGTTATCCCCCGTACAGGCAATAACCGGATGTCCCTGACCGATATAATATAATGCCAAATCCACAGAACAGCCTGACAAATCATACACATGACCTGCCGTTTCTCTAATACAATCCGTGGTTGTATAACCACTTTCATATAATGAAGCAGCATCGAGTCCGCTTCCGATAACACTCAGCATAACATCCGTAGCTGCCACTAGCGGTTGTTCGCTCTTAACTAACAGCTCCTCTGCTAGTGCAATTTCATAACCGGAAGGCTTATAACGATTCCATATTGTATGAGCATTATAATCAACAACCACTCCGCCACTCTCCTGAGCCGCAATCACTGCCTCAGAAATGTTTTGATTAATTGCATACAGTGTTCCAAAACCATAAGAGTAATAAAATTCATTTACCTGCTTATAAACTTCGCTTATAAGCACCGTACTGTTGGATGAAAATACATATTTGCCCGTGTTATTTGAAGCATTACTATTACCTGTTTCCACAAGAGCAATATATTGCTCCTTCTGACGAAACTCTGTAGCTCTCGTCACGACCTCCATAAACGAGCCGGTATCCTTATAATTACTGAGAATCGAATCATCAGAAAGCTTCACAAGTGCCCCCGCTTCATCATATCCCATTCTTTCAAAGGATATCTGTGTATCTTTAAAATTGGCTTTCGTATAGAAAACATTATCTTCAGTATAGGATCTTACGCATGAACCTTCACTATCGATTATTACAATTCTGTGCATTAATGTAACTGAATCGCCAACCGGAGTTGTTACAATCATACCGGAATCCAGTTCTCCATAAACTATATTTCCATCAATAAATCCAAGATATTTAATATATTCGCCATCAGGTGCTTTAATTGTATTAATAACTCCATTTTCAAGATTAAGAATATTCAGTTCCTTACACCTGTTTGAATCAGCACCTGTCTGATATGCAAAAATATTATTATCCCGGTACATTGCCGCCAAATCAGGCAAAATATTATCTGCAACCACCATATATTCCTTTGTGGTACAATCCAGATAAATAATAGAATTATTACTATATATATATAGTATATTTGCTGCATTAAAATACGCCAGCTTGTCAACATCCCTCTCTATAGTCTCAACCGTATCGGTTCTTGGGATAAAAGCCATTTCTTCAGTTATCCTGTTTGCTGCATCATATCTGAAAACAGAAATTCCAAGTTCTCCTTCATGAACTCCCCTGTTCATATATCCATATACAAGGAAATCTATATTACCATTATTATATACATTCATAATACGAATGCCATGCTGTCCATATTCCTCTCTTATGCCATCATCCTTATCATCTGAAAAAGAAAAAACCTTTGTAAAACTATTTTTAACAGCTGAAAATTCCCATAACTCTCCATCTGATGCAAATACGGAAATATTACCGTTGGAGCTATTCTTCATGTTAATATCATCCGAGCTTCTTATACCCAGATAAATTTCTCCCCTGCCCGAAATCCCCTTATCAGGGTCAAATATCTGATCCATCCATCTGTCAAAATTATACACATATGTTACTGTCTCATCAGGCTGGTATATTCTGTAAAATTCTTTGATATTGTATTCGTATTTGCCACTATCATCTGCCGTCTTCGCTTTATATGTAACAGAGACCGATGCTCTCTCTTCATCCATCTCTGTTATTGTAAAATACCTGTCTGTCAACAGCTCAGGCTGCAAATCTGCAAATCCAACCTGTGAAAGTCTACTGTGTATATTAACTCTGCCAAGATTTGTATTATCCCCTGTTGAATCGGGTTCAAGCTTGGCAAGAACATTTTTAAGTGTCTCATCCTGACGGGTATTCTCTGAAAAATCCTCAACATACTTAAGCTTTCTGTCCGTATTGGGATTATCTAATTTAACCATTCTGGTATAATAAGCTACCTCACCATATTTCTCAGTATTAAGACATATTTTTAGTAAATACTCCTCACCGGTTTCCAAAAGATTCTTAAATTCAAAATCAGCTATTAATATCCCATTCCTGCCTAAGTAATCAGATATACTGTTCCTCTCTATAAGTGTCTCCATATCGGTCGTACTTACTTCATAAGAAATTCCGGATACTGCACAGCCATACTGCTTAACTGAAATAATTAACTTACGGTCACTTCCGATTGGTGTTAATGCATCATGTATAAGCAGCTCATTTACCTCCCCGGTGTAACCGTGTAGATAATTATACTTTATACCATTTTCTGTTGTCATATATATAACAGGAAGACCTGCATCCGACATTGTTGTAGTGTCAGTATGATATACAGTCTTGCCAATTGTAAAAATATATGTCATCACTGCAGCCGCCACAAAAACCAACGGATATACCACAGCTTTAATCTTCATACTTCTCAACTAACTGTTCCTCGCATATTTTGTCATACCTATATTTTACAACGGATTTAACTAGTAATCAAGATTGTTAAACGGAGTAGATAGATATATTATTGTTCTGTTAGTGCTTTCATCATACTCTTCGGCTATGTTTATATTAATTTTCTGACCTGCACAGACTACACTTTCATCCACCAAATCAGAGTATGCATAAATAGTAAACAAGTCACTCTCTCTGTTTTCTGTTTTAATATTGGCATCAAGAGCTTTCAGCATCGCATCTGCCAGATTATTTTTCTCATTAAAATTAAGTGCTCCCTCAACAGCCCCACTTAAATTAATCATCACTCTTCCATCTATTTCCTGAGCTTTAAAAATATCATCAATCAGCTCCTTATAGCTGGTTGCACATGAATAATTTCCCTTTAAATTAAGATCAACACCGATATATTGAGTTGTCTCATAATAGGTGCCATAATCTATGGTTCGTGTAACAACTTTTATAGTTGTATCGGCATTTTTAGCGTTTTTCATCAATATTTTTTCAGAGTTTTCACCATTTTCTTTATTCTCAAAATAATATGGTTCCTCAATTCCAATACCTGCAGCCAGATCTATAAGAATATTTTCCTTCTCTTCCTCTGTAAGGTATGTTGTTCCATATTCACCAAATGCTGTTACCTCTGCATTAATCTCTTCAAAATCAAAGCTGTTAAAAACCTCGGTTACATTGGTATTTTCGGATATTTCATTGTTTATCAGTTTACCTGCCAGTAATAACCAGATTATGAGTGCTGTTAAAATTCCTATTTTCTGCATAAAAACACCTCCCAAATGTATTCATATTACTAAGGATTACCATTTTGGAGGTGTTTAAACATTATTTTTTAATACTGATTCTCGTAAGGGATTTCTTAAGTGCAATCTCTGCTCTCTGAATATCCATTCCTGATTCCTTACCGTCAAGTCTGCGTTCCGCACGGATTTTTGCTTCTTCGGCACGATTAAGATCAATCTCATCCGGCCATTCTGCAATTTCAGCAAGCATCATTATTTTATCCTGTGTGATTTTTACAAATCCTTCATGAACTGCGGCCTGCTTCTCACTTCCGTCCTCTTCATGAATTGTCATAATACCTGATGCAAGGACTGTCGCAAGAGGAATATGCTCAGGATATACACCGATATAGCCCTCAGTGGTATTAAATTCTACCATTGTAGCCTTTCCATGATAAAAGGTTCTGTCCGGGCACATCACTTCTAATTCTAAAACTTTATCTGCCATGAGACGCCTCCCTGCTTATTTACATTTTGCAAGAACATCTTCTATGCTTCCGCAATTTAAGAAATAGCTTTCAGGAATATCGTCATATTTACCTTCAAGAATCTCCTTGAAGCCCTGAATTGTCTCACTGACAGGCACATAACGTCCTTCAAGACCTGTAAACTGTGTTGCTACGAAGAATGGCTGGGATAGGAATCTCTGTACCTTTCTTGCTCTTGCAACTACAAGCTTGTCATCCTCCGAAAGCTCGTCCATACCAAGAATTGCAATGATATCCTGTAATTCCTTATATTTCTGAAGGATCTCCTGTACTCCTCTGGCAACCTTATAATGCTCTTCACCTACAATACGTGGGTCAAGAATTCTTGAAGTGGATCCGAGCGGATCAACTGCTGGATAGATACCAAGCTCAACGATTGAACGATCCAATACGGTCGTTGCATCCAGATGGGCAAATGTTGTTGCCGGAGCCGGGTCAGTTAAGTCATCCGCAGGCACATATACAGCCTGTACTGAGGTAATGGAACCATTCTTAGTTGATGTAATTCGCTCCTGTAAAGCACCCATTTCAGTCTGTAAAGTAGGCTGATAACCTACTGCGGAAGGCATACGTCCGAGAAGCGCTGATACTTCGGAACCAGCCTGTGTAAAACGGAAAATATTATCAATGAACAGAAGTACGTCCTTTCCACCCTGGTCACGGAAATATTCTGCCATTGTAAGTCCTGTAAGACCTACTCTCATTCTGGCTCCGGGTGGTTCATTCATCTGTCCGAATACCATGGTTGTCTTATTAATAACTCCTGATTCCTGCATCTCATGGTAAAGATCATTACCCTCACGGGTACGCTCTCCTACACCGGTAAATACAGAATATCCACCATGCTCTGTAGCTATATTACGAATTAACTCCTGAATAAGAACGGTTTTTCCTACACCTGCACCACCAAAAAGACCTATCTTACCACCCTTCTGATATGGGCAGAGAAGGTCAACTACCTTAATACCTGTTTCAAGTATCTCAGTAGATGTTGCCTGCTCTTCAAAAGCAGGTGCTTTTCTGTGGATTGGTAAATAAGTGTCCGTTACAGGAGCCGGTTTATTATCAATGGCATCACCAAGAACATTGAAAATTCTTCCCAATGTATTTTCGCCAACCGGAACAGTAATCGGCGCACCTGTCGAAACAGCTTCCATTCCTCTGATTAAACCATCGGTTGGTCCCATGGCGATACATCTTACGGTATCATCTCCAAGATGCTGTGCAACTTCTACGGTTAAGCTTTCACCATTAGCTCTGCTAACCTTAATCGCTGTATTAATTTCAGGAAGTCCGCCTTCGCTAAATTTAATATCCAAAACAGCACCTACAATCTGAGTGATTTTACCTATTTTATTGTCAGCCATTATTTCACTCCTTCTATCCGCAGTAAAGCGGATGTATGTTTTTCGAAGCTTAATTGATATGCACTATGATATCGCATTAGCTCCAGCTATAATTTCTGTTAATTCCTGTGTAATAGCACCCTGACGGGCTCTGTTATACATAAGTGACAGATCGCTAATCATTTCTTCAGCATTGCTTGTTGCATTATCCATTGCGGTCATTCTCGCACCATTTTCACTTGCGACAGCTTCCATAAATGCACCATACAAAAGACTGTTCATATATTTGGGAATTATTATATCCAAAGCTGCCTCTTCCTCAGGCTCATAATTCATAAGAGCATGGCTGTCACCCGTCTGCTCTTCTTTAAAATCATCAGGATTGATTGGAAGAAGCTTGATAAATTTAGGTTCATGAACAACCGTATTTTTGAAGCTTGTATATGCCAGATATATTTCTCCTATCTCACCGGTTTCAAATGCTCTGAGCACTTCTTTACCGATTTCCATTGCATCTGCATAAATCGGATCATTAATAACCTCTGAATAATCCTTGGCAATTTCATAACCTCTTCTGGCAAAATAATCTCTTCCCTTGGTTCCTATAGCATATATTAATGCATCTTCCCTGGAAATACCGCTTCCCGTAACAAGCTTGGTTACATTGGAATTATATCCACCTGCCAGACCTCTGTTAGCTGTAATAACAATGATTGCTTTCTTATTTGTATCTCCTGCCTTCATATAGCGGTGTTCTATGTTGCCGCTGCCTGCAAGCATTGAGATAACTGTATTATACATGGCGTTAAAATATGGTCTTGCATTCTCTGCCTTGCTTCTTGCCTTCTGAAGCTTAACGGTCGCAACCAATTTCATGGCTTTGGTAATCTGACCTGTACTTTGAATACTTTCCTTACGCCTTTTTATGTCTTTCATTGAAGCCATAAATCAACTCACCTCATTGCAATCATTATTTAAACTCTGCCTTAAATTCCTTAATAGCTTTAACTAATGCTTCCTCATTCTCTGCCAAAAGTTCCTTACTCTCTTTAATTCCGGTAGGAATCTCAGGATATTTGGTATCGATGAAGTCAAATAATTCTTTTTCAAAATCTGCAATTCGGTCAACTGCAATATCTAAAAGCATTTTCTTGGTTGCAGCGTAGATTATAATAACCTGATATTCAACCGGCATCGGTTTATACTGTGGCTGTTTAAGAATCTCTTTAAGTCTTTCACCCTGTGCAAGCTTCTCCTTGGTATCTGCATCAAGCTCTGAACCAAACTGTGAGAATGCTGCAAGTTCTCTATACTGCGCCAAATCCACACGAATAGGAGCAGCGATTTTCTTAATGGCCTTAATCTGTGCAGCACCACCAACTCGTGACACGGAAAGTCCTGCATTAACAGCCGGTCTGAATCCGGAATTAAACATTTCTGTTTCAAGATATATCTGACCGTCTGTAATTGAAATTACATTAGTCGGAATGTATGCTGAAACATCTCCTGCCTGTGTCTCAATGATAGGCAATGCCGTAAGTGAACCTCCACCTAACTCATCGGAAAGTCTGGCCGCTCTTTCAAGCAGTCTTGAATGAAGATAGAATACATCTCCCGGATAAGCCTCACGTCCCGGTGGTCTCTTTAATAAGAGTGATAATGTACGATATGCAGCCGCATGTTTACTTAAATCATCATATACAACTAATACATCTTCTCCTCTTTCCATCCATTCTTCACCGATGGCACATCCTGAATAAGGAGCAATATACTGTAATGGAGCCAGCTCACTTGCAGTTGAAGCAACTACAGTTGTATATGACATGGCGCCATATTCTGTAAGTGTCTGTACAATTGTTGCAACAGTAGAAGCTTTCTGTCCGATAGCAACATAAATACAGTGAACTCCCTGATTTTTCTGATTAATAATTGTATCAATTGCAATGGCTGTTTTACCTGTCTGTCGGTCACCGATAATGAGCTCACGCTGACCTCTTCCAATAGGAACCATTGCATCAATTGCTTTAATACCTGTCTGTAATGGTGTATCAACTGATTTTCTTGAAATAACACCGGAGGCAACTCTTTCGATCTGACGGTATTTATCTGTTGTAATTGGTCCTTTGCCATCAATAGGCTGACCGAGTGCGTTAACAACTCGTCCTGTAAGGGCGTCTCCTACCGGAACCTCTACAACTCGTCCTGTAGTTTTAACTGTATCTCCTTCGCTGATGCTCTTTGCATCACCAAGAAGAACTGCACCTACATTATCCTCTTCAAGGTTAAGAACCATTCCGTAAACTTCACCCGGAAATTCCAGAAGTTCACCCTGCATGGCTTTCTCTAAACCATGAATACGTGCAATACCGTCTGCCACCTGAATGACCGTACCTACCGAAGAAACATCCAATTCTGTCTTATATCTCATGATCTGCTCTTTAATAACAGAGCTAATCTCTTCCGGTCTTAAATTCATAGGGCTTGTGCACCTTCTTTCTATAACTATACGTTAATTTTATTTAACTGTCGCGATAATTCGCTTAGTTTGGTTTTGATACTGCTGTCAACAATTTTGTTACCGATTCTGATAACCATTCCGCCAATAAGACTCTCATCAACAGCATATATCATCTCAAATTCTCTGTAATCCGTGGTATCCAGAAGACGTTTCTTTACCTTAGCCTTAGAAGCTTCTGAAAGTGTCATTGGTGTGGTAACATAAGCTCTGCCAATTTTCTTATATTCTCTTACCTTGTCAGTAAAATAAGTAAGAATCTCAGGCAATTCTTTGGCTCTGTCCTTATTAATAACCGTCACCAGTAATCCCATCAGTTCTTTGGATACAAATTTGTTAAAAATATTTTCGATTGTTTTAGTTTTCTCAATCTTATCAATCTTAGGATGATTCAAGAAACCTATAAGGTCAGGGTTGTCGCCAAGGGCTGCTAATACAGCAACTGCTTCCTCAAATAAGGAATCAACAGTCTTCTGCTCAATGGCAACATCAAATAATGCATCACCATAAGTAGCAGCTACTAATTTTGCCATGTTTTATCACCCATTTCATTCAATGTTTCATCAACTAAGGACTCCTGAATGTTTGTGTCAATTGAAGCTGACACGACTTTGCCTGCCATCATGGTTGCTACTGCAATCATTTCCTTCTTCATATCATCAGCAGCTCTCTTCTTCTCAAGCTCTGCCTCGGTATTCGCTCTTTCTATAATTCTGGCAGCTTCGGCCTTGGCTTCATCCACAATCTGCTCTTCTCTTGACAAAGCTTTTTTGCGTGCATCGGAAAGTATTCTGTCAACTTCCTTGTCTGCATTTTTGATTTTGTCATCATATTCACTTTTAAGAAGTGCAGCTTCTTCCTTGCTCTTCTTGGCATTTTCCAAATCTGATTCAATCGTATCCTGTCTCTTCTTAAGAAGATTTCTTACAGGATTAAACAGCATGTAAGACGCCACAAGGAATAATATAAAAATATTTATCGCCAGGATTACCGCATCATGTATTAATTGCGGATCCAGGTCGAATATTCTTTGTATGCCTTCCAAGTCAGTGCCTCCCTTCTGTTATTATTCCTAATCCGCGGTAAATTAAAGCTTACCAATGAGTGGGTTAGCAAATAACAGAATGATTGCAACTGCAAATCCGTAAAGACCTGTTGTCTCTGCAACAGCCTGTCCCAAAAGCATGGTAGATGTAATATCGGATTTAGCACCCGGATTACGTCCTACAGCAGCTGCTGCATGACCTGCCGCAATACCCTGACCTACACCAGGTCCAACACCGGCGATCATTGCAAGACCGGCACCAATTGCTGAACATCCTAAAACTAAAGCTTCACTTGTGATTTCCATAACTAAATGTCCTCCTTAAAAATAATTAATCTGAAATCTTATCATTAATATAAACCGTTGTTAACATACAGAATACATACGCCTGTATTACACCGGAAAAAATATCGCAATAAGCATGTATTACCGATGGAATACCAACTGTTACCGCTGTCGGTAAAAGACCATAAATAAGTCCCATTAAAATTGTTCCCGACATGATATTAC
Organism: Lachnospiraceae bacterium; assembly: GCA_045129695.1. Classification (GTDB taxonomy): domain Bacteria; phylum Bacillota; class Clostridia; order Lachnospirales; family Lachnospiraceae; genus Eshraghiella. The sequence continues at coordinate 5,353 of JBGVJZ010000016.1, read as the reverse complement.
CAAAAAGTCGCAATGATAACGACAATGGCACGGCAACCTCACCAATTAAGTTAATCGGGAAAAGAATTGGTGTAGGTTTAAATAAAGCTGTCACATGCTGAATCTTATTAGCCTTCAATCCGTTAAACTGAATCAGCACAAAAGTTATCAAACCTAACGGAAGTGTTACACCATAATCCGCCGTCGGTGGTCGTAACCCAAACAGTCCCGATATGTTGGCAAAAAGAAGAAACATGAATACAAGACATATCCAGTTCTTGAATCGCTCTCCTTTCTTACCCATAATTGATGTGACCATGTTGTCCATCATCTGGACAAACATCTCCAAAATATTCTGCAACGTTCCCGGTCGGTCAGTCGGTTTCACATGTTTTATCTTATGATGGCCCACAAATATCAGAATAAGCAGCACCAGTGTAACAATAAACAAACTGACATGTGTAGTAGTAATCCAAAACTCCTGACCAAACAATTCATACTTGAACAGTCCTTTGATATAAAAATCAACATCTGCAAGTATCATTCCGGAATGTTGTCCAATCACATTCTCACCTTCTTTGTTTTGTTATTTTTTGTAGAATTCCGGTCAAAAGCGGATTTAACAAGGCTGAAATCTTCTCACCAAACAAACCAATCAGCATGGTAACAAAATTCGTCCAGCCGGTCATAGCTGTTACCACCAGAATTCCAAGCACAACCAGCATTCGGCCTACTGAATTAGCCGCAAGATATGCTCTCTGATTCTTCTCCATATACATGGAGTGCTCTAAAACTGCGTTCATATGCACCAGTCTGAGAATCGCCATAACAATTCCCGTCAATAACCCGATTTCCGCACGAAGCTTATCATCTGCAATAATCAAAACAGGAATTGATGCAATAATAAAATACAAAACAGTTCCAAGAATCAGAGTTATTAAAGTTAAATTAGACTCTTTCTTCATTGTCTCCATTCCTTTCCATCTTCATTCTTCTCATGGGAAGGTTTTGAAGCATCCTCATCATCTTTGACTACAGACATTGCAAGTATATAAGCATTGCGTCCGCCTGCAAGAATCCCAAGAATCAGCAAAGGAACTGTCCAAAAAGTCTTAAAATGGTTATCGATAAGCACACCTGCGGCAACACATAATGCAATCGGAGCCATTACGCTGATTCCAAGCTGTGTAATAAGGGAAAAAGATTTAAAAACGCTTTTCTTGTATTTACTCATTGATATTGCCTCCTACCGGCACAGCGTATTCACGCATATCTACTTAATTATAAATTATTTTCCAAAAAATGTCTATCAATTCAGTCAATAAATTCCAATGTTTTTTGAAATTTTACGACACTCTGCACAAAAAAAGAGAGCTTTTCAAGCTCTCTGATTCTTATCCTTCAATTTTGTCAATTCTTCTCTGATGTCTCTCTTCATTAGAAAATTCCGTATCCAGAAACATATCTACTATATCCATAGCCAATTCTTCTGAAACAGCCGATGCTCCCAACGCTAACATATTTGCGTTATTATGAAGTCTTGTCATCTTTGCCAGTTCTGTGCTTGTGCAAAGGGCACATCTCACTCCCTTAACTTTATTGGCAGCAATTGAAATACCAATCCCGGTAGTGCATATTACAATTCCTCTGTCGCACTCGCCTGATGCAACCGCTTCTGCCGCTGCTCTTCCAAATTCAGGATAATCGCATGAGCTCTTATCATAGCATCCAAAATCCTTACACTCAAATCCTCTTTCTGTCAAATGACTGATTACAGCCATTTTCAAATCATATCCTCCATGATCTGAACCTATTGAAATCATTCCTCTTCCTCCTTGGTATTTTCATCTGAAATACCCTGCTTCATTTCATAAATTTTATTTTCAACCTGTGTAACCCAGGTCTTTAACGACTCAAAAAATAATGTGTACACATCCTGATCCCCGCCATATGGGTCAAAAATATCTCCGCTTCCGCCCGCGAATTCCATAATTGTATATACATTAACCGGATGTTCATACTCCTCAAAGATTTTGCTTTTTTCATTCCTGTCCATTGTAAGAATCAGGGTATGTTCATCAAAATCCTCCTCCATAAGTCTGCTGGCTGCACCATTTTCCATAATAATATTGTTTCCAAGCAATACAGCCCTTGCCTTTGGATTGTAAGGCTCCGGAAAAAGAACAATAATTCCTTTTGACTCAATAACTAATTCCGGTATTCTGTTAATCTGCTTCATAATAGCTTCTGCAACCGGACTTCTGCAGGAATTATCCATACATACAAATATCAGCTTGTGAATTTCCATCAGACGCCTCCTAACATTTGCATTATACGTTGATTATTTTATGACCGGCTGCCTTTAGTAGTCTGTTCATAACAGCCTGTCCAATCCCCTCTTCTGAAAAAGCCTCCGAATAAATCACATCTACATTTCTGGAGTCAAACTCTCTTAATGCGGCAAACAAATGTCTTGCAATCTCTTCACCGTCCACACTGTTACCAAGACAGATAATTTCTCCCCGTTCAAAACAACTTCTGTTATCCTGACTTATCATAATTCCAACTTTAAGTCCTTTATCTGTATCCCTGCGCAACATTTCTCTCATCTTGGCAATTACATTATCCCGATTGCCCCTTACAATAGTAAGTTCTGCCTTTGGTGCATAATGTCTGTATTTCATGCCCGGTGCCTTCGGCGCCACATCGGGTTTAATATTACCCATTAATGCAGGGTCAAGTCTTACCTCTCCAACAACCTCAGAAAGCATCTTCTTGGTTATAAAACCCGGCCTCAGTATTACCGGAACATCCTCAGAAAGATCTACAATTGTGGATTCAAGTCCTATATCAATAGACCCGGCATCAATAATCATATCAATCCTGCCGCTTAAATCCTCAATAACATGTTCACCTGTGGTCGGACTTGGCCTGCCTGAGAGATTAGCACTTGGCGCCGCAATAAAGGTCCCTGATTCAGCAATAAGTTTACGTGCAATATTATGCGAAGGAAGTCTTACTGCCACCGTATCAAGTCCACCGGTAACCGACATAGGGACATGACCGTTTTTGCGCACAATAATCGTAAGAGGTCCCGGCCAGAACTTCTCTGCCAGTAAATAAGCCATATCCGGAACCTCATCACACAGTCTTTCCAAATCATTAACTTTAGAAATATGAACAATCAATGGATTGTCAGAAGGTCTTCCCTTCGCTTCATATATCCGGGCTGCCGCTTTCTCATCAAAAGCATCTCCACCGAGTCCGTAAACCGTTTCCGTTGGAAATGCCACAAGCCCGCCTTTACGGATAATCTGTGCTGCAGCCCCTATGATTCTGTCATTATTCTCTTTATCAGCTGTAATTTTTTCTATAATTGTTTTCATATCCAAATTATTCTAATCATTTGTTTCCAGAAAGTCAAGTATCCCCCGGGAAATAGACTGAGCCAGAATACGCTGATAATTACTGTCAGATAATTTTTCTGCCTCAACATAATTGCTTAAAAAACCACACTCAACAATAACCGTAGGGCAGGGCGTATTAATAAGCATATAATAACTGTCATTAGCTTTAACAGGACGGTCGTTATCTTCATCTGTATTACTAAGTATATGCTCTCTGATACATTCAGCAAGTTTTTTACCATTATCAGAATGAGTATAATAGAAAACCTGTGCTCCACACACGGAAGAATCCGTAAAACTGTTCTGATGAATACTTACTACTACATCAGCTTTACTCTGTGTAATTAATTCACACCTGTTCCTCATATCAACGGCTTTTTTGTTGGTATCACTTTCCTGATATAATCCGTTGTCGTCCGTTCTTGTAAGAATAACCTTTAATCCCGTTTCCTCCAATTGGTTTTTTAGTTCATTAGCAATTTGAAGGTTGATATTCTTCTCCAATTCTCCGTTAACGGCCACTTTGCCCGGGTCAATACCACCATGCCCTGCATCTACAACAACACAATATGTTTCAACTGTATTTCCTGTAGTCTCTTTTGCTTCAGGCAGATAAATAACCGATATTGAAACAATACTCAGTAAAATCACTGCCATAATTATTTTCAGAATCTTCATAACCTCTGTCCATAGAATTGGTTATAATATTATATGCTCTAATCAATTATAATAGTAGTATAGTCTGAAACCTCCGGGAAATTCTGTATATCAGATGATACAACTATTTTTTTATCTTTAATATTTGAACATACTTCATCATATAAAGAGTGTGTAAATTTCTTAAATCTCCATGTTGCTCCTTCTGCAGGCAGTCCAACATAGTCTCCCTGTTCCAATCCAAGCGACTCCACATTACCTCCTATAGTTTGCCATGTATCTTCGACATAGTGTGTCACTACCTCTGAAGTAATCTCTGAAAGTCCCTTTATTGCCGAAGTCAGAAACGGATTATACTGATAATTTGCACCATCCTCATTCTGGTCGACATCAACGCCGATTATCATACCATTGGATTCAAGTGCCGCATCCAAAACAGAAGTATATATTGGACCGCCACATGCAAACACAATTTCTGTACCATCCGTATACCAGTCACGCATCTGATTTGTAATTCTTATGTCTCCATAAAATTGTCCGCCATAACTGTATTTTATCTCAATCGGCACCTGTAAATCCACTGCTGCCATATCCGCCCCCTGGATATACCCATATCCAAAACGCATAATGCTCGGAAGCTGTACTCCGCCCAAAAAACCTAATTTGGTATAACCCTCATACACTGCGGCATAGCCTGCCAGGAAACCGGCCTGTTCCTCCTTAAAGGCACAGGTGTATGTATTATCAGCCGGTTTCTCTAAAAGCTCATCCTCACCAATATCTATGCCGAAAAATTTAACCTCAGGATATTCCTTCTGTGCTTCTGCAAGCACCTCAGCAAAGGTACTGCTTGGCAATATTATCATACCGGCTCCATCCGCAACAGCCTTATCCACCGCTTCCTTTCTGGCATGAAATGTTTCATCGCTGGTAGTATATTTACTGTATGATACATTGTGTTCATCAGCTACCTTCTTCATTGCATTCCATATAGTAAGATAAAATTTATCTTCATCTACTGTACTGTAATCCGTTATCATTGCAATACTTTTTCCGGTAATATTGCCCCCGCCCCTGCATCCTGAAAAAATACACACGCACATAATCACACACATAAACATTGCAACTATTTTCTTCATTATGCATTCTCCTTTCAAACAATTAATATATTAGGCGTTTGCGAAACGCCACAAGCCGCATTAATACGGCATTTTTTTGCTATAAAAAACAAATAACTCCTCACTGGATATGGTATAATAGAGTTGCCAGAAACTATAAACCATTCACCCAAGAAAGGAGTTATTCTGATA
>JBGVJZ010000015.1:0-51971 GCA_045129695.1 Lachnospiraceae bacterium | reverse complement strand
AGGTGGAAGCACAGTAATGTGTGCAGCTGACTGATACTAATAGGTCGAGGGCTTGACCAGATGGTTAAGGGAAAAAAGAGGAAAAGTTATTCACAGAGAATGATGTTTAAAATGTTTTAGTGTGTGGTTTTGAAGGAACAGTGATTTAAATTTGGCCTGGTGGCTCAGCTGGTTAGAGCGCCGCCCTGTCACGGCGGAGGTCGTGGGTTCGAACCCCATCCGGGTCGTTTAATAAATGGGATCTTAGCTCAGCTGGGAGAGCATCTGCCTTACAAGCAGAGGGTCACAGGTTCGAGCCCTGTAGGTCCCACTTATAAATAAATAATATATGCCGACATGGCTCAATTGGCAGAGCAGCTGATTTGTAATCAGCAGGTTATCGGTTCGATTCCGATTGTCGGCTCTCATGGATGGATTCCCGAGTGGCCAAAGGGGGCAGACTGTAAATCTGTTGCGGAACGCTTCGGTGGTTCGAATCCACCTCCATCCATTCATAACTATTGTTATGATACGCAGGATATACAAAATACTGACGCGGGGTGGAGCAGTCTGGAAGCTCGTCGGGCTCATAACCCGAAGGTCATAGGTTCAAATCCTGTCCCCGCTACTCTTAATTTAATACTTATTTAAGTAAATGCCCAGATAGCTCAGTCGGTAGAGCAGCGGACTGAAAATCCGCGTGTCACTGGTTCGATTCCGGTTCTGGGCACTTTTTTATTAATTTCTAAACGGTAGCTGTTGTGTTACCGTTTTTTTAGTTGCATAATATATATTGGAGATGATAACATAGAAATAGATTTCATTATTTATAGGGGGAATTATTATGTTTAATTTTTCTGACAAAGAATGGGGATTAGTACTTGCCGGAGGAGGCGGGAAAGGCGCTTATCAGGCTGGTGTATTTAAAGCTCTTGAAGAAATCGGTATTTCTGATTATGTTACAGCGGTCTCAGGAGCGAGTGTTGGTGCATTAAATCTTGTTTTATTTGCAGCAGGTGATGCAGCTCTTGCAAGAAAAATATGGGGAGACATTTCTCCTGAGCAGTTTTTGGATATAGAGCCGGGCATGATTGATATGGAGGAGGGATTTGTATCCAGAGACGGTTTACTAAAAATAATTGATGACTATGTTAATCTGGATATTGTTAGGAACTGTGACAGAAGATTATATGTTTCCACTACAGAATATGATGAATTTGGCGAAGGTGATGGAAAGGTAAAATATTTTTCGCTGAATTATCGTTCAGGAAATGAAATAAAAGATATTTTACTTGCTTCATCTGCTTTGCCTATAATATATTCGCCGGTGAAAATTGAAGGTAAGATGTACCGTGATGGTGGAATTAAGGATAATATGCCTATCAGACCTTTGTATATCGAAGGAATAAGAAATTTTATTGTGGTAGGATTGTCTCAGGAGAGCAAGATTAATTATGATTTGTATCCTGATGCAAATTTTCTTTTTATAAAACCTAGAAAAAGTATAGGTGATTTCTGGGATGGCACATTGGATTTTACCTCAAATGGCGCAAAAATACGTATGGAAATAGGCTATATGGATGCTATAAGAGAAATAGAGTTTTACGGCAGAGATGATTTTGAGGCACAAGAGAAATATAAAATACAGGAAATGGCTGATTATCAACAAATAAGATATAAGTATAGACAGATGACATTAGAAGAACGTGTGGGAGGACATATGAGCGATATTAATCGCCTTATGGATAAGTATAAGTTGTAAAAAGATGGGTAAGCTGATTGAAAAATTAAATGAATATAGCAGAGGTGAGGTTTATCCTTTTCATATGCCGGGGCATAAAAGAAGACTCGACTGCGAATTTAATCCATATAAATTTGATATAACAGAGATTAATGGATTTGACGATTTGGGAGAGCCTGAAGAAATACTTTTAGAACTGCAGGAAAGAATTGCAGGAGTATATAAGTGCAGACGCGCATTTATACTAGTTAATGGAAGTACATCAGGTGTTTTGGCTGGAATATCAGCAGTTTTGAAGCCGGGTGAGTCAATTCTTATGGCAAGAAATTCACATAAGTCAGCCTATAATGCGGCTTTTATCAGACAGCTTAAGGTGGAATATTTATTTCCGGAAACGAATAGTGAATTGGGGATAAGTATGCAAATTTCTCCTGAAATTGTTGAAAAGTATTTAAATAATAATCCTGAAATTAAGGCTGTTTTTGTTACATCACCTACTTATGAGGGGATAATTTCAGATATTGATGCTATAAGCAGGATTGTCCATAAACATGGAGCGGTACTCATTGTGGATTGTGCTCATGGAGCTCATCTTGGTATCGGGGGAGAATACGGCAGCAATCCTGTGTCACATGGAGCAGATATTACAATTATGAGCCTTCACAAAACTTTGCCGGCACCAACACAGACAGCAATTTTATGCATTAATGGCAATCTAATTGACGATAGAATTGTAAAAAAGTTTATTAATATTTATAATAGTTCAAGTCCGTCATATTTACTAATGGCAGGAATTGAAAAATGCATTGATTTAATTGAATGTTCAGGTGATGTTTTATTCAGGAAATATTACAAAAATCTTGAAGATTTCAGAATTAAATGCAAAGCATTAGAGCATTTAAAACTGTTTACACCTGAGTGTGAATATGATACCGGTAAAATCATAATAAGCACATATAATTGCAATTTAAATGGAAGAGAACTGTCAGATATTTTAAGACAGAAATATAATATGGAAATGGAAATGGCATCATGTAATTATGTTCTTGCGATGAGTTCATGCATGGATTCCAAAGAGGCATTTGACATGTTGTATAATTCGTTAAAAGAAATTGATGAAACTCTTATGCATTTGAAAAAAAGTGCAACAGATATTATTTTTTTGTCAGAAAAAAATTTTGAAATGCATGAAGCAGACAAATATAAAATTTTATTAGCTGATATTCATCAATCTGTGGGAAAAATATGTGGAGATTATATTTATCTGTATCCACCGGGGGTTCCGTGGATTGTCCCGGGGGAGAAAATAACCATCGAAATATTGGAGAGAATAAAGATTTATTTAGAGCATGGTTTTAATATCAGAGGAATCCGGAATAATAAAATTCCTGTAATCGAAAGGTAAAGGTATGGCTAAAATATTTGTTATTATGGGCAAAAGCTCGTCAGGCAAGGACACTGTATATAATAAGCTTCGTAATATGAATGAGTTAGGACTTAAAACAATTACAATGTACACAACAAGACCGATGCGCATGGGTGAAGAGAATGGCAGGGAATATATTTTTACTAATGAGGTATGTGTACAGGAGCTTTTAAATAAGAATAAAATTATAGAGCTTAGGGCATATAATACAGTGCATGGTGTATGGAAATATTTTACTGTTGATGATAAACAGATTGATATTGAAAGTGATAATAAATATATAATTATTGCAACTCTTGAGGCATACCAAAAATATTTAGAATATTATGGAAATAATATGATTGTGCCGATATATATAGAAGTAGATGACAGAACAAGAATACATAGAGCTCTTGCAAGAGAGGATGAAGAGAAAAATCCGAAATATGCAGAGATGTGTAGAAGATTTCTAGCAGATGAGGAAGATTTTTCGGAAGAGAGACTTAATAAGGCAGGAATAGTTAAGAGATATAATAATGTCAGTTTAAGTGAATGTATTTCCAATATTTCCAAGGATATTATGAAACTGTAAAAGCTAGTCACAGAATTATTTTTATGTTATAATCAAATGTAATTCACTGACAGAAGGAGGAGCAGTATGTCAATTAAAGTAAATGAAGTAAGTAATGCAGCACCGGTAGAGATGAAGAGTACTGCTCAGACTACGACGGAGAGTTTTAAATTTACACTGGTAAGCAATATTGAAGAGAAAGAGCTACAGGATAAGCTGGGTTCTTTAATGGAGCAGATTACCGAACAGGGAGACAGATTGGCTAAACACATGGATATAGGTGATATGAAGAGATATCGTGGTCTGGTTAAGGATTTCCTGAATGAGGTTGTCAACCGTTCACATGAATTTTCGAGAGAGAACTTTCTTGACAGAAGAGGAAGACACAGGGTGTATGGAATAGTAAGACTTGTGGACAAGAATCTTGATGATTTGGCACAGGAACTTGTTAAGGACGAGAAGGATACTTTGTCAATTCTTGGCAAGGTGGATGAGATAAGAGGATTATTATTGGATATCATAGCGTAGAACAGGGGTGATATTATGTCAGGATATGATGGAATTTTAGGACATGAGAATATAATTAATCAGCTTAAGAATGCAATTAAATCTGATAAAGTAAGTCATGCATATATTTTCAATGGAGAGGATGGTTCGGGCAAAAATATGCTTGCAAAAGCCTTTGCAGAAGCACTTCTTTGTGAGAAAGGTGAGATGGTGGGCTGCGGAGAGTGTCACTTTTGTAAGCAGCTTGCATCGGACAATAATCCTGATTTTATTAGGATCACACATGAGAAGCCTGCAAGTATTGGTGTTGAGGATGTCAGGGAGCAGCTTGTGGAAGATATACAGATAAAACCTTATAATGGCAAGTACAAGGTTTATATTATTGATGAAGCTGAGAAGATGACTGTTCAGGCACAGAATGCAATACTCAAGACAATTGAGGAGCCACCTGCATACAGTGTTATTATTTTCCTGACTAATAATGTAGAAATTTTTCTGCCAACAATTGTTTCACGTTGTATTATTTTTAACTTAAGACCTCTGAGGGAAAGTACTATAATGGAGTATCTTATTTCCGAATTTAAGATTCCTGAGTATGAGGCTAAGATTTGTGCATCTTATTCACAGGGAAAGCTTGGTAAGGCTATAAGGCTGGCTACTTCTGAGGAATTTGGTAATATCAAGGAAGAAGCATTGAAATTAGTAAAAAATGTGTATTCTTATGATATTGCAGATTTGATTGATACAGTTAAGAAAATAACAGAGTATAAAATTTCTGTAATAGAATATATTGATTTGCTGGAAATGTGGTATAGGGATGTTCTTCTGTTTAAGGTAACAAAGGATCCTAATAATCTGATTTTTGCAGATGAGATTAATGCAGTTAGAAAACAGGCAAGTAAAAGTTCATACGAGGGATTGGAGAATATCCAGCATGGACTTGAGGTTGCCAAAGCAAGACTTAAAGCTAATGTAAATTTTGAATTAGCAATTGAATTGATGTTATTGAATATTAAGGAGAACTAGAATGATAAAAGTAATTGGTGTCAGATTTAGGCAGGCAGGAAAGGTATATTACTTTGATCCGTTGGACATGCAGATTGAAAAAGGACAGCATGTAATAGTTGAAACCGCCAGAGGAATTGAATATGGTAACGTTGTTCTTGGAATAAGAGAGGTTGAGGATGATAAAGTCATTCTTCCGCTTAAGCCTGTTATTCGTGTGACAACAGCTGAGGATGATGAGAAGGAAGCAATGAATCGTGTTAAGGAGAAGGATGCTTTCAGAATCTGTCTTGAGAAGATTGAAAAACATGGATTGGATATGAAGCTTATTGATGCAGAATATACTTTTGATAATAATAAGGTATTATTTTATTTTACTGCTGACGGAAGAATTGATTTTAGAGAGTTGGTAAAGGACCTTGCATCGGTATTCAGAACCAGAATAGAATTAAGACAGATTGGTGTAAGAGATGAGACTAAGATACGTGGCGGATTAGGTATCTGCGGACGGGTATTATGCTGTAATTCATATTTATCGGAATTTGCACCGGTGTCAATCAAGATGGCTAAGGAACAGAATCTTTCACTTAATCCGACTAAGATTTCGGGTGTTTGTGGAAGATTGATGTGCTGTCTTAAGAATGAGCAGGATACTTATGAGTATCTTAACAGCAAGCTTCCGCAGGAGGGTGACAGAGTTACCACAAATGATGGTTTGTCAGGCGAGGTTCATAGTGTAAGTGTTCTAAGACAGACAGTTAAAGTAATTGTAACTGTTGGTAAGGATGAGAAGGAAATCAGGGATTATAAGGTTTCAGAAATCAAATTCAAACCAAGCAGAAGAAGAAACTTTTCTAAGGATGATCTTTCTGATGCTGAAATCAGAGCATTGGAGGATTTGGAACGCAAGGAAGGAAAATCAAAGTTAAATGACAATTAATTTAAAGGCTGATGAAAGACTGGATGATTTACAAAGGTGTGGATATAAATTAATCCAGAATACCGGAATTTTCTGTTTCGGAATGGATGCAGTTCTGTTATGTGCTTTTGCCAATGTAAGAGAAGGTGACAGGGTGCTTGACCTTGGGACCGGCAATGGTGTCATACCTATTCTTTTGAAGGGAAGAACAAGGGGAAGTCATTTTACAGGTCTTGAAATACAAGATATTAATGTTGATATGGCAAAACGAAGTGTTTTATACAACAGTATTGAAGAGTATGTTGATATTGTACATGGAGATATTAAGGAAGCCTCTGCAATTTTCGGAGGGGCTTCTTTTGATGTTGTAACATCTAATCCTCCATATATGAATGAGAATCACGGACTTACTAATCCTGAGAGTCACAAGGCAATTGCAAGGCATGAAATTCTTTGTACGCTTGAGGATGTAATAAGAGAGGGTTCTAAGGTTCTGAAGCTGGGCGGAAGCTTTTGTATGGTTCACAGACCACACAGACTTACCGAGATATTTGAACTGATGAGAAAATATAAGGTTGAGCCGAAGCGAATGAGAATGGTTCATTCTTTTATTGATAAAGAGGCAACGATGGTGCTTGTGGAGGGTATAAGAGGCGGCAGACCAATGATTAAAGTAGAGAAACCCCTGATTATATATGAATCTCAGGGAAAATATACCGAAGAAATTATTCGTTTATATGAAGAATAGAGGTCAGAAAATGGAAACAGGTAAATTATATTTATGTGCCACGCCGATTGGAAATCTGGAGGATATGCCTGTCAGAGGAATCCGAATGATGCAGGAGGCAGATTTAATTGCTGCTGAGGACACAAGAAACAGTATAAAGCTTCTGAATCATTTTCAGATTAAAACTCCAATGACCAGCTATCATGAGTATAACAAAGTTGATAAAGCCAAGGTGATTGTGGATAAAATTATATCCGGACAGAATATAGTGTTGATAACTGATGCAGGCACGCCGGGAATTTCTGATCCGGGAGAGGAATTAGTCAGACAGTGTGTTGAGGCAGGAATTGAAGTTATATCAATACCGGGACCGGCCGCATGTATTAATGCATTGATTATTTCAGGTCTTCCTACAAGGAGATTTACTTTTGAGGCTTTTCTTCCATATGATAAGAAGGAAAGAGCATATGTACTTTCTGAACTTGAAAATGAGACAAGGACAATAATTCTTTATGAAGCTCCGCATAAATTAATCAAAACACTTGAAGAGCTTAAGAATACACTGGGTGGCAGCAGAAAAATCGCTGTGTGTAAGGAGCTTACCAAAAAGCATGAGACTGTTTACAGAAGTACATTAGCGGAAGCTGTGGAATATTACAACAACAATGAACCAAGGGGAGAATATGTACTTGTAATTGAAGGTAAGGACAGACAGGCTATTATAAAGGAAGAGCAGGATAGCTGGCTTTCCATGACTGTTGAGGAACATCTGGAATACTACACTGCAAAAGGGATTGATAAAAAAGAAGCCATGAAAATGGTGGCGAAGGACAGAGGAGTTTCCAAAAGAGAAATATACAATCTGACACAGAAATAAATTAAAATTTTATAAAAATATTAATAAAAAATAAAATGCGCCAAAGGGGTTGACGTGCAATTCCTTTGGCGTTATATTTATGCTTACATTCGAATTGTTGCGATATCATCGCATTCTGAAATATCGGTATTTCCCACATATTTATTTTTATATGGAGGTGAATGATAATCAAGAAGTCAAAAGATATTTCCATTGAGGATTTGGAAAAAATAATTAAAGTATCCGGCGATAAAATAGTGAGCGGATATATACGATTCAAAAAAGTAAAGCCTGTAAAGGGATATCAAGAGGCGAGAAAAAGAGCGGCTGCACATCTTTCAAAAATAACTAAAGCAAGACCTTTAGGAAATAATCAATATGCAGTAGTCGTCAGATTGTATCTGATAATATTTTTAATTCCGTTAGTACTCCTGGCATTGATTTTTTTAATCTTGCAAATGTCTACAAAGGCTGTTGAAAAAGAATTCCCCGAGTACATCCTTACGCAGGAAGCAACAATTAAAGAGACAGAGTCCTATATGGGAATGTACATGAGCGTTCCCGGTTTTACGGGTGTAGATACGTCTTGTGATAACCCTCAAATTTCTGTGTATAATCCTGTGAATAATCGGTGTAAATTAATGTTTGAAGTGTATTATGGAGACAGTAAAATCGGTGAAAGCAGTCGGATTATTCCCGGAGAAGAGGAAAATGTATTTTTAAGTAAGGTGTCACACGCAGGCATATATGATATTCAAATTATTGCAAGAGGTTATTCAATGGATGGTGAAACAGCATATAATTCTGTTTCGCAACAAATTAAATTAAATGTATTTTGAAAGGAGCATTTATATGGGTAAGAAGTTTTTTTTCGTTTTATTAACTGTTTTAATGGTTTTTTCTGTAAGTGTAGGAGTTAACGCGGCTGAGCTTAATTCAGATGGTGCGACGGCAACGGTTCCGGTAAGATATACCGTAGATAATACGGAATTTATTATAAGAATTCCGGCGGAGCTTACACCCGGCACACAGGATAGTGAATTTACGGTTACTGCTGACAGAATGAATCTGAGACCGGATGAAAGTGTGATTGTATCGATAACAGAAGGTTGTGACGAGAATGGATGTGTTGTTCTGACCAGACAGGGGGACATCAATATTCAACCGGCAACCCTGACAACGTCACTTACAATTAGTGAAGTAGCGGTATCAGCGGATAATAATATTGTTGGAATCTTTAGGGACGGAGCTGACAGCACGGCTAATTTGTTGGATTCCGTTAAAATGAGTTCACCGGTGATTGATGAAAATACCAAAGCAGGTGATTATGTCGGAACAATTGAGTTCAAGGTTGAATTAAGAAGGGATACAGATGAATAAAATTAGAGCGGTATTATTTGCATTGTTTATAGCAGGATCAATTCCTCTGGTAGTAAGTGCTTCTTATGTATGGACAGGAAACGGTGTGTATAATGAGGCATCACAGGGAAGTAGCTGGGATGTCAGTGCGGATGAAATAGTGAAGGAATATAATCCGGGCAGAGTATACAGTATTGATGATTTGTCAACATATTCAGCTTATATATCCAATATCAGTACAATGGTCGGCAACAATATCAGGGATGGGTTCTACTGGTATAATGAATCACGTTTAGGATATGTTAAGCTGATTAAGGTTAAGCCCGGACAGGAGGTGTCATTTCTTTTTTCTGAGGAAAGATATGTGTATTTTGCTGAATACAGCAGCGACTATACATTGCTTAATGAAGGAAGCTGGATTACTACAGGGGACAAGCTGAAGCTTATGAATGGAACGGAATGGATTATGCTCGTATTCAGAAATCCTAATGGTGATTTGGGGGAAGGTGCCGGTAAGGATACCCGTATTACTGTTAGCGATATAAGCAGTTTAACATTAAAATATCTGATTCTTGAACCATTTGTGTATACGTTGGATTTAAACGGTGGTTCTTATGAAAATAATACCGGCTCAATTACAATGGAGAGACTGGGGGTGGCCAGGTTGAAGCTTCCTATACCTGTAAAAAGCGGATATGTATTTACCGGCTGGAAAGCAAGTGACGGTAAGTTATATGAAGAGGAACTTCCTGTTGAATATAATAAGGCGTTGTTTACAAATGCAAAGTTGTCGGCAGTATGGGAAGAGATAGTGCCTCAGAAAATTGAATTTGACAGAGAAAATGCAATTCTTGATAAGGATAATGGTGAATGTCTGCATATTACAGCTAAAGTATATCCTGAATCTGCATTGGATACCACTGTTAAATGGAGCAGCAGTGATGAAAAGGTAGCCATTGTTGATTCTAATGGAAATGTTACAGCAAAAAGCCCGGGTAAGGCAATAATAACGGCGACGGCATCAAATGGTGTAAAACAAAGCTGCACTGTATATGTAATGGGATTTGAGGTAAGCGTTCCGGACTATTGCTCACTGGATGAGAACTATGAAATAAAGATTAATATATTTTATAATGGTGAAGCCGGGATGAATAATCGTAAACACGTGGTACTGATGGCAGATGAGAGAATAGAGTTAGTAAGAGTTGGTGATATAAAGACAAGTTATGAGGTGTTAGCAGAGTCTTCATTGGAATATAATGGTAAATTTAAAAATGTGGAGGCAGGAGAATATCTCGTGGATACAACAGATTCAGTATCGGTATATTATCGGCTTAAATCAGTGGATGAAATCAAAAAATCAGGAGACTATGAAGGTAACGTAACCTTTACAGTCTCCGTGTATTAGAATTTATCTGGCAAAAAGCAGGGCAAGGGATATAACAACCTGAATAATTGAAAATCTGAAAACAACCTGAGTATCGGACCAGCCTTTGCTCTTTCTCATGTGGTCATGAATCGGCGTTCTTGTATTCGCCAGAATCTTAATTTTAAAAAATCTTAATAAAAATACCTTAATAAGTCCCAAACCGCCATCAACAATAATTACGGCAGCAGCAGGAAGGAACAGAAGAGGACTTCCTGTCTTGAGGGATAATACAGCAATAAAGAAACCGATTGCTCTTGAACCGGCGTCACCCATAAGCAGTCTGCTAGGTGAAGCGTTGTACCAGAGATATCCAAGAAGACATACAGCAAATAATAGAATAAGATGTTTTACTGCCGGGTCAATTCCTTTAATCTGGCATATTCCGTATAGTGTGATAAGGGTAATTATGGAAAGTGTGCCGCACAGTCCATCAACGCCATCGGAGCAATTGGTAACATTAATGCTTGCCCATATAAGTATTACGGCCAGTACTGCAAAAAGCACCGGATGTAGTTCAAAGGTTAAGGCATCTGAATAAAAGAGTTGAATAGTCGTTCCGTTATAGCATATATATGTTATGGCACATGCGACGGCAATTATTAAATCTATAATTGCTTTTTTATATTCACCCCATGGTGAATTGGAACGGTCATCAAGGTAACCGCTTAACATTGCTGCGATAATTAACAGAATGTAAATCAGCATTTCGTTGGAATATGGAACAAAAAGTATTGAGCATATTGCAAATACCAGAACAAAAATAATTCCGGCACCCCTTGGCTTACCCTCTGATTTAAGTCCGTTAATTGCAAAGGCTCTTCCCTGATCTCTTGGGAGAATACTTTTACACAGGTTGATGGTAATACAGGTTGCTGCAAATGCTAAAAGAATACTTATAAATGTAACCTCATTTATGTAAGCATTATCTAATAATTTAAAAATCATATAACCATTGCCTTTCTGAAAAATTTTTATAAAATAGTAAAAACTACATACGAGATTATATCACAACCATATAGAAATATGCAAAGAATTGTGTTATAATTGTCTCATAATTAATGTGAATTGGAGATGCTTATGGAAAATAGCAATGTTTTTATGACAGAAAGTGACTGTTATTTATTTGGTAAGGGTACACATTATGAAATTTATGAGAAAATGGGAGCTCATCGTGCGCTTAAGGACGGCAAGGAAGGCGTATATTTTGCAGTATGGGCACCTAATGCAGCGGTTGTAAGCGTAGTAGGAGATTTTAATGATTGGTGCGGATATGGTTATGAAATGACACGACTCGGTGATTCGGGGATTTTTGAATTATTTACGGAAAAAGCTTCTGTGGGTTCTGTATATAAGTATCATATTACATCTAAGAACGGAAAAAAGCATTTCAAATGTGATCCTTATGGAAATTATGCTGAATTAAGACCGGCTAATGCATCGGTTGTTACAGATCTTAATCAGTTTGTATGGACTGATGATGAATGGATAAGCAGAATGAATGTAAGTGAACCGTGGAAGAAGCCAATGGCAATTTACGAGGTTCACCTTGGTTCATGGAAGAAGAAGAATGATGGAACCTTTGAGGGATTCATGAATTACCGTGAGTGCGCGGAGCAGATAGCAGAATATATGTTACATATGGGATACACACATGTTGAGCTGATGGGAATTGCAGAACATCCTTTTGATGGTTCATGGGGATATCAGGTTACGGGATATTATGCTCCTACCTCCAGATATGGTACACCTGAAGATTTTATGTATTTTGTTGATTATATGCATTCAAAGGGTATCGGTGTTATTCTGGACTGGGTACCTGCACATTTTCCAAGGGATGAACATGGTTTATCTGACTTTGACGGAACAAGTACATATGAATACCCGGATCCTCGTAAGGGTGAGCATCCTGATTGGGGAACCAAAGTGTTTGACTATGGCAGAAATCAGGTTGTTAACTTCCTTATTGCCAATGCATTGTTCTGGGTTGAGAAATTCCATGTTGACGGATTAAGAGTTGATGCGGTTGCATCAATGTTGTATCTTGATTACGGAAGAAAAGACGGCCAGTGGGTTGCCAATAAATATGGTGGCAATGGTAATCTTGAGGCGATGGAATTTTTCCGTCATTTTAACAGCATAATGAAGCGTCGTAATCCTCGTGCAATTACAATTGCTGAGGAATCAACAGCATGGCCGGGCATTACTAAGAGTCCTGAGGATGATGGATTGGGATTTACTTTTAAGTGGAATATGGGATGGATGCATGATTTCCTTGAGTATATGAAGCTTGATCCGTATTTTAGAAAGGATAATCATTATAAGCTGACTTTTGCAATGACATATGCATATAGTGAGAATTTTATACTTGTGTTGTCGCATGATGAGGTTGTTCATCTTAAATGCTCCATGATTAACAAAATGCCGGGAATTTATGAAGATAAATTTGCTAACCTAAAGGTTGGATATACATATATGATGGGACATCCTGGTAAGAAATTACTTTTTATGGGACAGGATTTCGCACAATGGTCCGAGTGGAGTGAGAATAAAGCACTTGACTGGCATTTGATTGATGAGCCGCTGCATAGGGATGTTAATAATTATGTTAAGGCACTTCTTGATATTTACCGTAATTATGAGGCAAGCACTGTACTTGATCAGTATCCTGATGGCTTTAAATGGATTAATGCGGATGATGTTTTCAGAAGTATTTACAGTTTTATGAGATTTTCACCAAGTGGCAAGGACAGTCTTGTTTATATCTGTAATTTTACCCCTATGGAGAGAGCGGATTACAGGGTTGGTGTGCCATGTGCAGGTGAATATACATTAATTCTTAATGAGAAGCTTGAATCAGGAGCAGTATTTAAAGCAGAGAAGAAGGAATGTGATAATCAGCCATATTCTTTTGCGTTTCCGCTTCCGGCATATGGAACTGCTGTACTTAAATTTAATTATAAGAAGCCAAGAAAGAAAGCAGCTCCTAAAAATGTTACAACAGACAAAGAAATTAAAGCTGTTGAACAGAAAAAATCTAAAAAAGATAAATAATTTAAAAAAATAAGCCGAAATATACCTGTGTATGGATACAACCGTACACAGGTATTTTTTTGGAGGTTACTTTATGAAGATTGATGGATTCGGAACACATGAGTATAAAGTAGATAATATAACAGATAATTCAGGTAAAACTGTTAATGGAAAAGCTTTGACGGATGCAGTTTCTTTTGGAAGCAGTTTTATGAATTATTTTAATGAGGAAATGGAAAATTCTTCAATTATTGGTGACTCGCAGCAGACTCTCGAAAATCTCAGGGCTCAGGCGGATGTTCTCAGAGACTGTCTTAGTGCTATTTTTAATAAGATGGGAACCGGCTCAGTTGTAGAGATGAATGAGAATGGAGTGGATATTAATAATACAGAGGCGGATAAGCTTATAACTGTGGTTGAACAGATTCAGATTAAGCTTGCAATGTGCTGTGATGATTTTCAGTCAACTGTGAATATTGATTCAGAAACAGTGGCTTCTGTTATTGGTCAGGGTGCAGCAGCTTTTTCTGTTTCCAGAAAAATGACCGAAGCAGGAATGACACCCAATAAAGAAAATGTTTCAGAGGTTCTGAAGGCACTGGAACAGGCATCGGAGCTTACAGGTAAGCTTACGGATGGTACAAAGTCATATTTATTGAAAAATAAAATGACACCTTCTATTAATAATATGTATATTGCTGAGCATGCCGGAACTGCTTATACGAAGAGTAAAGGCATATCAAATGAGCAGTGGAATAATCTTCAAAAGCAGACAGAGCAGATAATCACAAACAGTGGACTTAACATTAACAGGGAGAATCTGGACAGATGTAAATGGCTTTTGTGTAACGATATACCTGTTACAGAAGATAATTTAATTAAGCTCACTGAATTAGAAGAGATTGGTGAAGAGCTTGAGCCGGATAAAATTATAGACAGAATTATTGCTAATATGATTGAAGGTAATAAGGCGGTTTCAACAATTCTTAACGGAGAAAGCCTGCCGTGGGAAGAGACAGAAATGGCTATTAATACAATTGATAATGCAACAGCTTCTAATATTATGGCATTAGTTAAGTCAGATTTGCCATATACTCTTGATAGTCTTTCAGATATAGAATTGGCAGGTAAAGAAATAACACCTGACTATGGTGATGACAAGTTTGTAAGGGCAACAAGAGAACTTTGGGAAGCAAGACTTATGTTGACAATCAAAGCAGGCAGAAATCTTGAGAAAAATGGAATTTCAATTAATACAACAGAAATTTCAGATTTGGTTGAGAACTTAAGACAGCAGGAATTAAGTATTATCAATGATGACAGCAGATATGGTGAAGCGGAATTCAGAATGGAAGACATTAAGCAGGCAAATGACACAGTGCTGGCATTTATGACATTGAGAAGAGCACCGAGTGCTGTTATCGGTAGTGTAATTAATGCAGAAGTAATACCGAATATTAATAATTTAGCCAGGCATGCACCGATTATTACAGCTCTTATGGAGAAAGCAGGAGAGCAATATGAGGCTTTAAGTACTGAGATTAGAAGCGATTTGGGAGATTCAGTTTCCAAGGCAGTTAAGGCAAGCACTAATGATATTTTGGCAGATTTGGGTTATGAGAATAATGATGCAAATCGCAGAGCGGTAAGAATTCTTGCATATAACAGTATGGAAATGACTGTTGAGAATATTGATAAAGTTAAAGCTCTGGATTCCTCAGTGAATAATCTTTTTGAGGAGATGACACCTGAAAAGACTCTTTATATGATAAGGGATGGCATAAATCCTATGGAGGTGGACGTAAATGTTCTTAGTGAATATCTTATGTCAATACATATGGAGATAAGACCTAAGGAAGAGAAGTATAGTGAATTTCTGTACCGAATGGATAAAAAGGGTGAAATAACCGCAGAGGAAAGAGAAAAATTTATTGGAATATATTCACTTGCCCACAGATTTAAGAAGGATGGAATGAATGCGATAGGCTCTCTTATTAATCAGGGACTTGAGCTTAATATGGGAAATCTTCTTACGGCATTTTATAGCAGAAAAGATACAGGAATGGAATTAACAGCGGATGACAATACAGATATAATTCATGTAAAGGATAAAGTTACATATTATAAGAATCTGTTCTCAAAAGCGGCTGACAAAATTACACCGGATAAGCTTGCGGAGTTTGGTGAAGATGTTGATAATATGTCAATAGAAACTTTTGCTGAGAAAATTATGAAGAGTACATTGTCTGATGATGTAATATATGAAAAGCAGTTAGCAGATTTTGAGGCAGCAGCAAACATGCCTGAGGCAGTGTATAAATTTGTTGCAGATAACCATATACCTGCAACCTTAAATAATATATTTGCAGCAAAGGAACTTTTAAATAGTTTTGACAAAGTATTTGACGGCTGTGATGAAGAGGAGCCGGATAGATTTCTTGAAGCATTGGATAATAAAGATACTCTTTTAAAGGAGTATGACGCCATTGCAGAAGGAACCAGAAAGCTTGTTGAAGAGGCGACTTACAGTGAAGAAGGATATATTGATATGGAAACATTAAGAATGCTTGGTAACAGAGTTAATCTTATGCGTACATTATCAAGGCAGAATTATTTCTGTATTCCTTTTGAAACGGATAACAATAAAGGAATTATTCATCTTAAAGTGATGGAATCGGGAGACGAAAAGGGAATTTTTAACATTAAGTTAAGAAATAAATCAGGAGCAGAAATTACTATTGAAGGAAAAGTAGATCAGAACACAATTAAGGCTTCAGTTATGTGTGATGATGAAAATGTTATTGCTGCATTATCTGAACAGAGGAGTGCTCTTGAGAGTGAACTTTACAGTCAGGACTTTAATGATGTTGCGATTTCTATAAATGAGGTTAAAGAACAGCCGGAGGGAATTGCAGTTGTGAAAGAAAATGTTGCAACAGGAAGAATCTTTGGGGCAGCAAAAATTTTTATTTCAAAATTTACTAATTAATAAATGGTTTATGCCGATATAATTAACAGATTTAATCAGGTGAAAATATAGAAAGTGGTGAATTTACATGAGAGTTAATTGTAACATATCAGCAATGGTTGCACAGACACAGTTAGGAAAGACAGAATCAGCTTTGGACAGAGCAATTGAGAGATTATCTTCAGGTCTCAGAATAAATAGTGCTGAAGATGATGCAGCGGGAATGGCAATATCTAAGAAAATGCATACACAGATTAAGGCATTGGAGCAGGCTACCAGAAATGCTTCGGATGGAATTTCTGTTGTACAGACAGCAGAATCTTCTCTTGCAGAGATGGAATCAATGCTTCAGCGAATCAGGGAGCTTTCTGTGCAGGCGGCAGATGATACATATTGTACAGATGATAAGATTGCTATTCAGGATGAAATTAATCAGCTTGTATCGGAAATTGACAGAATTTCAACGGATACAGAATATAACTCAATGCCTCTTTTGGATGGAACATTAAGTAGAAGAGCTTATGCGAATGTTAATGATGTATATATGGTTGATATGTCTTCATCAATTGTATCCGGTGAGTACAGTTTTTCAGTAGATACGCCGGCAACAAGAGCAAGCATTACGGCCAATGAGTTTACAGGAACCATAACAGCACAAGAAGCCGGAAGCATTATTATTAATGGAGCAAGTGTATCTATCGAAGAGGGACAGGATTTTGATACCGTATATCAGAATATTGTTGAGATGTGTAATGTCGCAGGTGCAACAGTTGAATCTGCAGGTGCCGGAAGCTTTCAGATTATGAACGAGCTTTACGGAAGCGGAGAGGAGATTAGTGTTAAGTTCAATAATGCAACACTTGCTGCTAAGTTTGGAATGCCACTGGAATCAGTAGCAGCAGGAGAAGATTGTACAGTCACATTGGGTGATGGTTTCTCTTCAACTGCAATTGCAACTGCGAAGGGCGGATTAGTTACCGTAGAGGATGTAAACGATTTTGAAATGGTATTTGAAGTTCCGGGCGATACAACGATTGCTGATTGTACATTAAAGGTAACAGAGATGGGAATTATGGACATTCAGGTTGGTGCTAATGAGGGTCAGCAGTTAAAGATTGATATTCCAAAGGTTAATTCGCACACACTAGGAATTGATTCTTTGGTTGTAACTACACCTGATGGTGCCGCAATTGCAATTGGTAAGGTTGATGAAGCAATTTCACAGGTTTCATCAGTTCGTTCAATGCTTGGTGCATATCAGAACCGACTGGAGAACTCTGTTGACAGCCTGAATTCATATAATGAAAATATTACTGCCGCACTTTCAAGAATTGAAGACTGCGATATGGCAGTTGAGATGACAACATTTACGGCAGAGAGTGTTATTTCTCAGGCAGCTACATCAGTTCTTGCACAGGCAAATGAAAGACCACAGAACATTCTTCAGCTTCTACAGTAGGAGGAATATAAGTGACCAAACAGGAAATTAATGATTTTGGAGTAAAAATATCACAGGCAAACCGTTCAGAATTAATAGTAATCATGTATGAGTTAGGAATAAAATATATCGATGATGGCTTGAAAGCTTTTAAAGAAGATGATGAAACCGGTTATTGCCGTAATATAAAGAGGGCGAAATCAGTAGTTAATGAGCTTGCATCAGTGCTGAATATGCAATATGAAATTTCACATAAATTAAGAAGTTTATATTCATTTATGATTTCGGTATTAGTAAGGGCGTATATACGCAAAGAAACAGAAGAACTGTTACGTGTCAGGGAAATGCTTATAAAACTTAAAGACGCTTTTGCTGCTGTTAGTGAAAGTGATAATTCAGAACCATTGATGCAGAATATTCAGCAGGTATATGCAGGGCTTACGTATTCCAAATCATCTCTTAATGAGGATGTATATTCCAATATTAACAGGGGCTACAAGGTATAAAATGCACTATAAAGCACCGGATACATTTTGATATGTATCCGGTTTTTTACATGTATAGAGACCGGAATTAATTAATCAAAATTCGTTTGGAGCAATTTCGCAAAAAACTGCAATATTTGCTTCTTTTGCCCGCTCGAGCAGGAATTTGTATCTTTTTTGAACAGAGTTGACCTGATATATACATGAATCAATTAAGTCCGGATCGGTTACATTTTCAAAATTTGAATATGCAGCAGCCAGTGCATTACGTGTCTGAAGCAGCTCGGACACAAGGTATTTTTCTTCGTAAGTAACAAATTCTTTCTTTTTCTTCATATACACAATCATATCCTTTCGTGATGTTGGAAGTATGGACAAAATAAAGCCTATATATACAAATTTATTCCCCAAAAATAAAAAAATGTGTCAGAAAAAAGAGTTTCAAAAATTAATCATTAAAATTATTGACAGCTTGACCAATTTGGATTATCGTTGTGTCTACACAAAAGTTCTTTTGTGGTTCTGAATTCAGATTTTCCGGAGCCTGTGCTTATGGCGGAGGTGATGATGATAGTTGGCATAGTTCTGGGAGTAATAGTATGTATTTCTTTTGTTTTTGATTTAATTCAGGGAAGAGTTCCCAATTTTATTGTTATTGCAGGATTTACATTCTGGCTGATATATACTATATCGACAAGTGGAATGAGCGGAATTTTAGGTTCGTTAATATCCATTGTTTCTGTAGGAATATTTCTGTTTATTATCTATCTTATTGGTGGAATTGGTGCAGGAGATGTTAAATTATTATGCCTGCTTGTATCTTTTTTATCCTTTACTGACAGTTTGAAATTTGTAATTCTTGTTTTATTTACAGGCGCATTCTGCGGATGTATTAAATTACTTATAGAATTGTCCGAGCAGATTTCTAAGGGGGCAAAGGAAAATAAAAGAGTAACGATTAAACTCACCGGACCCATTTTGTTAAGTTATTTATTTATGTTGTTTTCCAAGGGAGGAGTTCTATGAAAGAGAGGATTTATTGTATTTACGATAACTCAGAGCAATATGCGTTGCGACTGGCGGACTATATTAACAGGAGACATTTAATGCCGGGACAGGTCGTTGTATATACATCTGAAGATGCTCTCATAAGGGATGCTGACAAATATGAAGTTGAAGTGTTAATGCTTGTAAACCGTGTCAGCAGCCAAATATTACAGAGTATTAATGCCCAGACTGTAGTATATCTTACAGATGAATACACAGAGGGTAATTATGTAAATCCATATCAGTCAGCTAATCATCTGGTGAAGGAGGTTATGTCCTATATGTCAGGTATTGGTGTAAGCCGGAATACAGTAAATAAAAAAGGTATGATTAATTGCATATATTCTCCGGCAGGTAAATGTTTTAAAACGACAATAGCTTTGATGCTTGCCTTATGGTCTTCACATAAAGGAAGGTCTTTATATATTAATCTTGAACAGTTTGCAGGACTTGGAAATATATTATCAGACAGGGAGGGCGGATTATCAGAGGCTTTATATCAATATAGGGCTTCGGGCAGAGCTGCCGTCGGTAGAATAATATCATGTACAGGTCAGCTTCAGGGAATGGATTATTTCTACCCCGTTACTTGTGCGGAAGATATTTCAGAACTTCAGGAAAAAGATTTTATGGAGTTTATAAATCTGATAATTGAAGCAGGAATATATGATTTTATATGGATTGATATTGGAACGGTATACAGCAGACCTTGGAGAATGATGGAAATTTGCGACAGAATATTTTTGCCAAATGCACAGGATTATGTCGGGTTACAAAAGGTCAGAGAAATGGAAAATTATCTTGTTGCATCCGGCAGAAGTGAACTCTTGAGCAGAATCGAAAAGCTTTCAATTCCGTTTGATGAAGAGTGCTGGAATAAAGAAATTTCATTAGAATATATTAATAACTCAAAAAATCGTGTTATTGCAGACAAAATTTTGGAGGGTGAAAATTGTGGATGAAATTCTAAAAAAACTTAAGAAAAGGGTTATGGAGACATTGGATCCTTCCAGAGATATGACGGAGGAGGAAATACTACAGACCATTGATAATGTGTATTTAAGATGTGATAAGGAGATATCACTTACTGCATCACAGAAGGTGGAATACCGAAAACAACTGTTTAATGATATTAAAAGACTGGATGTATTACAGGAACTTATTGATGATGACAGTATTACGGAAATAATGGTTAACGGATGGGATAAAATTTTTATTGAAAGGGATGGAATAATATATAAATGGGACAGATGCTTTGAGAATAAAGAGCGTTTGCTGGACATTGTTCAGCGAATTGCAGGAATGTCTAACAAAATTATTAATGAATCACTTCCGATATCAGATACAAGACTTCCTAATGGTTCAAGAGTTAATATTGTTATGAATCCGGTTGCAATAAATGGTCCGATAATAACAATAAGAAAATTCTACGAAACACCACTATCTATGGATAGAATGATTCAGTTAGAGTCAATTAGCGAGGAGGCAGCAGAATTCCTTCGAAAGCTTGTTATTGCCGGATACAATATTTTTATAAGTGGAGGAACAGGCTCCGGTAAAACAACTTTTCTGAATGCACTGTCTAATTATATTCCAGAAGATGAAAGAGTTATTACAATTGAGGATTCAGCAGAGCTTAAGCTGAAGTCTGTAGATAACCTGGTAAGACTAGAGGCACGTAAAGCCAATATTGAAGGTAAAAATGAAATAACCATAAGGGATTTGATTAAGTCGGCACTTCGTATGAGACCTGACCGAATTGTTGTGGGAGAGGTAAGAGGCAGTGAAGCGATAGATATGCTAAGTGCGATGAATACAGGACATGACGGTTCATTATCAACAGGACATGCGAATGGCCCGGAGGATATGATGCTACGTCTGGAAACTATGGTTTTGATGGGAATGGATATGCCGATATCAGCAATTAGAGGGCAGATTGCGTCAGCAATTGATATTGTTGTTCATCTCGGAAGATTACGTGATCGTAGCAGAAGAGTAATAAGTATTAGTGAGGTTAGAGGAATTGTCAATGGTGGCATAGAGCTTAACAGGCTATTTGAGTTTATTGAGGAAGGTATGAATGAAAACAATAGGATTAAAGGACAGCTTAAAGCTACAGGAAATATTTTCTGCAATAAGGACAAACTGTTCGCAGCAGGTCTTGACTGCAAAGCTTGTTGTTGAAGCTGTTGTGATTCTTATGATTATGGGATATCTGTTCTATGATTGCTGTTGGGCAGGACTGATTTATCTGCCTTATGTATTCTACTTTGTTAAAAATGGCAGACGTAAGCATGAGAGAAAACGTCAGGAAAAAATTGCTTTGGAGTTTAAGGATGCCATGCAGGCAGTGGTTTCAGCATTAACAGCGGGATATTCCATTGAAAACAGCTTTAGGGAGGCACTTGGGGAGATCGGTCTTTTGTATGGAAATAAGACTGAAATCTATAGGGGCTTTTCAGGTATTGTATATCAATTGAATCTTAATATTAATATTGAAGAAGCATTTGCGGGATTTGCAGAAAAATACAAGGTTGAAGAAATTAGCAATTTCGCAGAAATACTTCAATATGCAAAGCGAAGTGGAGGAAATCTGATTCAGATAATAAGGAATACAGCTGAGACAATCAGTGAGAAAATTGATGTAAAGCGTGAAATAAGCACTATAATCAGTGCAAAGCAGCTGGAACAGAACATTATGAATTTTGTTCCTATAGGAATAATTTTGTATATGAGACTTACTTCTCCTGAAATATTTGAGAAAGTGTATGGAAATATGTTTGGAATTATATTTATGAGCATTTGTCTGGTGCTGTATTTTATTGCAGGAATTCTCGCAGAAAGAATAGTTGATATTAAAATTTAACGGGTGAAGTTTATGAAGCTTAATAAAAAAATTCTGACTATAGCGGGTGTGTCAATTATAGTTGTTATAATTGCCTGTCTGTTAAATTCTCCTAAAGATACCATAATAGACAAAATTAAAAGGCCTTCATACAGTGACACTAAAGATACATATTCATTAATGGTAAAGACGGACTCAGGAGAATATGATGTGGAAATTCCGGTGGAGCCACAGCAAATTCCATTGGATGAACTGCAGAAATATTTTGATATGTCTTATGAAATTGTATGTAAAGAAATGTTGGGTGAAAACTCAGCACCGGATAATGTCAGAACTGATTTGAATTTTATATCCGAGATAGAGGCTTATGGTATTAATGTAGATTATACCACTGACAATTACGATTTGGTAAATTGCTTTGGAGAGGTGAAGAGTAACAATGCTTTACCTGAGGGTAGTGCTTGTACAATCACTATGACATTTGAATATGAAGGCAACTATCAGTCCTATAAGCAGAATGTTATAATTATGCCTCCGGATTATACGGAGGAAGAGCTTTT
This sequence comes from Lachnospiraceae bacterium, assembly GCA_045129695.1. GTDB lineage: Bacteria > Bacillota > Clostridia > Lachnospirales > Lachnospiraceae > Eshraghiella. Next base: position 29,100 of record JBGVJZ010000015.1, on the reverse strand, counting down.
AATTAACAAAATAAATGCAGCAATCGATAAGGCGAACAGTGAAGCTGATGGTGAATATCTGATACTTCCAAATGAGATTGACGGAGTGAAGATCAGCTTTGTGGAGAAGGCAGAAAGCAGACTTCCCATAATAATTATCCTGTTAACAATAGTGTTTCTGTTATGGTATTACAAGAAATTTATTGTAAAAAAAAATCTTGAAAAGGAACGAGAACAGAAGCTTTCAATGGACTACTCGGAAATTGTGTCTAAGCTTTCATTGTTAATGGGTGCCGGAATGAGTGGTGCTTCAGCATTTGCGAAGATTTCCAATGATTACATAAATGCACTCAAAAAATCTAAAATGCAGAAGAGACCGGCTTACGAAGAAATACTTACAGCATCTAACAGAATTGCATCGGGCGTTTCTGAAGCAGATGCATATGCAATGTTTGGCAGGAGCTGCAGAATTCACTGCTATGTGAAATTAGGGAGTCTGATGGCACAGAACATAAGAAAGGGAGGTGATGACTTCATTGAGGCATTAAAGGCAGAAACAACAGAAGCATTTATTGAGAGAAAGTCCATGGCAAGAAAAGCCGGTGAGGAGGCCGGAACAAAGCTTCTTCTGCCTATGGGAATAATGCTTTGTATTGTATTAGTAATAATTATTGTACCAGCATTTATGTCATTTTAGGGAGGTGATTTAATGAACGTTTTGAAAAAATTCCTAAAAGAAGAAGACGGAATGGGAGTTGTAGAGGTAATTCTCATTATCGTAGTTTTGGTAGGTCTTGTTTTAATCTTTAAAAATCAGTTAACTTCAATTGTAAAATCAGTATTTGAGACAATATCGTCTAATGTAAGTAAGATTCAGTAATTAAAAAATACCCCAACGGAGGAAAAATATGAACAGATTAAGAGGTAGTGTATCACTATTTTCAGCAATGATTTTTTTAATGATAGTATCGGTTATCACGGCAACAATACAGTCAGCCCGAATTCAAGGTGCTAAGGTAATGGTAAATACGGCTCTGACAATGGGACTCGATTCATTGTTTGCACAATATGATTCTCAGCTGTTTTCTCAGTTTGGGGTATTACTTTTAAATGGAAATCAGGATGGAAAAGGTATAGACAATGATGTTTTGGCGGGAAAAATTAATGAATATATGGAATACAATCTGGAGACGGATAAGGAATTGTATTTTGCCCAAAATACGGATTTATACGGAATTGATTTAACAGGAATTTCCATTGACAGGGTAATAAAACCCATTAGTGAAGGCGGCCTGTTATGGCAGGATATGGTGGTGGATTATGAGAAATACGCAAAAGTGGTTGATCTGGCAGCAGGTTATCTTGGAATAGAGGATAGTACAAAAGAAGCAGTGGCAGTTGATGAGATAAGTAATCAGATGACAAGTGTAGCTGAAAAAATTGTGGTGGTAAATAATTCAGCAAGAGAAATAATTGAGTATATTGACGGAGTTATGTGCACAATTGAAGGAATGAATATCGAAAATCCTTTGACCACCGATGTTTTTATAAAAAGATGTTGTCCTTTTCCGAAAACAATGGAAGGTCTGAATATAAGTTACAGTAGTATTTTTAATGCAATAGAAAAATATCTTGTTAATCCTATGGATTATATTGAAACTGCTATAGTTAATAATAGTGAAGGAAAAAATTGTAGTGAAGATATTGATGAGTTGTTAAATTTAATAAAGATATGTAAGAATCCGCTTGATAAGGCATTGAATATAATGAATACAATTGAAATCAATGAGAAGGATATAGATACAGAAATAGGTATTCTTGATGGATTTATTGAAAAAGGCTCGCAGATTATTAATGAAGAGACAATGGAAGGCATTATGGAGGAATATAACAACATATGTGAATATGAAGAGATATTACTCAGGGATATATGTGACATTAAGAAAATGGGTGAAACACTCCGTAACATCGAAGTTATATTTAATAAAATTGTGACAGCCGGAGAATCAATAAATCAGCTGCAAAGTCATGAGGAAATTGAATTAGCCCTTATAGAGATTAAAGGATTAATAAGCAGTATATCTTTTGAAGGATTAAGATTCGAATATGAAAATCTTGTTATTGCAGAGGATGATACGGATATTCTTGACGAAATGAAGGATTTTATTGAAACCGGTTTTCTTAAACTGGTGATACCGGAAGGTAAATCTGTTTCAAAAAGAGAGATTAAAATTTCAGATCTTGCATCAACGGTAGTGGATTTGGAGTCAGTTTCTGAAATTCAAAAGGAGGGAAAACTGGCGACAATAGGAGCCAAAAAGCTTATTTATCTTGAATATGTAATGGATAAATTTGTAAGCTTCACAGATGAAAAGCAGGGTGCAGCACTGAATTATGAGGTTGAATATGTATTGTTTGGAGGAAATTCTGATAAAGACAATCTGACATCTGTGGTATTGTCAATTGCTGCTATCAGAAGTGGCATTAATATGATTTATCTGCTTACAGATTCAGACAAAAGAGAAGCGGCATATGGTATAGCTGCCAATTTGGTAGGAGCTGCCAAATATGAGCCGGTAATCAGAATCGTGCAGTTTGTGCTCTTATATTTATGGGCCTATGCGGAGGCATTAATGGATGTAAGAAGTCTTTTAAAGGGAGAAGAAATAGCACTTATCAAGTCTGATGAGACATGGCAGTTATCAATAGAAAATCTTATGTCTTTGAATTTTGAGGATACAGGTGTTAAACAGGATGGAATTGATTATGAAGGTTTTTTGAGATTTCTTCTGTTTATGGAGAATGACGGTAAGAAATCAGCATATACAATGGATTTGGTCGAGTTATGGATGATTAATAATGGAAAAAAGGATTTTCGATTAAAGAGGTACCTGTATGGAATTGAAGTAACAGCAGCATATGAGGTTGCAGGCGGATTTTTTTACAAAGAAAAAGCCGTATACACTTATTAGTAATAGAAAGGCGGTATAGGATGCTCTTTTTTTCTCAGTTGGTAATAAATAGAACAAAGCGGAAAGGCTGTGTTATTGATAATGTTCTCCCCCCGGACAAAAAACGCAGAACTATAGGGAAAAAAAGGGCGCCCTATGCCGCCTTTTATATGAAGGCAAGTCTTACACTTGAGGCTTCGATTGTTCTTCCATTTTATGTTTTAGCAATCATTGTTTTAATGTTTTTTATCCAGGCAATACAGATTCAGATAAGAATTCAAAATGCATTGACCACCCAGACAATAAAAATATCAGGTTACGCATATTATATTGATGCGACCGGGATATCTGCCGTGCCCGAAAATTTTCTTGAGGCAGAGTATATTAAGTCAAGTGTAATTAATGAGTTAGGAGAAGATTTTTTTAATACATCTTATATTGTTAATGGCAAAAAAGGGTTTAGTTTAAACCTTTCTAATATTATGGATAAAGGCATAATTGATGTTGCCATACAGTACTATATGAAGGTGCCGTATGACATGTTTGGATTGGGAAAAATTCCTTTCGTTGCAAGAGCAAGATGCAGAGCGTGGATTGGAGATGGGACAAGCAAGGAGGAGTGGAATACTACGATGGTCTATGTTACTGAAAAAGGAACCGTGTATCATAGAGAGAGAGAATGTACATATATAAAATCAGATATTCTGAGTTGTGGTTTTTCGGAAATAGATAATGTAAGAAATTCCTCAGGTGCAATTTATTATCCATGCAGCTTATGCTGTGTGATAGAAATTAAAGAAGGAAGTAAGATTTATTACACAAAATACGGAACAAGATATCATTCCCGGTATGATTGTACCAATCTGCAAAATAATGTTTTTGCAGTTTCACTCGATGATGCTAAAGAGAAATACCGGGCGTGTTCAAAATGTGGTAATGGCGGTGATGAGAATGATTAAAGGTATCGTAATGGCGATACTGGCATTGGAAACTTTTTCAGATGTCAGAACAGGAACGGTGTCAGGAGTCAGAATTATAATATTTGGATTGATTGGAATTGTTCTTAATGCAGTTTTGAGATATCAATCCATAATATCAATTGCAGGCGGACTTATTGTAGGTGGTGTGATATTACTGTATTCAGTGGTTACAAAGGGGGGAATCGGCAAGGGTGACGGACTTATGTTTGTATGTCTTGGAATTTATCTGGGGCTGTCTGTTAATTTGCAGCTTTTATTTTATTCACTAATTGTAGCGGCTGTTACGGGAGGAATATATTCATTGGTTAAGAAAAAGGGGCTTAAATCACAGATTCCTTTTATGCCATGTATATTGGTAACTTATTTAATTATTTTAGTTATGGAGGAATTAATATGAAGCTTAGAGGATATATGACTGTGGAGGCTGCATTTATTTTTGCTGCTTTAATTTTTGTGGTGGCAGGTCTGATAAAGCTTAATTTCTATCTTCATAACGGGTTGTTAAGTGATGCCTGTAAAATAATAGGTGGAATTAAGTATTATCAGGCAGAAAAATTCTATTATGATGTGGAGACCGGCATAATTAATACAGAGAAAATTTGTAATTCGCCTGTGTTTGGTGAAAGTAAAAGCTTTGCAGAATCAGCAAAGGAGCAATTGGATGATTCAATTAATGAATATTATGCTGAGAAAAGCTTAAGTGTGGAAAATGAATTATCAGATGCCGACATTGATGAAATAGTGAAAATTTCGGATAATGCAAATTTTATAAGGGCCGGAGGAAGGGCTGTTCAGGTAATAGGAGGTGTTTTGGATGAAGATTGAATATATAAGAGAAATTAGGGATTGTTATATGCAGATTATACCTGAGAATGAAGTATGGGATTACAGGATGAAAATGCTTGAAAGTAACCAGCCTGAAGGCTTTCTTAACATGACGGTAAGAACTGTTGATGGCATAAACCGTGTGCTGTACAGAATATCATCATGTGTTGCCATGGATGATTATCTTATTAAAAAAACTTTTTCGTGGGAGGAGATGCATAATCTGATTAAATCTTTTATGGCAGTATTTGATTCTGTTGAAAATTATATGATGGATTATGATGGCGTTATTCTGAAGCCGGAACATATATATACTGATGGCAGAGGAAAATGGATGTTCGCGTATTATTCGGGAAAGAAAACCGGGTTTTATGAAGATATAAAACAATTGTTTGAATTTATTATCAGGCATGTTGATCACAAGGATGTAAGGGGAGTTACTGCGGCTTATGGAATATATAAAAGAATTTGCGAGGAAAATATCAATCCCGAAACTCTTTTTGATATTGAAATAGGAAATGATGATGAGGGAATTGTAGAGAAGGAGTATAAACCCATACAGACAATAATACCGGAGATATGTACGGATGAGGCAGAGGAAAAAGATTACACAAAAATATATGCTTTGTATATAGGCATTGGTGTATATGCAATAATGTTGATTTATGTTGTTATGGGAGTTTTTATATCAGGAATAAGAATTGGAAATGTCGGGCAGGGTATATATATATTTATGCTAATTATTATTATTTGCGGAGGAATTGCTGCATACCGATGGTATCAACACAATAAGTCACTGTTTGTGAGAATTATAACTAAACAGGTGGAGGTACCATTTGAAAAAACAGACATCAGAGTTATTATTCCAGCCAAATCACCGGATAACGAGCTTACAACCATACTTACTGAAGAACCGGTTAACACAAGGCATTTCCTAAAGTGGAGTGATGCCGGCGGCTATAAGGAATATGAATTAAATGATAAAATTACAATAATCGGAAGTGCAGCCGACAGGGCGGACTGTGTTATTTCAGAAAAAGGGATAAGCAGGGTTCATGCAAGAATCTCCAATGAGGACTTAAAATATTATGTAAAGGATATGAATTCTACTAATGGTACCAAGGTTAACGGAAGAGAACTGGCATGCTATGAATTATGTGAAATCAAGACTAATGACCGAATCGAACTGGGAAATAAGGAATGTATATTTATTTGACTTGATTTGTAATAAATGTTAATCTACATATATGTAAAGTAGAAAGAAAAAGGGGACTTATATATATGAGGACCAAAATACTCACCGTAAGTAATTTCATTATTGTTATCAACATAATTGTATTTATTATTACTATGAATAACGGACAAAGTGAGAATGCACTTGGATTATATTATGCGGGTGGAGTAGCACCGATAAGCCTTTTTAGGGATCATGAAGTATATCGGTTGTTTACAAGTATGTTTTTACATTCAGGAATAAGGCATATATTTAATAATATGTTTATGCTGTTTTTTATGGGTAATATATTGGAATGCGAGCTTGGTAAGGTTAAATATGTTATTCTTTATTTGCTAAGCGGAATAATAGGTGGTATTATTTCACAATTGTATTATTATGCAATAGGAGACAAATTTGTAGTGTGTGTTGGTGCCTCTGGTGCAATTTTTGGTATTCTGGGTGGTTTGGTGTGGCTGCTTATTGTTAATAAGGGGTATGTTGGTGATTTGAGTTTAAGAAGAATGATATTGTATATTGTAGTAAGTATTGCATTAGGGATGAGTTCTTCCAATGTTAGTGTGTCGGCACATATCGGAGGGCTTGTCAGTGGTTTTGGATTGGCAATACCTTTATACAGAAAGAGAGGATATAATTTATGAAGATTAACATCTATTATGGTGGACGCGGAATGATTGATGACCCAACAATTGCTGTAATTAACAGAATGACAAGCGTGTTGGAGGAGCTGAGAGTTAAGGTTGCCAGATATAATCTGTTTGAAACCAAGAACACAATTATGACACTTCCGCAGACGCTGAAAGAGGCTGATGCCATTGTTCTTGCTTCTACAGTGGAATGGTCAGGAATTGGAGGCTATATGCATGAGTTTCTGGACGCCTGCTGGTTGTATGGAGACAAAAGCAAAATTGCAGGTACATATATGTTTCCGATTGTTATGTCTAAGGCTTATGGTGAAAGAGAAGGGGTGTTAGAGTTAACAAATGCATGGGAGATGTTGGGAGGTAAGGCATGTAATGGTTTAAGCGCATTTGTTGAAGATACGACGGAATTTGAACTTAATGCCAATTATATGGAATTAGTTGAAAAGAAAGCAGAAGAGGTATATCGTGCTGTTTCACAGAAATTTACAACTCTTCCGACCAGTAATAAAGCAATTAAACAGAATATTGTAGGTGATACAATTAATCTTACACCACAGGAATCAGAGCAGTTATCCAAATATGCTGCTAATGATAATTATGTAAAGAAGCAGAAAGAGGATATTGAACAGCTTGCCGGACTATTTAAAACAATGTTGGAGGAAGAGGACAGAGGCGGCGATGAATATTATATTAATATGCTCAAGGAACATTATATTCCACAGGATAATTTTAGTGCAACATATCTTATAAAACTGGATAACAGGGATGATTCTCTTATCATTTCCATAAGAAACCGCTCACTCAACTGTTATTTTGGACAACTTGAAAGTGCAGATGTAGTTGGCAAAATGGATATGGATGTTCTGGATAATATTATTGAAGGTCGAATGACATTCCAGAGAGCCTTTATGTCAGGTGAAATGACTGCCAAGGGCAACTTTAAGACTCTCCGGATGCTTGACGAGAATTTTGTATTTGCGTAATTATTATTAACGTGGGAAATTTAGAATGAAGGTATGACCCTTATCCGGATTGGCAATGTAATCCAGACTGCCATTATGGGCGAGCATAATCTGATATGATGTAGCAAGGGATAACCCGACATGCTGTTGTTTATCGGTTACAAACGGCTGAAACATATTTTCACGTATTTCATCCGGTATAACGGAAATGTTGTCAGATATTTTTATACAAAAACAGGTATCACTGCATTCTGTAGATATTGTAACGTCTGTGTTTGGTGTACTTTCACATAAATTGTCAAAAATTGTTGTAAATATGTAATTTATTTTATCAGAATCCATTAAAATATCCGAAAGCAACGAGGCGGTATTAAATTGAAAATGTAATGAATGATATTTTGGATTTTTCATAATGGAAGTTCTAAGGCGGTTAAAAAAGTACTGTATATCAGTCATAACAGGATAGATCCTTCCTGCATATCGGTATTTACTGATGGCTTCCATGCTGTGAACCAGATATTGAACATCATCCTTCATCTGTTTCCAACGGGCATTATCCTTAAGCTGTGGATTGCTTAATTCAATTAATTGAAAGTTACCAAAAATAACTGAAATTGTATTGCAGATATCATGACATCCTACGCGAATATCATAAGCACGTTCCTCCTGAAGGTGCATAATAAAATCATATATTTCCGGATTTGTATTTTGGATTTCCATAAGGAAATCTCTGTCCTGGGTAGTAAACATCACTAATTCCTCCTCGTGTAGTTTATGTAATTAAAATAACATATTATTAGCATTTAATGCAGACTAATATTAGAAAAATTTTATCAAAAAAGGAGAAAAATCGACATGATTAAAGATGATTGTATTTTTTGTAAGCTTTCAAACGGAGTAATTCCGACAAATACTGTGTATGAAGATGAGAATTTTAAGGTCATTCTTGACTTGTCACCTGCGGCAAAGGGACACTCGCTTGTATTGTTAAAACAGCATTTTGAGAATGCATTGGTTGCCGATGAAGAACTTTTAGGTAAGGCGATGGTGTTAGCAGCTAAGGTTGGTAATGCAATGAAGAAGGCACTTGGCTGTGATGGAGTGAATATACTTCAGAATAACGGAGTGGCAGCCGGTCAGACCGTATTCCATCTTCATATTCATGTAATTCCAAGATGGGATGACGATGGACTGCTACTTAACTGGACGCCTGGTGAAGATACACCTGAGAATCTTGCAGCTACGGCAAAGATTATTGGAGAAAATATATAAATCAAGTGAGGTAAAAATTAAACGGGGGAGAGATAAAAATGAAAGTTGCTGTTTGCGATACTCGTGGTGAGAGTGGTTGGTTATGTAGCTTAATTGATATATATTTAAAAGAAAGAGAAATAGATTTTAAACTATATGAGTATTCCGACTGTTCTAATCTGGTGAAAAATTATGAAATGGGAAAATATTCAGTTATATTTTTTTATGTTGAGGATAGAGACTGTGAAGAACTGAAGACCGCATATAAAATAAGAAAAATGTTTGATATTAATGTAATAATTATTCTAGTTTCAAATTCTACTGAATGTATGAAATATGGATATGATGTCATGGCAGAACAGTTTTTTCTAAAACCTTTAAAATATGATGTATTTAAAAAGAAAATGGATTATATAATGGAGTATATGCTTAGAAGGCAGGATATAATGTCGTTTGATTCAAAAGGTACAAGATTTATTGTGAATATGTCTGAAGTATATGTAATTGAATCAGAAAAATTAAAAGGAAGTAATCGTAATATCCGGGTCATTTTTAAAGATATAGAAATACATATCAAAGGAGTGCTAAAAGATATTCTGAATAAATACAATAAATACCTGATTGCGATTAATAGATATACTCTTGTAAATATAAGAGAGATTTATAAAATTGAAAAGAATGAACTGGAATTAAAGAATGGAATAAAATTGATTGTAAGCAGGCGACGCATGAGAGAGGTTAAAGAACAAATTGACCACTTAATACAGTAGAACGACCATTCAATACTGGGGTGGTTGAAATCCATAGAGTCGAATGATACAATAGGAACGTTTAAAATAATTGTGGGAGGAATTTTTAATGCGAAAATTTAAAAAATTATTTACCGGTTTATTTATGGCTGGTATGATGGCATTAATGCTTGTATTATCTTCCTGTTCGGGACAGAAGGACAGTACGGAGCAGTCATCATGGAGTCCTGATGACTGGGCATTTGCCAAGAATATTGCCAGAGAGATAACAGACGATGGATGGGTGTATACTTTTGATTATATGTACCCTAAAGAAGGTGAATTAAGTAATGGTGATATACCATTCACTTTTACGGGCGTTAATCTCAGATACAGATATAATGACAGTTATTATACAATTAGTACCGACTCGGAAGGGGTAGAGCATAAGGAGTTAATTCCCATACTGCTTCTTGGAACTTCAGATTCAGAACTTGTTAAAGAGGATATGCTTTATATTCATGAGCTTATAAGTTATGATGGCGATAAAGATATGGCAGAATCATTGTTGTCGCTTGAAGCAGACGATATTGAATTGAAAGAAATTGACGAAGAAATGTTTTTAAGGCTTATGCATGAAGCATTAACCGGAGAAGCACATGAATATGGTCAATATGCTGAATTGCCGACATATGCATTGCTAACTATGCCGTCTTATGTTGATGGATGGAAATTTCAGATTGGATTTACCAATGTTGTAGGATGGATAGATGTTGTATTTATTGATGTGTTATATGAGTCGGAAGAAGGCAAATATGGTTATGTCCAATTATCTGATTTGGTTGAATCTGGGAAGGCAACTTCTGAACAGACGGAATTATACAATACTATTCAGGAAATTTCTAAAGGTATAGTGGAGAATAATGAATTAACGTATGGTTTAGAAGATAACAGGGATAAGCAAATCGATAACGTTAAGCTTTCTGAATTATATGATTTCCTTGAGGATATATCCAAAAATAAACTGTCAGAATATGTTATATTTTATTAATTATGTTGTAATTCCGGTATTGTATAATACCGGAATTGTTTTTAAAGGTAAAATGGCATGATAAATTGTAAAAATGTAGAGAAAATATTTAATACTGAAGTTGTAATTGATAAATTTACATACGATTTTAATGATAAAGGCTTTTATCTGCTGTTTGGTGAAAGCGGTAGCGGTAAGACAACACTTTTGAATCTTTTGGCAGGATTTATTCCCTTTAACGGAGGCTCTATTACAGTCGGGGATAAGATATTTACCGATATAGTTGACAAAGAGGCAATCAAAGAGGAATTTGATTATATAACTCAAGATACATTTTTTGTGGATTTTCTTAATGTGTCAGATAATCTCAGACTTATTGAAGATAATGAAAAAGAGATATTGAGAGTACTGGAAATAGTCGGTTTATCAGATAAAGAAAATCAATTTCCAACAACATTATCAGGTGGTGAGAAGCAGCGTCTGGCGATTGCACGTTCACTTCTGTCAAAGAAGAAAATTTTGCTGCTGGATGAACCGACAGCAGCACTTGATGAGGTTAACAAGAAAAAGATTTTTCAATTAATGTCCGACATAAAGGATAAGGTGCTTATTATTTGCTCATCCCATGATGAAGAGGCTATGGATTATGCCGAAGAAATAATCTGTTTTGAAAAAAGTGAAAAGATTTGTGAGAATAATATTGCTGATATACAAACCATAACTGTTCCTCAAAAGAAAAAAAGTGTTACCAAGGAAAAAAAGAAGAGGTTATTTTACTTTATAAGTAAATGGTTTAAATCAAAGCAGAGAAATTTAAAATCCGACATACTGTTTGGCATTTTTATGACGATTGCTATATGTATATGCACACTTGCAGATACGCCTCAAAACAAAACGAATTCCAATATCGAGTATGTATACAAAATAAATATGTGCAGGCTTACTACTAATGATATGACATGGGAGAAATATCAGAAATTATCGGATATTAAAGGCATTAAAGAGGTAGTATTTTGTTTTAATGGGTCATATATTGCAGATTCTAACAATGAAGTTATGGATTTGTCACAATCAGGAACGATGTATGAAACCATACCATCCGATAAAGAAGCATTTATTCTATCTGACAGGATTAAATACGGAACATATTTTACAGATAAGAATCAGGTGATTCTTACAATGGAAAAGGCAATGGATATGAAACCGGATAATCCCGAGGCACTCATAGGACATACAATTGAAGATAATCTGTTTATGTTAGGTGATGTAAAACTGGAGATTGTTGGAATTATTGATGACTTAAATGATATTGAACAGAAATACATGGATGCAATAGACCTTACAGACCAATATGGATATTATTGTATTAATAACGAATTAATTCAGGAATATGCTCTAAATGAGGAATATTTTAATAAGTTTGAACAGATAATGTGTGAGTTGTATTTTGATTCGTATAGGGATATGAAAGAATTTTATGATAGTAATTATATGAGCTTGAAAGAAGACGGGACAATATTAACAATGGGATTGAAAAACAACATGAATATTACATTCCATACAATGTTCAGGTTACTGCTTCCATTGGCGATATTTATAGCTCTATTTACAGTTCTGTTCTATATTAACCTTATTAAAACAGAGCTGGTATATAATAATAAATTTATATCGGTTTTTGAATATGCCGGATATCCGATTGAAAAAGTCATAAATTGTTTTATTAGGTTGAATATATGTAAATTATTAATAATATGTTTTATATCTATAGTGGCATCATACGTTATTACTGCGAGTGTAAATTTATTGAATGAAGAAATTATATTTATAGATTTTCAGATATTTACATATAACATTCCGATAATTGCAGCCTTTGTAGTGTTTATATGTGTTGTATCAGTAATAGTTAATAATATAATCCTGCATAGATTAAAATTTACAAGCTGGTATGAGAATATAATCAATCATCGGGATTTATTATAGGAGTCTGAGTTATGAGATTAAGATTAGATAAAATAGATAAAAGCTATGACCACCATGTCATTAAAAATCTTTCATACAGCTTTGAATCCGGAAAAATATATGTAATAAAAGGTGTTAGCGGTTGTGGAAAGAGTACACTGTTAAATATTATTGGAGGAATAGAAAGTGAATTTTCAGGGGATGTATATATCGATGATATAATTCGTAATAAAAACAACAACAGTAATGTCGGATATGTATTTCAACAGAGCCTTTTATTATCCGGAATGACAATTTTAGATAATCTTCTGGTAGTAAAAAATGATGAAGAAAGTATCATGGCATTAAGCCACAAACTAGGAATTGCGAAATTATTGAATAAATATCCGGAACAAATTTCCGGAGGAGAACGACAGAGAGTAGCTATTGTTAGGGCAATGTTATCTGAACCGGATATATTTATTGCAGATGAACCAACAGCTTCACTGGATAAAACAAATTCCAGATTAACCGCAGATATAATAAATAAGCTCAAATCGAAAGAAAGAATTATAATTGTAGCAACTCATGAAAAATATTTTGACGAAATTGCTGACGAAATAATATATCTGAAGTATGGGATGATAGAAAAGGTTGAACACAACAGGCATCATCTTGAGGAAAGGGAAGAAATTGTTGATGGTAGTAATAAATCCCCTAAAAAGATTAAAAATATTAATGCCATAAGTTATAATTTTAAAAGAAATCGAAGACTTTTTAGTCCGATTTCGTTAATACCATTTGTTATTATGTTTTTTATTATATTAATTGCATCTACAATACAGAATAGTTTTTCTGAGGAATATATAAAAGACAGTGTGAGCAGATATCCGATGGATGCTTTTAATGTAACGGCTGATGAACTGAGTAATTTCCAATACCCTGACAGACTCAAAATATATGATTATTATGTAGCTGAAGAAAATGATGTAACTGCGTTGTATCTGGCAGAAGAACCGGACAGTGTTTTTTCCATTAATGGCATGATTCAATATGGGGAATTTCCAAAAGCGGATAATGAGATACTTGTATCATACGAATATGCAGCAAGATACTTTGGTGAGAATAATTTGGGAGAGCATATCGGAGAAAAGATAGTTTTCTGTGACAGAGAGTTTGTTGTAGCAGGAATAGTATATTCATTGGATGAAGATGATGTAAATGATAACATGAATGTATCCTTTGAAGAATATTACGAGTCAGATGTGTATTATAAAAATTCGGAGGGGATTATAATATACATTCCATATGACACACTGAACAAGTTTGCACAATTACAGGTTAAAGAATATGCAACAGTTCAATTTTGGAGAGCATCCTATAGAAATCTTTTTAATGATGAAGTAATGTTGAATGATGTTAGAAACTCAATGTATAACAGTATAAATATTTTTGAAGCACAAATAAATAATTCACAGGATACATTGGAGGGGATATTAATAATATTGCTTATAGTATTTATTGTTTGTTTCATTATAGCCTGCATCTTCATGAGTTCACAGATACAGATAGAATTATTTTATCGTCGTAAAGAACTGGGGTTTCTACAGATATTCGGAGTTAATAAAAAAAGAATACATAAAATGGTTTTCACCGGTTATCTGATTAGGATAATACTTTCATTTCTGATAGCGATTCTAATATATATTATTAGTGTAAGTTTATATAATCTGACATGCCATAGTACAATGATATTTAATCCTATACATACTTTTATAATCATAGTAGTTATGTATATGTTTTATTTTATTGCGGTGTTGGGAGCCATAAACAAATTTTTACGCAACGATATTATTAAGTTAGTAACGGAATGAAATAAGGGATTTGCTGATTGGCAAATCCCTTAAATTTAAATATTATTAAAGTCTCTTTAAAAGTTCTTCTCTTTCTTTCTCAAATCCAGGCTTTCCAAGAAGAGCAAACATATTCTTCTTATAGCTTTCTACACCCGGCTGATTGAATGGATTAACTCCAAGGATGTATCCGCTTACGCCACAGGCAAATTCGAAGAAGTAGAAAAGTTCTCCAAGGTAGAATTCATTCTGCTCAGGAATGTTAACCATTAAGTTAGGAACATTTCCGTCTGTGTGGGCAAGAACTACACCATTCATGGCACTCTTGTTGATGAAATCAATTGTCTTGCCTGCAAGGTAGTTAAGACCGTCAGTATCAACTGATTCCTGTCCCATAATCAATTCCACGGTAGGTTTCTCAACATTCATAATGGTCTCGAACATCATTCTTGTACCATCCTGAATGAACTGACCAAGTGAGTGAAGGTCGGTTGTGAAATCACAGGCGGCAGGGAAAATACCCTTATTGTCCTTGCCCTCGCTCTCTCCAAATAACTGTTTCCACCATTCAGAAACATAGTGAAGACTTGGCTCGTAATTAGCGACAATTTCGACATTCTTGCCTTTTCTTAAAAGATTATTTCTGACAGCAGCATAGAGAAGAGCATCATTGTCTTCAAAATCTGCCTCAAGAGCCATCTTTCTGCCTTCAGCAGCACCCTCCATTAATTTATCAATGTCAGCGCCACTTACTGCGATTGGAAGTAAGCCAACAGCTGTAAGAACTGAGAATCTTCCACCAACGTCATCAGGAACTACGAATGTCTCGTAGCCTTCTTCGTCTGCAAGATTTTTAAGAGCTCCCTTAGCTCTGTCGGTTGTAGCATAGATTCTGCTGACAGCACCATCATGTCCGTATTTTCTCTCAAGCATTTCCTTAAATACACGGAAAGCAATGGCAGGCTCTGTAGTAGTACCTGACTTGGAAATCATATTGATAGAGAAATCTCTGTCACCGATAACATCGATTAAGCCTGCAATATAGGTACTGCTGATATTGTTACCAACATAATAAATCTCAGGTGTCTTTCTCATATCCTTAGAAATATTGTTGTAAAAACCATGTCTTAAAAATTCAATTGCAGCTCTTGCACCAAGGTATGAACCTCCGATACCAATAACTAATAAAACATCGGAATCATTCTGAATCTTTCTGGCAGCCGCCTTGATTCTTGCGAACTCCTCTTTATCATAATCAACAGGAAGATCAATCCATCCTAAGAAGTCATTACCTGCTCCTGTTCTGGAAAGAAGCAGTTCCTTAGCATCTAAAGCAAGCTTTTTCATATACTCCATTTCGTGAGGTGCTACGAATGAAGACGCTTTTGAGTAGTCAAATGTAATTTTTGCCATTATCCTAATTCTCCTTTGTTATACTTTTTAACACTGAAATTAATTATAGTAGATTCAAAAGATTTTATCAACCCAAATATTCTCGTAAAATTTCGTCAATTAACATCCTTTCTTCAGGAGAGACAGTATTGGTGACTGTTTCAGTCTTTTTCTCCTCGGTTACCGACTGTGTGGCAACGGGCGGAGTCTCCTTTGCAGCCGCAACATAAAAGCGGTTTTCAAAGTAATCTACGATGTTTAGGGTGATTCGTTTTCTTTTGGCAGGAACATCCAGCATTTTACAGGAGCCTGTAATTATATACATTGCCAAAAATCCGGTTAGCAGATACTCCATTGCATGAATTCTGTCAATTAATGCACCACATACTCCGCATACCACGCTCATTCCGGCAGTAAAAGCAGAGATTTTCTCGTAACCATGAATACTGATGCCGTGAAGCTTGTACTTTTCAAGATATTTTCCTGCAAAAGCCTCTGTGTTATTAATGGCATGTCCGATTTTGAGGTAGTTTTCGTAACGAAGCTTCATCTGTTTGAAAAAAGAGTCTGAGGTGTTTTCGATGTGTTCTGTTTCCTCAATCAAATCCGTTGTAATTTTACGTAAAATATTGTTAACTGCAATACCGGCAAGAAATGCAATGCCGGCAAATATAAAGAAATACATTAGCATCCTCCTTTAATTGTGATAAAAAAATCATATCCATAAAGAAAGCTGCAATAAATATATTTACATCGAAAATAATTTACAAAATCTGACTAAATCTGTCCAATCATCGTACAAAGCATTTTAACTGAATTGTCGATTGCTTTACGCTCGAATGTGCCGTAATCCATTGAAGCACTATCATCAGCCTTGTCTGAGATAGCTCTGATAATAAGGAATGGAATATTATTGAGGTAAGCAGCCTGTGCAATGGCAGCACCCTCCATCTCGGTACAGTAGCCTTCAAAAAGCCTGATAAGTCTTTCTTTTGCAGCTTTGTCAGTAATAAACTGGTCACCGCTGACAACTCTGCCTTTGAAAACACCTACCTCAGGAATTGCTGTATGACATGCGTTTTCAGCAATATCAATTAAATGCCTGTCTGCCTCAAAAACAGAAGTTTGCATTCTTGGAATGATTCCGGGTTTATATCCAAAGCCGGTAGCATCCATATCGTGCTGCAGTGCATCTGTGGAAATCACAATATCTCCGATATTGATTTCATTCTTTAATGAGCCGGCAACACCTGTGTTAATTACATAATTTACATTAAAATATGTTGCGAGAATCTGTGTACACATTGCAGCATTAACTTTGCCGATTCCGCTTCTTACAACAACCAGATTTTTGCCGTTAAGATTTCCTTTGTTAAAAGACATTCCGGCAATTTCGGTTTGTTGTACATCATTCATCATATTTACGATCTGACTTACTTCTTCTTCCATTGCACCGATTATTCCAATCATTAGTTATACCTCCTAAAAATTTTTTTTCATTATACCACTTTTTAGCTTTATGTGCTATAATTAAGCTGATTGTGTGTAAAATACTTTTTTGGGAGGGAAATTCATATGAATATATATACCACACGGGGAGTCTGTGCACGCGAGATAAGATTCGAAATTGATGGTGATACAATACAGCATGTAGAATTTGTCGGAGGCTGCTCCGGTAATACACAGGGTGTTGCACGGCTTGTTGAGGGAATGAAGGTTAGTGACGCAATTGATAAGATTGAAGGAATAAAATGCGGACCGAAATCAACCTCATGTCCTGACCAGCTTGCCCAGGCACTTAAGGGATATCTTTTGGAGCATTAATTATAAGGAAGTTATTATTTATGAAGAGAATAGTTATGACCGGTGGCGGAACTGCCGGACATGTTACCCCAAATATAGCATTGATACCTTTTCTTAAAGAACAAGGATATGATATTCATTACATTGGATCTACTGACGGAATAGAGCGCAAGCTTATTTCAAATCTTGGTATACCGTATTATCCGATTTCATCAGGTAAGCTTAGGAGATATTTATCTTTGAAAAATCTGACGGATCCGTTCAGAGTTCTCAGGGGAATTTCACAGGCGAAGAAATTAATGAAGCAGATTAAGCCGGATATAGTGTTTTCCAAGGGAGGTTTTGTTACCGTTCCGGTAGTAATGGCAGCAGGTAAATACCATATTCCTGCAATTTTACATGAATCTGATATGACACCGGGGCTGGCGAACAGAATGAGCCAGAAATATGCCTCCAGGGTGTGCTGTAATTTCCCGGAGACTGTTGATATGATTCCGGACAATAAGGGGATTCTTACGGGCTCTCCGATTCGCAGGGAATTATTAACAGGAGACAGGGCAGCCGGACTTAAATTATGTGGCTTTAATACCGAGAAGCCGGTTGTAATGGTAATTGGAGGAAGTCTTGGAGCACTCCATGTTAATGAAGCAATTCGAGGAATTCTTCATGACCTGTTAAGACGTTATCAGGTTATTCATATCTGCGGTAAGGGTAAGGTTGATGAGACTTTTTACAGTACAACAGGTTATTATCAGTTTGAATATGTTAATGAAGAACTTAAGGATTTATTCGCCGCAGCAGATGTTGTAGTGTCAAGAGCAGGAGCTAATGTTATATGTGAGCTTCTTGCGATGAAGAAACCAAGTCTTCTGATTCCTCTTCCGGCCAATGCCAGCAGGGGGGATCAGATTCTTAATGCAAGGTCATTCAGAAAGCAGGGCTACAGTGAAGTTCTTCTTGAAGAGGATATGTCTGATACAACATTGTTTGAGGCAATTAACAGTGTATATGATAATAGGGATAAATATATTGATGCGATGACCAAAAGTACATTGAACGATTCTATTAATATTATTGTTAACCTGATTAATGAAGTCAGTAATAAATAGAGTAGGATTAATCTTCTTCAATTACATGTATTTCCAGATAGTCAAAATCTACCTGTTCAATGAAATTATCCGCAAAGAATCTGGCTTTGTCGTGGCGCTTGAATTCGGCGATAGTTGAGTCAAGCCAGACCGGAACAGCCAGATCCATTGCGTGGCAGGCCTCGCTAAGGCTGTCAAGAACTTTTGCGGTTCGTGATTTATCAGGACTGTTCTGAACAATTACGGTATCCTGTATAAGATGATTATCCTTAAAAATTTTACACCACATGCGAAACATACAAATACCTCGATATACTTTCTCTTGTTTATTATGGAGTTAGTATATTTTTTTTATGCCAAAAAGTCAATTCATTCAATTGACTAAAAGATATTTTTTTTCTATAATTACAGTGTTAAAAATAAAGGCGTTTTGGAGAACTTCGTATGGATGGAATTAAAAAATATTTTCATAGAGTATTCATTGATGGTCTCAGCGGAATGGCACTGGGACTTTTTGCAACATTGATTATAGGTACAATCGTTGGACAAATTGCCGGATTTATACCCGGAGTTATCGGAAGATACTTGACATATCTTGCAAATATTGCCAAGACCCTTATGGGAGCAGGAATTGGTGTAGGCATTGCATGCAAATATAAGGCAACTCCTTTGGTCACCGTATCAGCGGCTGTTGCGGGACTTATAGGGGCGTTTCCTTCGGCACTTGCCGGAGGAGCTTCACTTACGCTTGGTGCTCCCGGCAATCCTTTATGCTCTTTTATAGCAGCTTACATAGCGAGTGAAGTAGGGATGTTGGTATCCGGCAAAACTCCTGTTGATATAATTGTAACACCCGTGCTTTCAATTGGTTCAGGTTCATTAATTGCATTTCTGACCGGACCTTATATTGCCAAATTTACGGTGTGGCTGGGAAATCTTATTAATGTTAATGTGGAGGCACATCCGGTAATTGGAGGTATTATTTTATCCGTATGTATGGGAATGTTTTTGACACTTCCGATTAGCTCGGCTGCAATCGGAGTTATGCTGGGACTGGATGGTATTGCTGCAGGAGCTGCCACTATAGGATGTTGTTGCCAGATGGTGGGATTTGCAGTAATGAGCTATAAGGAAAACGGCTTTGGAGGACTGCTTTCCCAGGGAATAGGAACATCAATGATTCAGATGCCTAATATAATCAAGAACCCGAAGATATGGATTCCGCCAATTCTGTCAAGTGCCATTCTGGCACCGATTTCTACACTGGTGTTTAAGATGAGCAGTAATGCAGTCGGGTCAGGAATGGGAACATCGGGTCTGGTTGGTCAGTTCTCTGCGTATGGAACAATGGTCGCAGAAGGCAGAGAACCGGTGCCGGTATTGTTATTAATTATTTTAATGCATTTCATTCTGCCCGGAGCTGTGACACTTGGAATAGCTCAGGGAATGCGGAAAGCAAAATGGATTAAAGATAGTGATTTAAAGCTTAATCTTTAGAAAAAGCTTGTAGTATAAGGTTAAATAACTTATAATTATATAGGTAGTTACCAATGATTATCTAGGAGGATTATATAGTGGAGGTAAATAATATTTTATCAGGGGATGTTAATGCACTGAGAGAATTCCGTTCATTAGTTGAGAACTATGATAATTCCAAGGAGCTTAATGAGCAGGCTGAAGCTGAGGAGAAACGTCTTGAGAAAGAGCTTGCAATTAATAAGAAGAATCTTAAGGATGACATAGAGATTACGGTTAAGAAACGCAGAAATGAGGTTTCTGACAAATTTGACAAGGAAATTGACAAAGATGAGGATAAGCTTAAGAAAATCCGTAGCCAGAGGAACAAAGCCAAGGATAAGGGTGTTAAGGAGCGAATTACTGATGAGACAGCTGATTTAAGAACACAGAATAAGGACTTGCGTGCGGGTATCAAAGCATCACTGAGGGAAGAGAAGCTTCCGGGATTTTGCGGATGGGGCTTTTATTTTGTGTTGTATTTTACAAAGGGGGTCGGAGAAATCTTTCTGTGTGCCCTGATGATTATACTTATGTTTCTTCTTCTTCCTACTGCGTTGTATATATTGTTGCCATTTGATAAGATTGCGCAGGAATATCATATATTTTTATTTGCACTAACATTTTTTGTCGTTTTTCTTATTGTGTTTTTCGCTTATAAGATTATTGGTGATCAGACCAAGCATAAGCATAAGGATGCGTTGCAGTCCATTCGTTTTCAGAGAGACCAGATATACAGCAATAATAAGCAGATTCGTAAAATATCTCACTCAATCCGCAGGGATAAGAATGAAGAGATGTATAATCTTGGTGATTTTGATTCTAAGATTCAGGAAATTGAAAATGATATTTCCATCATAACCCAGAATAAAGCCGATGCACTTAGAGCTTTTGATGAGACAACCAGACCAGCAATTATTCAGGAGATTGAAGGAAGGGAATTACCTAGAATTCAGGAAATAGAGAATAAATATAAAGAGATTGCAGCAAAACATGCTGAATTGGAGGATACAGTTAAGCAGATGGGAATTAAGCTTTCTACGGAGTATGAAAGCTATCTTGATAAGAGCTTTACAAATATTTCCAGAATCGATGAATTGATTTCTATTATGGAAACAGGTAGTGCAGCTACTATTGGTGAAGCAATTCAGGTATACAGGAACAGAGTTCAGAAATAAAGTTATCAAGGGAGCTTTTGGCTCCCTTTTTAAATTCATAGAAATATTTTATTGTATAAAAATAACTTGAGAGAAATCAATTTACAGATGAAGATATTCTGTGAGAGCATATAGCAAAGCCTTTGAAATTGTGTCGGCTAACTGCATAACCATGGAAAGCCTTGTGGTCTGAAGCAAAAGTCCTTCCATCATTCCAGAAAAATTCACAATGCCTGTTATATGAATATCTCCGACATCGGGTAACTCTTTATTAACACCTAAACCAGGTTTGAGCGGACCGTTGCCTAAGGTAATAAAACCAATATGATCCCTGCTTCCCAACGAGGCATCAATTGCAAGAACAAAAGGATTGTTTGTATCCGAAGAAATTTCTGACAGGCGTTCTGATAAATTTGCAGCGTGTACAGGATTTTGCAATGTACCTCTTATAGATACTCCCGGAAGTCTGTATTTCTCAAGTTTATATCCTATGAGCGGGCCAAGACTGTCACCGGTTGACCGGTCGCTTCCCACACATAGAATGACAATTTGTTTTGATTCAATTTTATGTTGTCTGAATAATTGAATTAAATCATTTTTTAATTCAAACGAGGTCTTTAATGCTTCAGCATTAAAATATGAGATTGATAATTGTGACTCTTTAAGCAATGCCCATGGCTCCTTTGCTTTAATGTAGCCGAAATTTGTAAAAAATGCCGGCTATATAAGTTTACGTATAAATAGAACGATTTATTCATTGGCGTTTTCTAAAAAATCTGACAAAATATTCTAAAAAATAGATGAATTTACCGACAGAAAATGATAAAATGAAGCTTGATATTGTGATATGATATGTTAGAATTAAATTTATTATAAATGGAGGTGTTGTTATGGAGGTTGTATATCATAGTAACAAACAGGGTAAAGTCAGCCTGCCGAATAATGTCAGACAGATTGGTACAGAACAGGGAAGTAGAAGAATTTACATAGAAGATTATGCATATTCCTTTATTAAGGATATTGTGGTAGATGAAGATGAAGACGGAGCCGTTGGCATACTGCTTGGTGAGACACAGGAATCGGACGGAATTACATATATTTTTATTAAAGGTGTTGTAGAAGTAACCAATGCTGCAGTTTTTACTGACCGGATTGCATTTACAGAAGAGACATGGCCCGTTACCAGAAAATTCATTGACCATTATTTCAGAGATTTTAATATATTAGGATGGTATTTGTGTTCTTCAAAAATTACAGATAAGAATATGGATATTATTAACGAAGCTGATACCACCAGCTTTAAGGAAAAAGATAATGTGTTTTTCATGGTTAACAGTGGTGCCGGTGATGAGGTATTCATGGAGAAAAGCGATAACGGACTGTCGCCTCTTACAGGCTATACTGTATATTTTGAAAAAAATACTTCAATGCAGAGATATATGAAAGAAGTCCAGAGTGAATATGATGATAAATATTCACAGAAGGAGACGGAGACTTTGGTTAGTCAGACAGAGGCACAGCCGGAGTCAGAAGGCGGTAAGTACAGAACACTTGTAAAATCGGAAAATAAATCCGGTTCCATCAAGAGAAATCTTACTTTTATATATGCACTCAGCATGCTTGTAATTATAGTTGTACTTATAATAGGAGTTAATAAAATTAACAGCTATGATAAAATGAAGAACATGGGGGATGGTGAAACGCTTGAAGTAAATGGTACAGTTCCGAGCGAGAATGCTTCTAAGACTCCTGTAACTACACTTGAGGGAAATGTAACACAGGAGGCAACAACAGAAGCGCCAACAACAGAGGAAGCGACCACGGAGGAATCTACAACAGAAGAACCTACAACAGAAGAACCTACAACAGAGGAGCCGACAACAGAGGAGCCGACAACAGCGGCAGATAAGTATGAGGTCTATGTAGTTCAGCAGGGTGACTCAATGTGGGGAATTTGTGTTAAGTTTTATGGAGAGTATACACCGGAATCGGCTGCGAAAATTGTGGAATTCAATGGACTTAGTTCGGCAGATGAGATTTCGGAGGGTGCAGAGCTTAAAATACCTATGAATTAAGGAGCAGTATTTTGTCAGGAATAAGAGAATACCGCAAGGAAAAACTTAAAAACGAAGTTTCACAGGATAAAGACGGTAAGAACAGAAGCGATTATGATCGTAAACTGCAGACACACAAAATAAGAACCTATGGTATTTTTGTGGGTGCGGGGATGATTCTTATAGGAATAATTGTTGCTTTGATTGTGCTAAAAATACAGAACAGTTATTCCAAATATGTGATAGAAAATACTATTCGAAGAACAGACAGTGGTTATGCAGAATATTTCTGCTATGAGAATGGTTTTGTACGTTGCAGCCGTGATGGAGTATCATATTATTCATTTAACGGAACACAGCAATGGAATAAACCACATGAAATAAATAATATGTCAATTGCTCAATGCAGCGGATATTTTGCAGTAGCTGATATTGGCGGGAATGATATTCATATTTACAGCCAAAATGGATATATTAGTACTGTAAGCACAAACCTTCCGATTGTTAAAATAAGTATTTCCAATCAAGGTCTTGTTGTAGCAATCCTTGAAGACAAAGAAGCCGATTATATCAATATGTATAATCAGAAGGGCGAGAAAATATATACTATCAAAACAACTGTTGAAAGTAACGGTGTACCTACGGATATCTCTGTGTCGCCGGATGGTAAGAAGCTGGCTGTGGCATTTACATCGGTAAAAGGGATTGAACTGACAACAAGTGTTGTTTTCTATAATTTTGATGAAGTTGGTCAGAATGAAAACGAACGTATTGTAGGTGGTTTTGATTCGTATAAAAATCAGCTTATAGGCGAAGTGCACTTCCTGAATTACAAGGATGTTGTTGCAGTGGCGGAGAATGTCATAAGCTTTTATACGGTTAAGGAGTATCCGAAGCTCATTAAAAATATTGAGGTTGAGCATGAAATTAATCAGGTGTTTTATTCAGATAACGCCTTTGGATATGTATATACCGATACTGAAAATAAAAGAGATATGCTTTGTGTTTTTGACACCGGCGGCGGTAAGCTTTTTGAAAAAGTAATTGATGACGGATATAACAGTTTCTGTTTTACACCATCAGGTATTATGGCATATGGTGATAAGAAATTCATACTTATGAATAAGAAGGGTAATGATATTGCCGGGATTGAGTTTGAAACCGAAATATCCAAAATAATTCCAACTGATGATAACAAGAATTATCTTTTTATCACAACGGATAAAATATATAAAATAAAATTTAAGTAAGGTGTAATATGAACCCGACATTAATTTGCGTAATAATTGTTATTGTAGTGTTCGGAATTGTCGGACTTAAACAAGGCATTCTTAAAATGCTGCTTCCGCTTGTATTTGCTTTGGCGGCAGTTATTGTAATGGTATTTCTTACACCCGAGATTACCAGAGCTGTCAGTGCAGCTACTGATTGGGATGAGCAAATACATACAGCAACAGAGGAATATTTTGAAGAAAAAGGACTTTTGCTGGATGACGAATCCATTGGGGAGGCTGAGCTGATTCCGGAAATACTTCGTGAAAATATTCATGAAACTGCAGGAGAATATCTGCAAATGGGATATAACACATATAATGACTATATAGTGGCTAAGGTGTCAGATTCTATTTTCTCTGCAGCGGTAATGGTGGGTGTATTTCTGGCGATGGTACTGGTATTTCTAATTATAAAACTTATTGTTAATGCAGTTGGCAGAATGCCTGTAATTCGATGTGTAAACCGTTTTGCCGGTATGCTTGCCGGTGTTTTGCTTGGATTTATTACAATTGCATTTCTGTTTGTTGTATTGATGATTTTTAATAATACACCTTTGGCAATTGCAGTAAATCAGGATGTTTCAGATAGTGTATTTCTGACATTTATATATAAACATAATCTGTTAATTTCAACAATTACAAAAATATTTTAAAATAGTGTTGACTTACGAAATTATACTTGTTATAATATAAAAGCTGTTGAGCAAGACAGCAAATGGTTTAATGGCGAGTTAGCCAAGTGGTAAGGCGTGGGTCTGCAACACCCTGATCGCCGGTTCGAATCCGGCACTCGCCTCTATAGAACGCTTGAGATTGTATCTCAGGCGTTTTTCTCTATGGAAAAGAAACAAGAGGGCGTAATGATGGAATATAATGTTGGTGATATTATTAAAATGAAGAAGCCTCACCCATGTGGAAGTCAGGAATGGGAGATATTAAGAGTGGGTGCAGATTTCCGTCTTAAATGCATGGGCTGCTCACATCAGATTATGCTCGCGAGGCCGATTGTTGATAAAAACACAAGAGGACTTCGGAAAAAAGAAAAAAATAATTAAAAAAAGATGGAAAAGCTCTTGCAAATTATTTTTTCATATGATATCATAATTCTTCGTGATATATAGATTTATATTCCTTGCTCCTTTTCATTAAGGGGCCATAAGACCAGAAGGAGGTGCAGTACAGCATGAATAAGTACGAATTAACAGTAGTTGTTAAAGCAACTGTAGAGGACGATGTGAGAGCAGCAGTCATCGAGAAAGTTAAAGATCTTATTACCCGTTT
The DNA here is from genome assembly GCA_045129695.1 of Lachnospiraceae bacterium. Taxonomy (GTDB): domain Bacteria; phylum Bacillota; class Clostridia; order Lachnospirales; family Lachnospiraceae; genus Eshraghiella. Next base: position 3,161 of record JBGVJZ010000015.1, on the reverse strand, counting down.
CGGTGGTACTAATACCGAAGTTAAGGAAGAAGGTAAGAAGAGATTAGCTTACGAAATTCAGAAGATGAATGAGGCTTTCTATTATTTTATTCATTTTGACGCTGAAGCTAATTGCCCAGCTGAAATGGAAGCTCAGCTTCGTATTATGGACAACGTTCTTAGATACTTGTGTGTTAGAGTTGAAGAGTAATTCTAGTTCGGTTGCTTAGACCGGGAACGGAGGCAAGTATGAATAAAGTTATCTTAATGGGAAGATTGACCAGAGATCCGGATGTTCGTTATTCTACCGGAGAGAGACAGATGACTATAGCCAGATATACTTTGGCAGTGGATAGAAGACGTCGTAGTAATGATGGAGAGCAGACAGCAGATTTTATCTCCTGTGTTGCTTTTGACAGAAATGCTGAATTTGCTGAGAAATATCTCAAACAGGGAACCAAAATTGTAGTTACCGGAAGAATTCAGACAGGAAGTTACACGAATAAAGATGGACAGAAAGTCTATACAACAGATGTTGTTGTTGAAGAGTGCGAATTTGCAGAGAGCAAAGCCGCTGCTTCTAATGGTGGATTTACACCAGGAAGACCGGAACCGGAGACAGCAGTAGGGGATGGATTTATGAACATTCCTGATGGTGTTGAGGATGAAGGTTTACCGTTTTAATTTTTGATATTATGATAAAGGAGGTCATGTAAATGTCTAATCCAAGAGATTCTAAGAGCGATTCTCCAATGAGAAAGAGAATGGGTCGCAGAAGAAAAAAAGTTTGTGTATTCTGTGCCGATGCCGCTAATAACGTTATCGACTACAAGGATGTTAATAAATTAAAAAGATATGTATCTGAGAGAGGTAAGATTCTTCCTAGAAGAATTACCGGGACATGTGCAAAGCATCAGAGAGCACTTACAGTTGCAATCAAGAGAGCAAGACACATTGCTTTATTACCTTATACTTTAGATTAATTCTGGAATTAAGGACTCGTAGTAATACTACGGGTTCTTTTTTTGGTTTAAGAAAATAAAGTGCAAAAGTTGACACCGAATAATTACAGAAATTTTCTCTGAAAATTCAGCAATTTCTGCCATTGAAATCCTTATTGGTAAGGCGTATTCTTGTTTTCAAGATATCGTTTGCATGCAATACAAATATTTGGGAGGATACGTTTATGAATAATAACTTAATTAACGCAACAGGAACTATTCCATACGGACTTACCAATGATTGTATGTTTCATATGGTTTTTCAAAAAGATATGGTAGCGCTTGAGGGCCTTATATGTGCCGTGCTTCACCTTGAGCCCGAAAATATTAAGGAGATAGAGGTATGTAATCCTTTGGAAATTGGCAAGACAATTGATTCTAAGAATTTCTATCTCGATTTAAAAATAGAATTTAATAATGACACAATTGTCAATCTTGAAATGCAGTTAATGAACAGAGGAAATTGGCCGGAGAGGTCTCTAAGTTATTTATGTCGCAGCTATGACAGTCTTGAAAAAGGTGAAGATTACAAGAATGTAAGAAGTGCTATTCATATTGGGTTCATTGATTTTACTTTGTTTCCGGATGAACCGGAATTTTGTGCTACATATATGCTTTCAAATGTCAAAACCAATAGAATATATACTAGTAAATTCAAACTTAAGGTGGTAGAATTAAATCATACAGAGATTGCTACTGATGAGGATAAATATTACAAGATTGACAGATGGGCAAGACTGTTTAAATCTACTACATGGGAGGAATTAAGAATGTGTGCAGGTGAAGATGCAGCAATGCAGTCAGCAGTTAAAATGGTATACGAATATAATGAAGAAGAAGCGGTTCGTGATATGTGTCGTGCACGCAAGGAAGCCCTTGCCTTTGAGGAGTATATGAAGCAGGAGAAGGAACGCTTGCTGGCACAGAAAGAAGCACTTGAATCTGAAATCAAGCAGGCGGTAGTTGAAAAAGAACAGGCAGAAACTGAAAAAGAGGTATATAGACAACGAGCGGAGAATTTAGAAGCAGAAGTTGAGGGTATGAAATACGAAATGGAAAGACTTCAAAAAGAGATTGAAGAATTAAGAAAGCGGAGTTAAAATTGAGTTGATAAAGAAATGACTACCCGTAGTAATACTACGGGTTCTTTTTATACATTAATTTCAAAACAAATGTGATGAATATCATCGATTATTTCATTATTAACAATAATATCACCATTGTTGCTGTTAACTATTTTGCGAAGTTTTGCAAGACCAATACCATGTTCTCGAAGCTGATTATTTTTAGAAGTGTATCCTTCTCTGAAAATATTATGGATATATTCAGATGTAGCTATGGGACCGGGATTTGAGGTTTTAACCTGTATTTTGTCTTTTAATTGGCCCAAAGTAAGATAACAGGTTCCGCCGGAAGGGGTTGCTTCTATTGCATTGTCAACTAGGATTTCAACCAACTCAACCAGTTGGTATTCATAAAGCTTAGTTGTAAAATGAACGGCTGTGAGTCTGATATTAAGTGTAATATTGCGTTCATATGCTTTGTGTATCATAGTAAACAAAACACCGGCAAGAAGCTTGTAGTTAATCTTTAGAAGGTTTGAAGGTATGTTTCCGGCAATCAGCTTGTCACTGTATGCATCAAGAGCTTTGGACAGCTTCTCATAATCATCGTTTTCTTCCGCAATTTTTTCAATTTGCTTTAGATTTTCAATATGATTTTTCTGTTTTCTACGAACTTCAACTATAAGGTCATTAATAACCGGAATATATTGGCGATAAGCCTTCAGGGTACGCTTTTGCTTGAATAGTTTACGTCCGTTAATAATCAACTCTATATTGGTAAAAATAAGTACAATACTTAGCAAAAATAAGTACAGTATCAAGTCAATAACTGCTTTATCAGCATAAAGCTGCCATATAAAGGTAGTTATTGCAATTAAAAGTACATTTATAAAAATTAGTACTATTATTCTTTTGATTTTTAAGTTATTCATAAGTCCTCTAATTAAAATATACTATGTATTTGTTATGATGTTGGGGTCAAAAGCCCTATTGTAGTACCTTGAAAATTTTACACAAATCCCTCAGCTTCGCCTAAATATGGTATACTGTATATATCAATCTAAGGCGGTGGAATTTTATGGCATTCAGAATGAATTCGTATCAACAATTATCTTTT
>JBGVJZ010000014.1:0-39070 GCA_045129695.1 Lachnospiraceae bacterium | reverse complement strand
AGGACAGGACAGTCCCAGATATTGCTGAATATCTTTTACACTATACCCTCTCCTTTGAGCAAGTTCTTTCAATCGTTTGCCCGTCTCTATTATATCAATTGCTGTTTTTGAACTCATCATGCTTTATCACCTCACGATTTTCAATGACTGTTCACTCTTTCTCTTCTTTTGCCTTTTTTAATTCTTCCGTTTCCACAGAAATTTTCACGCGTGCATCCGGTCTTCGGTTGCTCAAGAGGCAAACTGTCTCAACGGTACTTTCGTTGTCCCAATCCAATTCGTATATCTCTTTTCCATTGAAAAACACAGGGAATCGAAACTTTAGACTACGAAGGATTCTTCCATCTGCCTGCTCTTCCTCATAAATATTAACATCTGCAAGGAAGCTCTTCATAAACGTTTTCTTCTCAATATCCGTAAATCTGTCGTACAGCTTATCAAAGAATAATAAGAACTGGTACACATTGTCGCCGGATATTTTCTCCTGCCTGATATTATACAGTCTGGTCTCCACTTCTTCAATCAGAGTTTCGATTTCTTCTATCTCATCATAAAGCTTGTCCAGACGCACCTGCATATCCTCATATTTCTTGTCATAATGCTTATCTGATACAGATAAGTTATCCATCTGATTCGCCAACTTATTCTTGGCACCGGTTACCTGCTTTAAGCGCTCCTGCAAGCCTGTATGCTCTCTATCCAGCTCCTGTATATCAATGCTTTGTCCGATGTGCTTCTGAATCTCCGTTTTAAACTTTGGATTGTTCACAAGTTTACGGATAACTTCTTCCACCGCCGCATTGATTTTATCTTCACTCCACTGCTTACGGTAAGTACATTTATGACCATTTACAAAGGTTCTGTGCTTGCAGGCATAGTAAAAATAATCTTTGTAATGTCCGCCGTCGGGATGCTTTTTACGATTTACATTGCCATACATACCACTTCCGCATACCGGACATTTGATAATTCTGGACAAAATATGCTCGTGATCCAGACTGTGCGTTTTAATATTAGCAACACCGGTTTCCTGTCTCTTTTTGTGCACCTGATTCCACAATTCTTCTGACACAATTGCCTCATGGATACCGTCGTTAAGCATATACTTGTCCTGCTTTACAATATGATACTCATTCCTCGTACCCGGTATTTTCTCATTCTTTCTTCTGCCAAAAGCAAGCTTGCCACAATACACCGGATTATCCAGTACACCTTTTACAAAGGATGTAGAAAAGCCTTATATGGTATTGTTCTGGCGAAGTTTTTTCTTGTATCCGCTATTGTTTAAGAATGTAGCAATGGCCGCAATTCCCATGGTGGTATTGACAAACTTATCATAAATAATTCGGATAATCTCAGCCTCATCCTCGGCTATGTGCAGTTCACCATTAATAAGTTGATAACCGTATGGTGCAAAACCACCGTTCCATTTACCTTCTCTGGCTTTCTGTCCGCGTCCTTCCATGGTTTGAACTAATATATTCTCTCGCTCAATTTCAGCCACCGCAGATAATACAGAAATCATCAGTTTTCCTGCATCCTTGGAACTATCAATACCATCTTCCACACAGATAAGATTAACACCAAAATCCTGCATTCTCTGAAGGGAAGATAATACATCCGCTGCATTTCGCCCAAAGCGAGATAATTTGAAGACAAGTACAAAATCGATGTTATCTTTACCCGATTCAATATCCTGAAGCATCTGCTGGAACTGTGGGCGACCTTCCACACTTTTACCGGATTTACCCTCGTCAGAATATTCACCAGCGATAATCATATCCTGATAATCGGCATATTTATGCAATTTATCTTTTTGCGCGTCTAAGCTGTAACCATCTACCTGCATGGAGGTGGATACACGGGTGTAGATGTAGCATTTTAGTTGTTTTTTCATATAGTTATCAGCCTCCTTCAGATTTTGTTCTTATGTACATAATGCCTTCCGTTATCTACTCAAAAGAAAATCCACACTTTCTTTTAGTTCATCGCTAAAATCTGCCAAATCAGCTGTTATAATCACATCACTTTTAACCAATGCCACAATATCAAAAATCATATTCCCTTTGCTTAATTCAAGCATTACTCCCGGATGTTTCTTATCCTTTTTTATTCGCTCTTCCAGCTTCCAGAACTTATCTGAAGCGTTCTCGGCTCCATCTAATAAATCCATATATTCCTTAACCAATCGTTCCATATACGCTTCCTGCCAATCAACAACGCGCTCTCTGAATAATTTCCAATCACTTTTTGAAACTTCCATGTAAACATCCTCCAGTCTATACTAAAATTTTTCATACTTTTTATCGTCCCAACAAGATAATACGTCTGTTCCAACTGTATTTCAACATAAAATAGACAGCCCCCTCTCTGACCGCCCAACCACACTAACTACACTAACCTTGTCCTAATCAAGCCACCACATATCTTCTCTATCAGGTTGTGTCATATTTAATTCTTCTACTCGAAGAACTCCACATTCTAATGAAGCATAAGGACTATCCTAAATGTGTGGATTGCTATATTTTTCTACAAATCTATTGGCATCTTCTCTATTATCAAAACCACAAATAACTTCTTCTTGGGGTATTGCATCCCCAAAACCGCCATCCACATCAAAACAATGGTTTACTAAATATATTTTATTCATGTAACCCCTCTCCCATTTTCAAATTTTAATCACTCGAATTCAATAAAAATAGAATTTATTCTTCTATCTTCTTCGGAAGTACTCCAGATTCCTTCGCAATCCTTTTTTCCTGCGATTTTACTTTACGCTCCAACTTCTTTATATCTTCTGATGGTGGGAGTTCCTCCGGTTTAATTCCTCTGGTACCAAGCATTTCACGAACTGTAGTATTATTCTGCACATGTTCCGTAGTAATAGCTCCTTCTCCCTTTAAATCCTTTTCTTCCACATTGTAATTGGTCATCTCTGTTGCAAGATTCTTGGCTGCGATCGTAAGCGTTGGCAGAAAATCTGCTAACGGTCGTTTATCGCTAACACCGAGTTTTTCCTTCATTTCCTGCGTACTTCTTCCACCAAATAATGCCTGATCACCTTTTGAACGAATTCGCCCAAATCCAGCATCATCCACGCCACGCTCATAAATATTTTGCGATAACCTTTTTTCAGATTCTCGTAGTTTTCCTCTTGCTTCCGTTCTCTGAATATAAGCAATTCTTTCTTCTATCAGTTCTTGTTTTCTTGTCTGCACAGCAAAATAACTTTGTGCAAAAGCAATTTCCTCTTTTCTTGGATCTCCATTCTGCGCAATAAGATAACATGCATATCTGGTAAGCATTATATCATCCACATCTCGCACCGCATTACTGCCAATCTCAACCATTTTGACGGCGTCGGCAAAATGGTCTGAAACCTCTATTTCAGCACTTTTACAAGATTCCATTGCTCGATTTATCGCATCTTTAAATCTACGCCATGTTGTATAACCCAAACATCCCATAAGCTCTCTTGCATACCAAAATTCAACTGTTCCATCCTCTGTTGTGTGCATAATATCATCAAACATTTTTTTCATAGTACTTATTGTTTTCTTATCCATTATTTCTTATCCTCCGTCTTCTCTTGATTCTTTTTATCAGCCAACTGCTCTATCCGAATCTTATACTCCATCAAACGCAAAAGATATGTTGGAACTCTCCGGTTGCCTAATTCCCAATCTGTTTCCGTCATATACGGAATTTCAAAATACTCGCAAAATTCTTTTCTATTCATACCGGTACTTTCTCTTAATTTTCTCAATTCTTCTCTTGCTTCCACAAGTTCACCTCTTTATGCATTGCATAAATTTATTATATGTCCACTCATTCAAACGGTCAACAACTTGTCGCAAAAAAATAAACCTCAGCAAAAAATTTACCGAAGCTTACTATAAATCTATTATTATACTCAATATGTGAAATAACACTTTCAATCCAACCATTTCTATACCGCATATTGGTCAGCGGTACACTATCAACCCGACCATTTCTATACCACCTATCGGTCTGTAGTAAACTTTCAATCTTACTATTTTGAACACTCTTTCATATGTATCACATCCCACTCTCGCAGGATGCCGGTAATCCTTATGCTGCTTTCTGAAAACTCTTCTGACAATTCTTCACATAAGCCACATACCGCAGTCTTTTTCCTTCTGCATCATAACCCCAAGTTTCCGGATCATAGTGAAGCTCTTCAAGTATATCTTGCATAACTAATAGCCCATATTTCTCCATCATCTCAGCCAGAAATGTGCAGCAGCGTTCAAATTCCTTGTTCAAACTGCTCCTCCTTCCATAGTTGTGCTTCTGCATCGTTTCTTACATATAAAATTGTAATTACTTCATATACCAATGATACAACCACAACTCAGAAAAAGCAATAATTCAAGTTCTTAAAAAAATATATTTTCTTATTCTCAAGTTCATCATTTGCTACAATAATTTTCCCATGTCAATGGTAAGATACGCATTAGAGACATCTCTACCCCATAATCCATCTTGTTAGGGAAAAAAATCCCCTAAAACCCCTGAAAATTACCATGGCTATAATTTTTACATAGCCATTTTGCCTCTGGCTATTGAAAAGTTATAGCCATTTCACGGCTGGATATGAAAAAGTCATAGCCACACTTTTATGATATTTTCTATGGCTATGAAAATTTAATAGCCATTTTTGCCTTGGCTATTGAAAAGTTATAGCCATTTGGCAACTGGATATGAAAAAATCATAGCCAGTATTTCTGATGTTTTTATGAGTATATGTAATGATAGCCTTTTGAATAATGGCTAGCCATATTTAATATCCACTCCGCAATTGGATATTAGAAAATAATAGCCATTTTCTTGATAAATAATCCTTGATTGCATTTTCCCTTGTATCGTCGAACTAAACAAATCCATTAATTCAGATGAAACACTTCTTCCACCAAACTAAATGTTTCTTCTATACTCCGATTTTCATCTCTTGTTATTACACTAAAACCAGATTTTTGGAACATCATGTATCTTTCCTGTGAATTAATTCTTTTCAGACATTCTCTGAAATTTATTATAGCCTGCTCAGGATTATCTTCTTTCAATAACAACTGATACAAAAACTGTTTTTCCTTATCTGGTCTTTCAAAAAATCTCTGGACAAAAATATTCGGATCTGCTAACATAATCAAAACATGATTCTCATCTGAAATCTTATGTAGAATTTCAACCGGAATATTAGTATCTACAAATATTTTTTTCTTTGTTCTGGAAACTAAATCCTTTAATATTTCAATTTCTAAGACAGTACATTCTTTTGTAACACCATTTACCCACGCCTCATATTCATATGGAGTTCTTCTGACAAATTCACCCCAATCCTGTAAATCTCTTGTGTAAGTAAGATTAGGAAACTCCTGAGCATCCATGTTTTCTAAAAGTCTATCCTGATAATTTTCTTCGCATGCAATTCCGTCATATTTTTCTGCCAGAAGTTTTACTATTGTAGATTTTCCAGCATATGCTGTCCCATTAATAAAATAAACATTTTCAAACTTCATAACAAACTTATCACTTCCGTTCATCTTATAGACTCAATTATCATATCAATAACAGCACCAACAGCTCTTTTAATATCATTTCCTTCCCAACCAAGTTTCCAATCATTCTCTGAATACACATCAGAAACAACATATATACCTGTTGCCATACATTTTCTATAATTAGCTATTGTAAACAAACCAACACCTTCCATTTCAACACAAAGTGCTCCTTTGTCCCGATAATCCATGACTTGTCCCCACGTCTCTCTATAACCTGCGTCCGTTGTCCAGTGAAGTCCTCTCTTGTATGGTATTTCAGCACTTGTTATCATTTCTTCAATCTTGTTCGTTAAATCCTTGGATGAACGAATTAGCTCATAATCATATCCGTACAACTTTGCTACTGCAGTATCATTAAAAGCGCCGTCCGTAAGAATAATCTCTCCCGGAACTAATTCTGGTTGTAAGCCTCCGCTTGCGTAGCTATTGCAGGCGAACACATATGCCCTTTTATAAAACCAATGTTATCATTTTTATTAAACACATACAGCTTACCACCTAATGGATATCTATATTCCCCTGCATCTCTTGACACCATTTCATCAAAAATATCATCAGCAAGAAGATATACTCTTTCTGGTATTTTGATTTTATCGATATTGAATCCAGCATTTTTTAATTCTACTCTTACAAGTTTCTTAGGGTCTGTTAATACATCATTTCTATTCATTGCCATTTACCTTTGTTTTTTAATATATAATGTCATTATGTATCACAATAGTATCTTTGAATCAAAAATTCATATGCATCTTTTGAATGCTTAAATATTTTTACTTTCTCACCATAAATATGCAATTCCTGAAATAACTCTTTTCTCTTTATGTTGAACTCGAATACCCATTTAATGTTCCACCATAAAAATTTCAATGTCGGTTTGGAATTATAGGATTCTTTTCCATTTCTTTGATTAATCCAGCGTCTAAATACTCTTATCATTCTTGTAGCTGTATTTTCATCTAACACAATAATATAATCGCAACAATCAAAACTTTCCTTAAGCGACTCCCTCGGTGAGCCCTCTACTATCCATTCGCTTCCACTAACAATTTCGTTAAAGTATTCATCACGTTCCTTCGGACTTCTTTTTACATCTCCATCTGAAGTTCTTTTCCAGACTATATTATCTTTTTCATAGTAAGGGACATTTAATTTTCGCGATATTAGCCTTGCAAGTGTTGTTTTTCCACTTGCAACTGAACCAATAATATCTATCTTCAAAAGATAACACCAGCCTTTCACACTATAATTTTCTTATGTACTTGCTCAATATTTCATCCATCAAATCATAATTTCTGCTTAAAACAACTCATCCAGTAAAAAATAATATTTGTATTTTTGATTATCAAAATCAACACCCAACGCATCTAAAAACATCTGAGGCTTAAAATTAAAAATCTTTTTCCCATCAGTGTACTTGCCATCGAAATTGTGTTTCAAACTTCTTATTGCAATTGCGATATCTTGCCATCGATCGGCTGGACCCATTTTACCAATATCTATGAAACCGCTTATTTCATTTTCTTTTACAAATATGTTTGGCAAGCAATAATCACCATGTGTAAGAACAATGTCTTCATCAGGTCGATTATTTTTTAACCAATTAAGAAGTTCTTTTGGATTAGCGAAACCATTTGGTCCGAATGTCTCTGGCTCGACGTTGTATAAATCTACCAGATTATGCAATACATTATATTCTGCATTTTTTAATCGTTCATTAAGTCTGCTAGCCTGATATGGACAATCTTTTACATCAATTTTCCATAGTTGCTTTAAGCCCTGTGCTGCAAGATTTATCAGTTTTTCGGGTTGTCCAAGGTACTCAACAGAACAGAGCATTTTTCCATCAGTTTTAGTCATAAGCGTATATGACATACCATTCACAACACAATATTCAAGTATTGTAGGAATCGGGATTTGATTACCAATCCACTTTGCAATTGCAGACTCATTATTTGTTTCTTCACTTTGTGGCTGGATTTTCAAAACGAATTTATCATAAATACGTACTTCTGAGTCCGACATACCAACATTATCCAATGAATATTCTTTTGTGCCGACAATTGCCTGAATATTTTCAGGAAGCTCAAGGTGTCTCATTTCTCCTATTGTTCTCCTTCAAATAAATATTTACCGTCCATCTGTAATAAAATGCTTCACTCTGGATTCTAGTTGTAATAGTTCTGTTCTAATAATTTGTTGATCCTAATAAAACCTTCATACAGTCATGCTCCTAAATTAAATCATATTAAATGCTTTCAATGCTTCTATTATTGCCTCCTCTTTCTCTTTTGGACACTGTGGTTGTTTTGCATCATTAGATTTTGATAAATTAAAGTTTACTCCAACCTCTATTCCACATTTCCTTTTTACCTGTGAAATATACAGATTAGAAACCTTCAACCCATACTCCTTCAGCACATACTCTTGAATTTCCTTATAAGTCGCCTTACTCTCTGCTGAAGTCAAATCCAGCTCATCTAGTTCCAATTCCACCTCAACATAATCATCCGCTTTCCGTTGGGACAAGAGAACTACCGTCTCACAATGATACGTTCCCGGGAACATATCCACGCAGCACGCCTTTACAACCTTATATCCCCTCTCCTGAAATATCACCAAATCCCTCGCAAGACTGGTGGGCTTGCAGGACACGTACACAATATTGTCTACACCGAAATTTATAATATGTTCTATTGCCTTTGGATGAATACCATCACGAGGAGGATCAAGAATAATCATGTCAGGCTTGTCCTGAAGCTCGCCCACAACCTTAAGCACATCCCCTGCAATAAATTCGCAATTATTAAGACCATTAAGTGCTGCATTCTCCTTAGCAGCCTGAACAGCCTCCTCAATAATCTCAACACCCACAACCTTCTTCGCAACATTTGCCACAATCTGGGCGATTGTTCCGGTTCCGCTGTATAAGTCAAAAACAGTCTGATTCTCAACATCACCCACGAAGCTTCGCACCTTATCATACAGTACCTCTGCCCCAAGGGAATTAGTCTGGAAAAAAGAAAATGGTGTTATCCTGAATTTTAGTCCCAGTAATTCCTCAACAATATAATCTCTGCCATACAGAATATCAGTATGGTCATTCACAACCACATCTGCTAATGAATCATTAGAGGTATGTAATATTCCGGCAATCTCACCCTTAAGTGGTAAATTAATAAGAGCATCTACATATCCACCGAAATCCATTGACATCTGTGTAGTAGTTATTAAATCTATCAGAATATCGCCGGTTTTCTTAGCCTTACGAACAAGAAGATGTCTTAGATATCCCTCATGTCTTAATTTATGATAGAAAGGAATATTCTGCTTTTTAAAATATGACAGTGTGCATTGAAGAATCATTCTGAAGTCCTCATCCACGATATGACAACCATCAACAGTCACAATATCATAGAAGCTGCCCTTCTTATGCATTCCAAGGGCAAGCGGACCATCTTTTTCCTCATCACCAAAAGAAAATTCCATCTTATTACGATATCCTTCAATAATAGGACTACCCGTAATTCCGAGAAACTCATAATCCTCACAAACATTATCAAGAATCTTCTTAACCTGAGTTCCCTTCATATTAAGCTGTTCTTCATAAGACATACTCTGATATGTGCAACCTCCGCACAATCCAAAATGAGGACATATATTCGTATTCTGCTCAACCGGTGATTTCTCTACTATTTCTAAAAGGCGTCCTTCGCAACGTTCGCCCTTTTTCTTATTAATCATAAATCTGACCATTTGACCCGGAATTGTATTCTTGACAATTACTTTCCCACCATCACATACTACAATTCCCTTATTCGGAAAATCTACTCTTTCTACTTTACCCGTATAAATCTCACCTTTTTTCATATTAACCTCAAATCTATTTTCTCTTTTTTGCAAAAAGTGCAAAAATAAATATTAAAAGCCCTCCGATTATTAAACCGGTATATAAAATCCATTCGAAAGGCATTATTTTCTTCTCTATAATTATTGTTGAATTAGCCATGATAACAGCTATAATAAAAATTGCTCCCACAACAGCCACAATTTTGGCAATAAGAAGTCGTGGCTTCAATGCCGATAACACAATCCCCGTAATAAGAGGTAAAAATACCAGAAGAATCCTCCACCATTCCCAAAATCCCTCCATTTGCAAAAAATCCGAAGTGATTGATGTTTTCGAAATAAAAAGGCATACGCCCGTTATAATCATGGCAAGACCAACAAGAACAGCTATCAGTTCATTTCTTGCTCTATTATCCAATGTGACCTCCAAAAAAAGCGGGGCTCTTAAATCCCCGCTTTTCCAATTACCCTATAAGGAATTATGCTTCTTAATCCTCTTCATATTCATCGAAATCGTCTTCGAAATCCTCAAGATAATCCGGCTTAAAATATCTGTAAAGAGCATATGCAGCTCCTGCAACGGCTGCAACAACACCAATAACCGCAAATACTTTAATTGCTGTATTCTTACGCTTAGGTGCTTCTACAACAATAGGTTCTGATTCAAAACAATCACATAATTTTTTCATAATCTCCGATCCTTTCCGTGAATATATTCACACTCTATTTTTAACTATTTACATTTTAGCACGAAACTATACATTTTTCCATATAAAAAACATTAAATTAAAGTTAATTTTGCAAAAGAAGCAAACATCTTCTTAACTCCGGCGGTATCAAAATTAACCGTAACCTCAAAATCCCTTCCACCGGATTTTATTTCCTGAACAGTACCCTCACCGAATTTAATATGGCGAACCCTGTCTCCTACAGAATAATCAAGACTCGTAAGCACCTGCGGCTTATTTGTGTCAAAAGCACCCTGCTTAAGGATATCCTTCTGGAAGGACTGAAAAGCTGTTTTTCCGGGTTCTCTTGGAGGAAGGCTGAAAATATCCGGTGTTGAATACTGTGAATATTTAGGTTTAACACTCTGCCCGCTTACAACAATAAAATCCTTGGGAATTTCATTTACAAAACGTGAGGTTCTGTTAAGCTGTGTTTCTCCTCTGATCATCCTACGCTTTGCGGCTGTAAGAACGAGCTGCTCCCTCGCTCTTGTAATCCCAACATAACAGAGTCTTCGCTCCTCCTCTATTTCTCCAACATCTCCACTTCCTATGGACATATATGAAGGAAAAAGTCCATCCTCCATTCCCGGCATATATACAACAGGAAATTCCAAGCCCTTTGCGCTATGAAGCGTCATAAGCGATACTGCATTTTGTTCAGAATCGAGATTATCAATGTCCGCAACAAGTGCAACCTCTTCAAGAAAACCTGCCAATGTAGGGAAATCCTCTTTCTCTTCGTATGCTGCTGCCTTGGAAATCAATTCATCAATATTAAGGACTCTCTCTTTAACGTTTTCCGGGCTATCACTTTCCCCAAGATAATCCACATATCCGGTCTGCTCAACAACATCCTCTATAAGCTTTTTAATGGAATATTCCGACTGCTTTGCGCGGAACACCTGAATCAGATTAACAAACCCCTTTATCTTGGCTGCAGCACGGGCAACACTTGGAATATCATCTGCATTTCTTAATGCATCATAAAATGTCGTTCCTTTTTCGTATGCATAATTCATAAGCTTGTCTATGGTTGTTGCACCAATTCCACGCTTAGGAACATTCAGAATTCTTTTTACAGCAATATCGTCTCTGGCATTATCAATTGTTTTCAGATATGCAAGAACATCTTTTATTTCCTTTCTTGCATAGAAATTAATGCCACCATAAATTCTGTATGGAATATTTTCCTGAATAAGTTTTTCTTCTATTACACGGGACTGTGCATTAGTTCTGTACAGAATTGCAAAATCATTATATCCATATCCTTCGTCAGAATCAGACTTATCAATAATGTCATTGACAATTCCCCTTGCCTCATCATATTCAGTGTCATATATCTGAAAACCAATTTTCTCTCCGGATTCGCTCTCTGTCCAGAGGCTCTTGTCCTTACGTCCTGCATTATTTCGTATAACAGAATTGGCAACATTCAATATATTAGCTGTAGAACGATAATTCTGCTCAAGCTTAATAACCTTTGCCTCCGGAAAATACTGTTCAAAATTCAGGATGTTCATAATATTCGCGCCCCGGAATTTGTAAATTGACTGGTCATCATCACCCACAACACATAAATTCCTGTATTTACCGGCAAGCAGCTTAATTAATTTAAACTGTGCAGTATTGGTGTCCTGATACTCATCCACCATAATATATCTGAAACGCTCCTGATAATATGAAAGCACCTCTGAATCATTGTTAAAAAGCTCAACCGTAAGATTTATAATATCATCAAAATCCACTGCGTTATTTTTCTTAAGCTGTTCCTGATACTCCCTGTAAATCTCTGAAATACGAATTTTGCGGTAATCACCGCCTGAATTCTGATACATAATATCCGGTGTAATAAGCTCATCCTTGGCCCTGGAAATTTCTCCGAGAAGCATTTTCTCTTTATATACCTTAGTGTCTACATCGAGTCTCTTACAAATCTCCTTCATAAGGGTTTTCTGGTCATCTGTATCATAAATCGTAAAATTTGTTTCAAAACCAATTCGGTCAATATATCTTCTTAAAATTCTGACACATGCAGCATGAAAGGTCATAATCCAAGCAGAATCAGCTCCGAAACCCGTGAGACTGTCCACACGCTCCTTCATCTCCTTTGCAGCCTTGTTGGTAAAGGTAATTGCCAGAATGTTATAAGAATTAATGCCTAATTCTTCAATAAGATACGCTATTCTATGTGTAATCACACCGGTTTTTCCGGAACCGGCACCTGCTAAAAGCAGAACAGGGCCTTCTGTTGTAAAGACCCCTTCTTTCTGTTTGTCATTTAATCTATCATAAATACTCATTTTTATTTTCCTGTATTAATTCTATTCCATACATTGTCCGGATAACTGAAACTTTGAATTTTAAAACCCGTAACTGTAATTCCGTCTTTAATCATCTGCATATCTAAATCCTCACGAATTCCATTAGCTATCGCCTCAGAATTCTCCTGCAGGTTAAAAATATCCTTACCTTCCCTGCCAATCCATTTCATTAATAATGGCGACACCTCAGCAGTTACTCTGTCTCTGATATCCTCCACTCTGTATTCACTTCTGATTCCTGCCACTTTATCAATAAGTGCAATATAATCCGATACCTTGCAGTTAAAGCTTCCGCACGCACGAATCGGAAGACCTCCCGCAAAATCAGGAGTTTTTATGTATACCGGATTAAAAGTTCCCCACTTGATGGTAAATTCTCTGGTATTTACAAAAAGAACTTCTGCACGCATGCCGCTTCTGAAACCAAATTTGAATCCCTTCAATGTAGATAAAAATGGTATGATATCCGACTCAATATCATAGGTTCCCTCGTCAACAAAAATACCCTCAATTCTTCCATCCACAATGAAAATAGCATCCTGTCCGGCTCTTATAACCAGACGGCTTCCTTTTTTAATCTCAGTATCTTCATGCTTGCGGAATATAACGTCATTGCTGTTATGCTCATCCCATTCTATAACCTTTGAAAATAATCCCATTATGTCCTCCATGTATTAAGCATTAAAATCAAAAGGAGTTCCGCTTGCGAAACTCCTTTCTGATGTACATAATTACATTCCCATCTTAGCCTTCAAAGCTGCAAGTTCATCATCAACTTCAGGTGAAGCAACTGTCTGGTATTTTCTCTCAAGCTCTTCCATCGAATTATCAAAACCTGATGAATTCAAATCTGCCATTGCGTTAGCCTCATCAAGCATTCTGTCCGCCTTAGCTTCCATCTTGGCAAACGCTGAAAGATTCTTGTCAGCACCTGTCATATTGGCACCAATTTTATTTACTGTCTGCTGCGCCTTAGCAACCTTCATCTTAGCTTTTATTGTATCACGCTTAACGCTCAATTCACTGATATCATTAACAAGCTTATCATGCATCTGTCTCATCTTAGCTGCATTATCTGCTGCAATAACATAAGTCTGCTGATATGAATTCAACTGAGTAGCAAGCTGCTGTTTCTTGGTAAGGAACTGTCTTGCGTCATCATCATTTCCTGATTTAACTGCCTTCTCAGCATATGCCTGTAATTTATCAATCTCTGCCTGACAATTATCAAGGTCTCTCTTAGCTCTCGCTTCATCAGCCATAACAGCTGCAGTCTCAGCCTTAACCTTACCCAAATCACTCTCAAGATTTCTCATGTACTGATCAATCATCTTCTCAGGATCCTCAGCCTTATCAAGCAATGCATTGATATTAGCTGACATAATGTCCTTAAATCTTGCAATAATACCCATTTATTGTACCTCCACACATAATAAAGTAAGTAATTTAATTACCAAGAAACATTATATATCATATTTTGCCAAATGTCACGAATATTTTTTTCTTGTCATATAGTTTACAATACTATATAATAAAGTATAAATATTAAAAAAGGAAGGTGCCCACCATGACAACACCCCCAAATGATTATTTATCCGATTTAGTTCAGTCATTATCACATCTTGACCATATACGTCCGGAGGATTTTCCCAACATTGATTTATACATGGATCAGGTAACTACTTTTATGAGTACCAATCTGTCTAATTCCAAGCGTCATGCCGACGACAAGATTCTTACAAAGACCATGATTAACAATTATGCCAAGGATAACCTTCTTCCTGCTCCTGTTAAGAAAAAGTATTCCAAGGACCACATGATTGTGCTTCTTTTTATTTACTACCTTAAGAATATTCTTTCAATCAATGATATTCAGAACATTTTAAATCCTTTGACAGAGCGTTTTTTTGGTCCGGATGCCAAATCTTCTGAAATAAATATGGAAGAAATCTACAAAGAAAGCTATCGTGTCGTAAAAGAAGAATTCAAGTATGTAAGCGAAAATATTGCCAAAAAGACCGAAGCCTGTCAGGAAGCGTTTACCAATATTGAGAACCCCATAGACAGGGACTTTCTACAGTTATTCTCATTAATCTGTATGTTAAGCTATGATGTCTTTCTTAAAAAACAGGTCATTGGAAATCTGATAGATAAAATAAAGACAGATGAAGAAACACTCAGAAAAGAAGAAGCTGCCAAAAAGGAGGCTGCCAAAAAGGAGGTTGCTGCCAAAAAGGAGTCCGCTAAAAAAGAGACTGCTAAAAAAGAAACTGCTAAAAAAGAAACTGCTGAATAATAAGAACGGTGTATTCAACCTAATCATTGAATGCACCGTTCTTCTCATCTACACGTTTAAATACCATTTCATAACCATCGCAGCCATAATTAAGTGTTCGGTTAACCCTGCTTATAGTTGCTGTACTTGCACCTGTCTTAGCCGCAATATCCAGATAGGTGTTATTCTCTCTTAACATCTTGGCAACCTCATATCTCTGTGACATTGAAACAAGCTCATTAACCGTACACAAATCCTCAAAAAATGCATAACACTCTTCTATATTTCTCAGGCTTAAAACAGCCTCAAAAAGGTGATCAATTTCCCCTGTTTTGATTTCTTTACCCATCAACTCTACCTCTGATATTCCATAATAATCTAATAATTATCTTTCACTTTACCTGATTAAGATTTTAACACATTAAAGTGTTCTAGTCCAGCACGAATTTTTCAAGGACATGGGCAATTCCACCCTCATCATTAGAAGGTGCAATGTAATCAGCCTTTTCTTTAATCTGTTCGTTCCCGTTTGCCATAGCTACGCCCATTCCGGCATATTCAATCATTGAAATGTCATTATATCCGTCACCAAAAGCCATTAATTCTTCTCTGGCAGCTCCGACCTCCTGTAACAGTGTCTCAAGTGCATTGGCTTTATTAATTCCCTTTGGAAGGATTTCCAAAAAAAACGGTTCTGAACGGTATACATCCAAATCTTTCTCAAGTAAGGGCTTAACCTTCTTTTCCACCTCTGCAAGGATATCTCCATCCGCTACCATAATAAATTTAGGTACACTAAATTTAAGATATTCTTTAAGATTATCTACTTTTCTGGCATTAATTTTATTGATTCTTGTCTCAAACTGCACATATTCATCATCAGGTTTTTCAGTAATAACATCATCTCCCTCGTAGGTAAGAATTGTTACACCATGCTCTTTTGCCAAGTCACAGATTCTGCTGTTGAATTTCACAGGAATTTTCTTTTCCTGAATAATCTTTCCATCCTGCCACGACATAACAAGCCCACCGTTAAGTGATATCACATAGCCTTTAATTTTCTGAAAATTAAGCTCATTAGCGAAATCACGCACCCCCTGTATAGGTCTTCCGGTGGCAATTGCTATCGTACAGCCCTGTTCTGCCGCCTTGCGTATTGCCTCTCTGGTACTTTCCTCAATCTGCTTCTGTGAATTAGTTAATGTTCCATCTATATCAAATGCTAAAACCTTATATTTCATTATTTTTCTCTCCATTCAATTAATACACGGGCTCAATTCTATCATCTGAACGGTAAAATTTCAACCCCTACAGTTTACAAAAAATTTTTTTCGGTTATACTGTTAGTATAAAGTACCAAAGGAGATTTTATTATGCCCGGTTTTGTAACCCACTATTTATTTGGTGTTAAATCATATAAAGCATTAAATAACAAAGAACTTAAAAATATTATTAAGAATAATCGTAATTCTTTTTCTCTTGGACTGCAGGGACCTGATATTTTTTTCTATTTTCTGCCCACCATGCTTGGCAAAAAGGTTAACATAGCAAGCAAGATGCATAAAGAAAACACTAACCGTTTTTTTCAGGAAATGATTAAATATATGTCAGATATTCATGGCAAAAAAGCTTACGAAACTGCATGTGCATACATCCACGGCTTTATGGGACATTATATCCTGGATACCAATATGCACCCTTATGTATACAGTCGCGTAGGTACATCAACCTCGAACAAAACCATGGGAAAGCATTACGGACTCGAAACAGATATAGACCGTGAGATTTTATGGGATTACAAAAAACTCAGGCAGGCAGATTTTTCACATTCTGCCAGAATTGATTTATCCTATTATCAGAAAAATGTAATCGCCGGTCTTCTGCACACGGCTATTCTTAATACTTATGATATTGATATTTCAGTCAAACTTATTAAGTCTGCAATTACCAGCTTCTATATAGAATGTGCTTTACTGACTGATTCAAAGGAATACAAATATAAAGCCATTAATGGAATTGAGCATTATGTTTTCGGATATGATATTTTATCTCCGCTGCTCATTAATGATATTCCTCACTCCGAAGATCCATGTAATGAGAAGCACGACCAATGGAGTAATCCATGGGATGAAAATCACAGCTCCACTGATTCCGTATTTGATATATTATGCAACGCCTCTGCAACATATATTGACTATATGGAGCTTATGCAGGATGCACTTGACGCTTCTTATCATCTTACCGGAGATAACTCATCTGCCATCCTTATCAAGCTTGGTAATAAATCCTATACAAGCGGCCTGGATTGCAGTATTAAATTAAAACGATGAACATCGTATACATTCAAATAAAAAAGTATTCTCAAGCGAATAACCTGTCTGCTATGAGAATACTTTTTATATCACTTTTAATTATTATATTTGTCCGCCTGTTCTTTAATCAGTGCCATATCATCAAAATAATTGATTCTCATGGCTTCCTTTACCTCATGTAAGGTCTTTGCAGCAACAGCCTGTGCCTTCTCGCTGCCGGCTTTAAGAATATCATATACAGCCGGAATATCCTTTTCCCACTGCTTTCTACGCTCTCGGATTGGTGCAAGCTCTGACTGTAATACGTTATTAAGGAACTTCTTAACCTTAACATCTCCCAATCCACCGCGTGTATAATGTTCTTCAAGCTCTGTAAGATTTGCATATTCCGGGAGGAACTCCGCAAAATGCTCCGGTTTGCTGAATGCCTGAAGATAGATAAATACAGGATTACCTTCAACCTTACCCGGATCTTCAACCCGAAGGTGGTTTGGATCAGTAAACATTGACATTACTTTTTTACGCACATCCTCTTCTGTATCTGCAAGGTATATACAATTACCTAAGGATTTACTCATCTTAGCCATTCCATCTGTTCCCGGAAGTCGTAAGCATGCCTTATTATCAGGAAGGAGAATCTCAGGTTCTACAAGGACCTCTCCGTATACATCATTGAATTTTCTGACAATTTCCCTTGTCTGTTCAAGCATTGGCTTCTGATCTTCACCTACCGGAACACAGGTAGCTTTAAAAGCTGTAATGTCAGCAGCCTGACTGATAGGATAGGTGAGAAAACCTACAGGTATACTTCCTTCAAACTTACGAAGTTCAATCTCTGTCTTAACTGTAGGATTACGCTGTAATCTCGCAAGTGTTACAAGGTTCGAATAATAGAATGTAAGCTCAGTCAGTTCAGGTACCATTGACTGTATAAATAAAGTTGAAATCTTAGGGTCAAGTCCACATGACAGATAATCCAATGCAACCTCAATAATATTCTGACGTACCTTTTCAGGTCTGTCTGCATTGTCCGTAAGTGCCTGTGCATCAGCAATCATTACATAAACATCATCATATTTTCCTGAATTCTGAAGCTCTATTCTTCTCTTCAAAGACCCTGCATAATGTCCAACATGAAGTCTGCCGGTGGGTCTGTCACCAGTCAAAATTATATTACTCATTTCAATCTCCAATCTGCCATAAGGCATGTAATTTTAGTTAATTATCAGTATTATTATATTATTCTGAACCCCGTTCGTCTACATTCTTGAATCTCGGACTGTATTTTGAATACATAAAACGCTGTGCAGAATAAATACCTGAATATCCTGATGCCACAAAGCTTACTGCTACAGTAAGTACAATATATGGTACGCATTCAAAACCAAATAATTCAAAGCTTATCAGCATGGAGGTTATAGGACAGTTGGTAATACCACAGAACATCGCTGTCATTCCCATTGCCGCACACAACTCAGGTGAAATCCCCATAATATGTCCGAAGACACATCCAAATGTTGCACCCACATAGAATGAAGGAACAATTTCTCCGCCTTTGAAGCCTGCGCCTAAAATAAGAGCAGTCAAAAACATTTTAAGTATAAAAGCATATGGAACTGCCTCGCCTTCTGTTACCGCTCTCTCAATTACGGGAATTCCTGCACCATAATAATCATTTCCGCCAATAAGACCCGTAATCAACAGAAAAACTGCTGCCGCTGCAAGCACACGCAGAAAAGGATTTTTAATCCATTTCCCTAAATATACTTTAACATATTTCATCATAAAACAAAACAGTATACTAAGAAGCCCTGCTAACACAGCTAAGAATATAATTTTTAATCCACTTACAGGACCAAACTCCGGAATGTCAGATACCGGAAAGCTCTCAGGTGAAATGCCAAGTGACGCTGAAAACCGGCATGCCACGATAGCTGCAATAACACACGGAAGGAGTGACGCTACATACATTGAACCAACCGTCGCTGCTTCAAGCGAAAAAACAGCTGCAGCCATAGGTGTTCCGAATAACGCTGCAAATGCTGCACTCATACCCGTCATGAGTATTATTTTTCTGTCATATTTATTTACTCTGAAAATTCTTCCGAAAAAACATCCCAGACTTCCGCCTAATTGCAACGCCGCACCCTCTCGGCCTGCCGAACCGCCAAAGAGATGTGTAAGCGCAGTACTTACAAAAATAAGCGGTGCCAGTTTGACCGGAACATCCGGTTCACTCCATATGGATATTATTATGCCATTAGTACCTAAATCCTTATCTTTAAATGCAAGCTTATACAATCCAACAATTACAAGTCCAGCGACAGGCAACCCATATACAATATACGGGTATCTGCCTCTCAGCTCTGTAACATGAGACAGGCAGAATGAGAAAGCCGTACTGATTGCACCTACAATCACTCCTATAGCAAGTCCAATCAACAACCATTTAAGTAATATCAAAAACCTTTTGCCAGCCGTAATTAATACTTCCTTCACGGTTAATCTGTTATCCTCTGCCATTGTATGCTCCTATCCTGCCTGTCCTTATTCATTCAAGTCAATTATTATTTATCATCATATTTATCCTTCAAATCATTCAGTGACTGGTCACCGAAGGTCTCCAAAGGCTTATCCAACATTCTTTCGAGGTCTTCCTGCTCCTTGTTCTTCTGTTTTGTTCTGGCTTTCCACCAGTTAACAAAAATAACTATTACTACTATAACACCAATAACCACTACAACAACTATGATTACATTTCTCCATGGAATTGGTCCTGCCATAATTTTATCACCGGCTGTACTAAAGGTCTTACCATAAAACTCCTCAATACTAAGGTTTGCATCCTCGTAATAATAATCATATGTGCTCCAGAAAATTTTCTGAGCCTCATCATCCATAATCAGCTCTGTTGCCTGACCTGTTACCAGATACAAATCTCCCTCAACAATCCAGGATTCATCATTGGCACATGAGAAATAACATACAAGCATATGTCCTTCATCAGTAAACAGCTCATCGTATGTACTGTGTGCAAATTCATTCATCTGGTCAGCAGACATTGTACCGTTAGAATTAACAAGATACAGATAAGGCTGAATTCCGGTTTCATCATAGAAATGTTCCATTCCGCTAATCAAATCGCCCTCGAATTCAATCCAGCCCAGCTCGTCAGTATACCACTCGTTACTGAAATTAACCAAACCTCTGTCTAATTTCTCTCTTTCCTTGGTACTCTGTGTTCCGCTTATATTAACCATACTTCCACCCACACAGCCTCCAAGCATACTGCAGCTTGCAATAAATATTGAGCGTGCAAAAGCAAAAGTAATAATAAGAATAACAATTATCAATGCTGCCAGAGAGCCACATCCGCTGCTTCTTCTGCGATATGGTCCCGGTCCATAATGATGTGGTCCGTGATGTGGTGGTCTGCCATAATATCCGCCCGGTCTTGGTCCTCCAGGTCTTGGTCCTCCGCCATATCCTCCTCGGCTTCCTCCTGAAAAACCTCCACGGCTTCCTCCGGAGAATCCTCCTCTGCTTCCACCGCTTCTGTGACTGGAGCTTGAACGCATTCCGCCCCCACTGCTGTGTCCTCCGCCTGAACGGCCTCCGCCGCCTCCGCCTCTTGCCATAATCAATTCCTCCTAACTTAGGTTATACCCATTTTTAAATATTTGTCTGCAAACACACTGCTCGGTAATGGCTTATCATGTAAATATCCCTGAACAGCGTTACATCCACATTCATATATAATCTGTTCCTCTTCAACACTCTCTACACCCTCGCAGATAACATCAAAATTTACATCATAGAAAGTGTTAACAAGATTCTTCATAATCTTTCTGCCGGCTTCAACAGTAATACTGTTTAAAACAAAGCCTCTGTCAAACTTAATTATATCAATAGGAACCTTACCAAGCATATATAATGAATTATAGCCTGAACCAAAATCGTCCATACTGATTCTATAGCCCTGTGCTCTAAGAAAATCCAATTGGCGTACTATTTCCTGAAAATTATCACAGAAAGCAGTTTCTGTGAGTTCAAATTCAAAATACTTCTCAGGAACACCGGATTTCTTAATTTCCTCATCAATCCGCTCTATAAATCCCTTTTCCCAGAAATCTTTTCTGGACAGATTCATTGATATAGTAGTAATCTCAACACCCTGCTCCATCCATAATTTCTGAAGTGCTATAATTTTGGTAATAACATAATAATCAAGCCTGGTAATTAATCCGGTATTCTCAAGTATATCCAGATAAACTCCAGGAGATACAATGTTTCCGTTCTCATCTTCAATCCGTGACAACGCCTCTGCACCGATAAGCTTACAGTTATCAATTGAAAATTTAGGTTGTATATATACCCTTATACGGTCATTCTCAAGAGCGGACATAAACATTGGAATTACACTTGATTCAGTCCTTGTCTTAACCTGCATATCCGCAGTATACAACGCAATAGTCTTTGAATAATTAATCTTGATGCTGCGCCTTGCATACTGGGATTTATCAATCATCACCTTAATCTCTTCATCTCTGTCTGTAACAAAATAAGCACCGGCATAGATTCTGATTCTGGCAGCCGTATACTCCCGATTAATTTCATCACTAAATGTACGATTCAGAAAATCGTATCTCATTTCCAATTCTGTTTCAGACATATCGCCGGCTTCAATAAGTATAACAATATGGTCCACATATATTCTATGTGCGAGAACACAGTCAGGATTATCTGTACAAAACCAGTCCACACATCTCTTAATAAGCTTGTCTCCCATATCAAAGCCATACATCTCATTAAAATATTTAAAATTACTTATATCCAAAGATAATATTACAGGTGTATTCAATTCGTTTAGTATAATTTCCGGTGCATTACGATAGAAGAACTCTGCATACGGAAGTCCGGTCATCTCTTCATAAACCACACCATCTATTTTATTCATATTAGTGCCTCCAGAACTATAAAAATAGACCCACACTTGAAAATTTTACCACACTATCCCCAAAAAATAAATCAAAATTTCTGATATTTATTCTAATATATTATTTTGTATCATTATTCTTACTTCCAATCAGGTGATTTTCCTTAATTGTCTGTGTTGACAGCTTTAACATCTGCTTCACAATTCCCTTAAGCATTCTTCTGGTATCCTTATCCAAATCGGAATAGGAACGCATTACTTTATTCATAACCATTGGCAAACCATTGGATATCTCTGTTAAAGTATCTGTTTCTGCTGATTTAAGCAACTGAAAAACATGGTCAATAAATATTTCTCTCTTGTCAACATCAATTTCTTCAACCCATTTTTTGCACGCCTTATTAAACCATACGCTGGTCTTATCAAACCGTTCCGCATTAACAAAATGCGGGCCACACACTTCCCATGAAACTGCTTTATGTTGAAAAAAGCCCTTCTCAACACTCTTTACAATTTCGCACCGGCTTTCATTATACATTATCATACCAACCATTGAGGCTTGAGGAAGGTATGATGAAATTAGCGGAAGAATCTTCAGATAATCTTCACTCTCAACTACAGAAGGAAGAAAACCCGGGCCATCATAATTATAGATTCTTGCAATGCGCTCCCTATATTCATCACATAGACACATTGCGGCATAAATGGATAAATTTCCACCTTTGGAATGTCCGCCAAGCATAATTCTTCCATTCCATTCTTCACACAAAATCTGAAGATATGATTTAGCTGCCAGCTGCGACTCCACCGGAACCATATAGCACAGCTTAAAATCCTCCTCCCAGCCTGCAAGAGAATCATCTGTTCCTCTGAAAACAATAAACACACATTCATCTGATATTTTCACTGCAACAGCAGCAAACTGTTTGGCTGTTGCCGGATCAAACTGTTCCACAAAACCACAAACCTGTAATTTGCGAAATCTTTCAGTTCGGTACATCCGTCTTACAACCTCACTACAATTATTAATCTGCAAGGTTAATGACTCTTCCTCTTCACTCCTGCGCTTACGTTTGAAATACCTGCGCCCTGCTTCCTCAATTGTTATGGTTCTGTTCAGATCTTTGGGTATAATACCCTCATAAGAAAGATACACAAACTGTGATAAAATCAGTCCGTCAATTTCATTAAAAGTATCCTCAGTCATTGGTATATCGCCACGCCAGTCAAGATAATCAAGAATATTCGCCATAAAAACCCTCGTTAATCATAAAATAAATCTGTCCACACTCCACAATATAAGTATATGTATTGGATAAAATGCATATCCAATCCATTTAGGAAATTTTCCCTTCTCTCCATTATATCCGTTAATCGGTATAAGCGCGAACAATGCCATTAATCCAACCCATGAAGTATCAATAAGCAATATTGCGGCTACTGATATATTTCTCATCATAAAATTACTGCGTGCAATATAGAAAAACGCCACAATAAAAATACATCTCCATGAATATTCAGTCCTAAAGCATACTGATAACCCGGCAAAAACAGTTACAATAATAATTGCAGCTACAATTCCTTTAGTTCCCTTTCCCACACACTTTGAAAGAAGGAAAAGCATTCCGATTGCAATTGTAAATGTAAAAAGAATGTTATTATGGGTTAAATTAATAAAATTTCCAAAATTCAATAAGTCGTAAGGTATTTCTGATAAAATTGCAAACAAAAAAATTCTAAGTATATATTTTCCACATGATCGTGTATGCACAAATCCTTCTACAAGCAAAAAGCAGAAAAGCGGAAAGGCAAGTCTGCCTACACATCGCAGAATTGAATACACAACCATATTCACTCCTGTTCCTGCAAGCATAATTCCAATGTGGTCAATAAGCATGGTAAATACAGCAATGCATTTAAGTATGGAAGCATTAAATATATGTTTGTTACTCATAGCAAAAAACCTTTCGCACACTATTTTATCATATTTTTCTAAAGATTTACAGCATTTTTTTATCACTTGTGCTATAATATAAACACTTTTAAAATAATCGAAAGAGATGTATTACAATGTATCATTATGAAACTCATTTACACACCCGTGAAGGAAGTGCCTGTGCTGTATCAAATGCAGCTGAATATCCTGCTTTTTATAAATCACAGGGATTTGACGGAATATTTGTAACAGACCATTTTTTTAACGGAAACTGCGCTGTTCCAAAATATCCTAATGACTGGGAGCGAATGGTTAATGAATTCTGTAAAGGCTACGAAGCCGCAAAGGCTACCGGAGATGCCATTAACTTTCCTGTTTTTTTCGGATGGGAATCCAATTTCAACGGAGACGAATTTCTCATATACGGACTTGATAAAGAATGGTTAATGAACCATCCGGACATTCTTTCCTACAGCAGAACCAGACAATATGACGTCATCAGGCAGG
This sequence comes from Lachnospiraceae bacterium, assembly GCA_045129695.1. GTDB lineage: Bacteria > Bacillota > Clostridia > Lachnospirales > Lachnospiraceae > Eshraghiella. Next base: position 14,621 of record JBGVJZ010000014.1, on the reverse strand, counting down.
ATGGCGGTCTTGTAATTCAGGCACACCCTTTCAGGGAACGAAGCTATCTTAGCACCATAAGACTTAATCCGGATACCTGTGATGCAATGGAAGCATATAATTCAGGCAACCCGCAATGGCAGAATAATAATGCAGAGCTGTACTGCCGTGAACATAATATTTTTATGACTGCCGGCTCTGATATTCATTCCACCGACTCATTCACAGGCTCCGCACTATACGGAATGTCTTTTGATACTCCTCTTACTTGTGAGCAGGATTATGTGTGTAATATTCTGCATCACAAGGGCTGTATGAAGGTTCCTGACAGTGTGCGTATTACACAAGGTAATATTAAGCCGACTCTTCCGATAATAACAAATCATCGTGAAAAATATTAATTCTCCAATAAAAACACTGTGATTATCACAAGGGTTCCAGAAGCGCTCGACCGAAGCGGAGCGAAGAACGAACCCCTCGAGCCCGGGATTGGGCTCGAAACAATAAAAAGGCAATACCCATTGGGTATTACCTTTTCTTGTTCAGAGCGCGAGACGGGGATCGAACCCGCGACCTTCTCCTTGGCAAGGAGACGCTCCACCACTGAGCCACTCGCGCTTATAATGCATACCATTGTACGTGTTGTTCACAACGCAAATAAAAGTATACTGGATGTTTTTTAATTTGTCAATAGTTTTTTTTAAATTTGTGTAAATTTTTGTAAAATTAATTGATAGAGTTTCAGTACCGCAGGAACAGACATGGATGGATCATAACACGAAACTCCAATCTCCCTATAGGTTTCCGGTTCTACCGGATACACATCGACATTAACATTAAAGCAGTCCACAACCATCTTAGGAAGAATACAGACTCCAAAACCTGCTTCAACCATTGTAAGAATCGACAAATCATCTATAACATGACAAAGTGATTTAGCATTATATCCGCATTCCTTAAACAAATTCTGACTATCTGCATCGCAGTTCTCCATAGGCTGAACGAACCGGCAATTGGAAAGTTCCTTAATAGTAACCATATTCTTACCCTCAGAATAAAACCCCTTCGGTGTAACTGCCATAAGCTGATCCTTGTATAATGGTCTGATAGGAATATTCCCGGCACTTGAAACAGACAAAAATCCTATATCAATATCTCCTTTATCAAGCCATACTGCAATATCATTATAGGTACCCTGATAAATTTCAACCTCAATACCCGGATATTCATCTTTGAATTCTTTAATAAGCCCCGGAATCCATTTGGTACATACACTGTTAAAACAACCCAGTCTGACTATTCCACGCTGCAAACCCTTAATCTCATCAATTGCCTGATTAATAATATCCTCTGATTTCAACAGTTGGCGTACATACTGAAGCAATATTTCTGCATTAGAGGTAAGTGATATTTTATTTTTCTTACGGATAAACAGAAGGAATCCAAGCTCCTCCTCCATATTACTTATACAATGACTTACAGCAGAAGGAGTCAGATTAAGTATATCTGCCGCTTTTCTGAAATTCATCTGTTCAACTGTTGTAAGAAATACTTTATACGAAAAAAGAGTCATGCTGCCTCCAATGTTGAATTTAATTCACCATTTCAGTGAAAATGTCTTGTTTTACATAACTGAGTATTTAATGTATCATTAAATTACCAAAAGACAGTAGATGTAACTGAGCATTACATTTATGTCATAGCAATAGTTTCTATCTCCTGACAAGAGGATTCAGCTGCATGAATCCTCTTTGTTTTTTTGCATTTAAACATTATACTCAAAATCCCCATCATTTACAAGTAAAAGAATTCACAAAAAGCTATGGGCACCTTTCTGCCCATAGCTTTAATTATCTTGTTAATTAAATTTTGAACTTCTTAACGTCCGCTTCAAGCATATTTGCCATTTCATTAAGGCGAGTAGCTGAACTTTCCAACTCCATCATCATTGAGGTAAGTTCTTCTGTAGAAGCCATTGTCTCCTCAGTACTTGCTGCATTCTCTTCTGAAATAGCAGAAAGTCCTTCGATAATCTCAAGCATTCTTTCTTTTCTCTGTGACAGGTCAACACTCTTACCGCTGATACTGTCAATTTCATTAAGAGAACTTAATACACCTTCTCTAACTTCACCAAAGATAGACTTTGTCTCATTAAGCTTATTCTCCTGCTCTGTTACGGCATTACGAACTTCCTTCATAATAATCACTGTCTTATTGGACTGTGCTGCAAGTTCTTCAATGATATTCTGAATCTTAACAGCTGACTGATTTGACTGGTCGGCAAGCTTCTGAATCTCCGATGCGACTACCGCAAAGCCTCTTCCTGCCTCACCTGCTCTGGCTGCCTCAATAGCGGCATTAAGTGAAAGAAGATTAGTCTGACTTGCAATTGCTGTAATAAGTTCAACTGCTTTGCTGATTTCTTTAGCAGAAACGTTAGTAATCTCTGTCTGTGCAGCGATTTCGTCAACTGCACTACTGGTCTTTTCAGTTGTAACTGCAAGCTCCCTCATAATATCCTGAGCCTTAGCCTCTGCTGTTCCCATCTTATTAGACGTAGCAGTAAGAACCTCAACCTCTTTAACTATATTCTGAATAAGTCTGCCCATGTTATCAACGTGCTCTGATGCTGTCTGGGTATCCGCAGCCTGTGATGTTGCACCCATTGCAATTTCTTCAACTGCGTGTCCGACATCCTCAACAGTTCTGCTTGACTGGCTTGACATCATATCAACATTGCCTGCGGCTTCCTTAACTGTGGAAACTGTATTTTCAATATCTCCAAGAACCACCTTAAAACTGTCACGAAGCTTAGCCGTTGCTCTTGCAATACTACCAACTTCATCAGTACGATTCAAATCCTGAGTATTGAATTTTATTGTTAAGTCTCCCGTTGAAAGGATCAAAATAATGTTATTAATTCTCTTCAATGCATTAGAAATACCCAATGATACAATAGGAACAAGAATAAGTCCCAATACAAAAATAGCTGAGAAAATAAGTACTGACTGTAATATTTTCTGATTAATTGATTTATCCGTTGACTCTCTGTCAAGTCCGGCAAAAACCATACCTACAGTAGAACCGTCAGAATTCTTAAGCGGCTCATAATAACCATCATATGCAACACCCTCAATTACTACAACGCCAAAATAATTTTTGCCCTCGCGTATCTTCTCATATATCTCATCTGATTCACTGGTTCCAACAATTCGGTCACCATCCTTATCAAGAATGGATGTAATCTTTCTGGTGCTTCTATAACAGATTGCGGAAACAACACCGGTTTCTTCCTTGAGTTTATCAAGAATCTGCTGATTGCTTGAAAGGATGGTAGTTCCCTTCATAAAACGATTTGAAATATCAATTGTATAATCCCCTTCATATGCATAATCATATGAACTCTTAACTGCTGAAACTGCGGTCTTAAGTGTTACCTCACGATCCTGCTCAATTGTATCCTTAATATAAAATCTTGTAAGGATAATAGATATAACAAAGAAAAGTACCATCGGTGCAACTGTTATAATAAGGATCTTAAACATGAATGGAAATTTAAGTTTATCATCCTTAGCTTCTACCATAGGCAGCGAATTATCCGGCTTAAAATTTCCTATTATATTGTCCTTAACCCCCTTAAGAACACTACCAAATGATTTCTTAGGCTTCTTAACTCCCTCTTCACCAGTCGTTTCCGTTGGCTTCTTTACCGTTTTTGGTTTCTTTGCTTTCTTAATTCTCGCAACCTTTTCAGGCTCTGCAGCTGCGTCCTCCGACTTTCCGCCCTTGGATTTCTTCGCCTTCTTAGGTTTAGGCTCTTTAACCTTTTTGGACTTTTTCTCTTTTCTGCTCTTCTTATTATTAGGAGTTGTGTCGGATTCTGAATTATCTTCGTTACTCAGCGTATCATCAAATACGGTTTCCTGAAGCTCATCAAACTCTTCCGGTCCAAGTTCTACGGTCTCCATATTCTCCATTGTAGCAGCAAATTCTTCTTCAACAGTGTCAACAGGCTCTTGTACATCCAAATCCGAAGCCGGAACATCAGCATTTACATCGTCCAAAACCGAATTATCCGTATCGTTTTCATCCGCTGCTATGTCCAAGTCAACAGAATTATCCTGTATTACCCCCGCATCAATCTGCTTCTTTTTCTTCTTACCGAACATATAATACCTCCACCTTACCTGCTTAATACATCCATTCTACTATATAAAACATTTTTTTTCAACAAAAGCTTTGATAATTTGCACAATTTTTATGTGAAAGTTTGGTTTTTTTTGTGAAAATTTAATCCAACTAAATATTTTGTCGTTATTATCTCTATCTTTCACGCCCCCTTAATCAAAATAATTTTCAGCTCCATCCGCTGCCACGAATTTGGAAAGCCATTCAAGATATTCCTCATCAAAACCACAGCCGGAATATATTCTTTTCATCTCTGAATAAAAAACATAATCTCCGTATGGCAGAGTTACCGCCAATCCTGTAAAATGATTTGCATTTTCAGTAGTTCCAAAATACAGCACCGTATCATCAAGCACCCTCTGTAATGCCTCTGCCTCTTTGGATTCAATATTCTGTGCAACAGACATAATATCCGTTATATTATATTCAGCAATTCCATACTCTTCATCATCCTTACTGCGAAGTCCCGGATGGACTCTGGATTCACCCTCTATCTCAACACTGAAATTATAATCAAGCAAGGTCTGTTCATTGGCATATGCAAAATTAGTCCACGCATTAAATAATACCTTTATCATCGACTGGTCAATCACCGCAAGAACTGATGGCTCAACCTCACTCTGAGCCTCATTCTCCATAATCATATCATCCACAATTATTTTACCAAGCTCAACGGTATCAATATCAGGATTATCTACAAGTGCATTAATCCAGCCTTGGTATGACCAGCCAAGCCATGATTCAAATTCTTCGGATAAAATTGTATAATCGCAATAATCATATAATGCATAGCATACTTCTATACATGACATAATACAGCAGTCCATCCCGATAAAATCGAACTTAACGTCAGCAAACTCAAGTGCAGTAACAATTTCATCCAATGTAAGCGACTCATTCACCCCCTGATACTCATCATATCCGAATCCATATACCGGTCCGCCGCCATGATTCCAAAAAATCAGCATATACCGCTCCGCCGGATAATTAGCAGTTCCCCAGTCAATGAATCCCCTTAATGTAGGTGAAATTGTACAGTCCAACTGCCCTAACCCGGAATCAACAAGCTCAATATCATCCTCTGTTACTCGAAAGCGTTGCGTCTCATCGTATGATATATCATATCTGTCATCCCACAGCAAAGTTCCCATTGTCTGAATCAGTATATTAACATCTTCACTGTATGAAGCCGCAAGCATTTCCGTGATATCCTCTGTTGCCTGCCCTTCGTCAGTTTCCAAATCGGAACCATTCATATATATAAGAACCGTAGCCTTTGACAGTGGTTTTTCCGGTTCGGCATCCCCTTCAGATGTTGACAGTTCTTCCGTTACATATTCAGTTGTAGTCTCAATACCGGTAGTTCCTTCTTCTCCTATAACACTATTAATTCCATCAACCGCAACTGCAAACATCAGCGCACTGCATCCGCACAGACATGTGCATATCATCATTAACGCCATTACCAGTGCTGCAAACCTGCTTATTTTTCTCATATTTTATCGCATCCCTTCCGGTTAAAAAAACTTGATTTTTCATAATTATATAACAAAACGAGCCGCAATGCACTATATTATTGTTCTTTTTTCTTGAAACTCATGCTGAATTTATGTATAATTAATTGATATAATTTTTCTATTAGAGGACAACATGAAGGAATTTTTTAAACTATTAGGCAAACTGGATTTTAAAAATATATTTATAACTCCAACCGACAATGGCTTTATCCAGTTTTTCAGATATGTATTTGTTGGTGGCGTGGCATTCCTTGCAGATGCAGGAATTTTATTTCTGTTGGAGTTATTGGGATTAAATTATCTTATCGCAGCAATTTTTGCCTTTATTGTCGGACTGATTGCTAATTATGTAATGTCCAAACTTCTTGTTTTTCAGAAAAGCAGTATAAATGGAAAGCTTGAATTTGTTTTCTACGGAATTATAGGACTTATTGGACTTGGTTTAACTGAATTGTTTATGTACTTATTTACCGATGTCTGGGGACTGTATTTTATGATTTCCAAGATTATTGTTGCTGTAATAGTACTAATCTGGAATTTTCTTGCCAGAAAACTGATTTTATACAGAAATATTTGATAAGAGTAGGAGAAACTTACATGAAAAAGGTTATTATTATTGGTGCAGGACCTGCCGGAGTTACGGCTGCTTATGAACTGCTCGAAAAAGGAAATAATGAATTTGAGGTAATTATTCTTGAGGAGACCAATGAAATCGGCGGTATTTCAAGAACCGTACGATATAATGGAAACCGTATGGATATCGGTGGTCACCGTTTTTTCTCTAAGGATGACGAGGTTATGGAATGGTGGGCCAAAATCATGCCTACACAAGGTTCAGATGCATATGATGACAAACTTCTTGGCAGAGAAAAGGAATTAGTTGCAGACGGTCCTGACCCGGAGACTGAAGACAAGGTTATGCTTATCCGCGACAGAGTTTCAAGAATATATTATAAGAAGAAATTCTTTGATTATCCTGTAAGCCTTAAATGGGAAACAATCAAGAATATGGGCTTCTTCACTACTATTGCTGCCGGCTTCAGTTATATCAAGGCTTCAATTTTTAAGAAAGAAGAAAGCTCACTTGAGAACTTTTATATAAACAGATTCGGACGCAAGCTGTATTCAATGTTTTTTGAGGGCTACACCGAGAAGTTATGGGGAAGACATCCAAGAGAAATTTCGTCCGACTGGGGCTCCCAGCGTGTAAAGGGCTTATCAATAAGAGCCATAATTAAGGATGTTTTTTCTAAGCTTTTTAAGAAAAAGAATTCCAGCAAAAAAGTAGAAACCTCGCTTATAGAGAGATTCTACTATCCAAAATTTGGTCCGGGTCAGTTATGGGAAACCGTTGCCTTACGAGTTGAGGAAATGGGTGGCACAATAATCAAAAATGCCAAAGTTGTTTCTATTAATAATAATGCTGACAATGCTATCGAGAGTATCACATATGTTCAGGACGGCAAGGAGATTGAACTCGCAGGAGATATTTTCATTTCTTCAATGCCTCTTAAAGATTTGGTTGCAGGCATGAAGAATGTTCCGGCTAATATCGACAGCATTGCAAAAGGACTTCCATATAGAGATTTCGTTACTGTCGGTGTCCTTCTTAATAAACTTAACCTTAAGAATCAGACTAAATTTAAGACAATTAACAACATTGTTCCGGACTGTTGGATTTATGTTCAGGATGTAGGTGTTAAGCTTGGAAGAATCCAGATTTTTAACAACTGGTCACCTTACCTTGTAAAAGATATTGATGATAAGGTTTGGATTGGTCTTGAATATTTCTGCAATGAAGGTGATGATTTCTATTCTATGACGGATGAAGAATGTATTGCATTTGCAGCCAACGAGCTTATTCAAATGGGTATTATTTCTTCGGCAGACGAAATTCTCGACGCACACAGAGAGAAGGTAAAGAAAGCATATCCTGCTTATTTTGATACCTATTCAGAAATTGATACACTTATTGAGTATCTGAATAAATTTAATAATCTCTACTGTGTAGGCAGAAACGGACAGCACAGATATAATAATATGGATCATTCCATGGTTACTTCTTTTGAAACAGCCAAAAACATTATTAACAATATAAATGATAAATCAAATATCTGGAATGTTAATACCGAGGAGGAATACCATGAACAAAAATAATTCATTGGTATCACCTAAATATATTTTCACATGCATTTTTAAACTGCTTACACTTTTAAGCGGTATAGCTGCTTTTATGTTCATCATGTATTACATCATTGTAGTTTCCAGAGGAGAATATCATTCTGACTGTACCGACACAATAACATGGGCAGAGGCGGTTATTGATGGAAAAGCACTTATCAATCCCGATTTTAAATATGCATGCCTTCTGCCATTTGGCGGTCAGCTGCTTATGGCTCCGTTTGTCGCCATATTCGGTGTGGGAATTAAAGCACAGCTTATAGGAATGGCTTTATTTGCACTTGCTTTTACCGGTGCACTTATATATCTGTGCCGTTCAATGAATTTCAGTTACAAATGGTGCTCAATTACAGTGGCTGCTGTATTAATAATTCTGTCTGCCAGTAAGAAGCTCAGAGAGATTTTCTGGTGTCACATAATTTATTACAGCCTTGGAGTACTTTTCCTCATGCTTGGACTAGCGCTGGTTAATAATATTCTCAAAAGCGAACAGCCAAAATTAAGACATATTATTATTCTTTCCATATGGACAATCCTATGCTCAACCAATGGTTCACAGGCCCTGACCATATATGTTATTCCTGTTATGGCAGCTGTTTTTGCAGAAAGATTTTTCAATTTTAAGACAAAATTTTTTTCAAGGGAAAATATTAAGCCCGGAGTTTTGATAAGTGTTATGCTTCTTTCCATGATAATCGGGCTTCTTCTGTCCGTAATCATTAACCGTGGAGTAACCGCCGGATATCAGACAGGCTATTCCGGCTATTCAGATTCAAGTGGGTGGGCAGATAATTTTATTTCATTTATGCCTGGTATATTCAAATTATTCGGTATACAGCCTGAAACAGATGTTGTTATGTTCTCTTTCAAGGGCATTTTGGAATTAATTAAGATTATTTTTATATTAATTGTGTTGTTAATCCCTATTGTTATGTTATTCATGTACAGGCAGTTTAAGGAATTACCATATCGCATTATGATTCTTACACATACTATTTTAAGTCTGCTTTTAATGCTCGCATGGACTTTTGGCAAGCTTAACACAGCCTGCTGGAGATTATCTCCGATGTTAGCGACCTCTGTTATTCTGTGCATTATGTTTATCAGATGGCTGTACATAAACAAACCTTATGCAAGACTTTCAGCTATTGCGATAATCCCGTTAATAATTGTGTGCATCACTACCGTATCAGCTGTTGTACTGCCTTCAATCACAGGCAAAAACAAGCCTGACAACGGAATGGAGGGGATTTGTGATTTCTTGGAAGAAAAAGAGCTTGAATACGGATATGCAACCTTTTGGAACGCCAATATCGTTACATTGCTCACTGACTCAGATGTGAAGGTCAGATGTATCCGAGTGGATGATAAGGGTGCAGCACCAAGAATGTATCAGACCAATATTAACTGGTACACAGATAACAGCTATGATAATTACTTCCTGCTTCTTACCGAGCGTGAATATTATGACTATCTTGCATCATCAACATATGTAATGCCGGTAAAATCTTATGAATATGAGAATTATCGTATTCTTGTATACAGACATAATATAATGGAAATTACACCGGATAAATTATCCGTATATAAATAATCCAATAAAACGTAATTGATGTAAATTAATATAAAAGATGCGGAAACCGTTATAAAGCGGTCTCCGCTACTTTTTATCTGTCTGCAAATCTGTATCCACCTGACGACAACCGGACGTCAGCATGATTACAACCGGATACAAAATGTAGAAACACAAACTTTGCGCCAACCGAAGCGGAGCGGAGAACGAACCCTTCGAGCCCAATCCCGGGCTCGAAACAAGAAAAAGGCAATACCCTTTGGGTATTACCTTTTCTTGTTCAGAGCGCGAGACGGGGATCGAACCGGCGACCTTCTCCTTGGCAAGGAGACGCTCCACCACTGAGCCACTCGCGCTTAAATCAGTTGCTTATATCAACCACAAGTGATAATATACTATAGGAATTCAAATTTGTCAACTAAAAAAAGAGCGTTTTTTTATTTATGAAATATTTTTCTTACAACAAATCTGATAATGGATTATACATCGATATTAATAGTATTGTTATTAGCTGTAAAGATAACAATGAAACTATTTATGAATTAGATGAAATGACTCTGCAGGACTTTGACTGTTTTATTCTTGCCACGGATAATGGTACTCCTGTAGGATTTCTGGCTTCAAGTATTTTTGATGAAGCTTCTTATGAAATAATTGGTGCTGTTATTCCGGGCAGAAGGCAAAGAGGTATTTTCAGAAAAATGCTGGAAGAATTTAACAGAGAATTCAATCCCCGAAAGATTGTTTTTTCCGGCAAAAACACATATAATGGATTTAGTGAATGTTCATATTCTTTGGGCTATCCCGTTATGGACTGTGAACACCTTATGGAATTCGACCGCAACAATTTTATTCCGGAAACCACCACATTACTTGAAGCAGAATTTGACGAAGAAGCTTCAACCTATTATTACTATTTGGGAAATGATTTTATAGGAAGCTGCTCAATATGTGACGAGACAAGTATAATCAACATTTATAATGTATATGTTGAGCCTGAATACAGAAACAGAGGTTATGGTTCGGAAATTATTTCTGATGTTTTGTGGGATTTGGTTAATTCGGACAAGAAAATACAGCTGCAGGTTTCAGGGCATAATCATGCCGCCTTGAAATTGTATGGAAAATGTGGATTTACAATTACAGACACTGTTGTTTTATACAGCAGGGAAAGTCAGGAAAACACAATATGAAATCGGATAAAACCAATAAAATCGAATTAAAATTCATTAATTACAAATGCTATTTAATTACAATTATTTCACTAACACTTATACTTGTAATTTTTAATATTCTGTATCGGAACAGCACTGCTTTCGCAACAACATATTCCGATAATTTATATCCATATTTTGTGCGTACTCTGGGATTTGTCTGTTCTGCTGTGCCGTTTTCGTTATTTGAGTTAATGATTACCGGACTGATATGTCTGCTTATATTCTGCATAATAAAGCTCATTGTGCTATTATGCAAATATCATTCCAAGAGCAACCGCTTCTATTTTTTCTATCATTTGAAAAAATACCTTTTAAATCTTGTGTGCATGGTTTTAATTTTTCTAATGGTTTACTCTCTTACATGCGGAGTAAATTATTACAGAATTCCTTTTTCAACCAGTGCCGATATTGAAATTAAAGAACACAGTACCGGGGATTTGAAAGCTCTGTGCCGAATTTTAATTGAAGATGTTAATAAATACAGCACCAAAATATCCACGACAGACGAGGGAATTTTTACTACAGATAATATAAATCTGTCTGCCACCGCTTCCATTGCAATGGAAGAGCTTTCAATTAAATACCCGTGTCTGTCTGACTACTACCCTAACGCCAAAGCAATTATATGCTCACCGTTAATGTCATATCAGAACATAAGCGGAATTTATTCCCCTTTTACAATAGAGGCAAATTATAATGATGATATCACTGATATGGAAAAGCCTTTTACAATCTGTCATGAATTATCACATTTAAGCGGATACATGCGCGAGGATGAGGCAAACTTCATCGCATACCTTGGCTGTATGGAATCTGACAGCATTGAATTTAAATACAGCGGTTCTATTATGGCTCTGATTTATATATCCAATCAGGTCTTTTGCAACTGTACAGACGAGGAATATTATGAACTGATGGAGCTCCTCTGTGAACAGGCACATAAGGATCTTGCTTATCAAAGTGCATATTGGGAGAGTTATGAAGAGAAAATAGAAGAAATTGCAGTTGGCGATATTACCATTTCAGATATTTCAAGTGAAATTAACAATACATATCTTGAAGTTAATGGACAGGCTGATGGTGTGCATAGCTATGACCGTGTTACCGATTTATTATTATCGTATTATGAAGATGAATTACATTAAAAAGCTTTACTACAAATAAAGGACTGTTATAAAATTCTCATTTTACAACAGTCCCTTCTCTATCTTGCCATACGCATCTTATGATTAACCGTAAGAGTCCTCTGCGGAACAATAATATCCACTGCCCTTGGGACAACACTTATTTCAACCCTTTCATGAAAATCCCCGTTTTCACCATCAAGTGTCCAGGCTACCGACGAATCACTTTCAATAATCAAATGATCCGTTTTGAAACGTTCAATCATTGGATTATCTTCTTCTCTTGCAATGAGTCCTGTGGCTATCATCTGTAAATCCATAGGATTCTTAGGTTCTCTCACAAGTGCAACCTCAAAAAGACCGTCATTAAGCAGTACATGCCTTCCGCTAACACCCTTAAAACCTCCCACTGACTCTGAATTTGCAATCATTCCATATACAAAATCCCCTTTAATTATCTGCTCTCCATTCTTTATAAGCATTCCATAAGCCTCTATTTTGGAAATGCTTTTCAAGCTTTCAAGGATATATGCCTGATGTCCCAGTACATTTTTGACATTCTGCGGGGTCTTGTATGAAATGTCTGTAAACAATCCGAATGCCGCCACATAGTTGAAAAAACGATCATTAAATTTACCAATATCCACCGACATGGTTGCACCGGCAGCAATTGCACAGGCTGCTCTGCACATATCTTTGGGAATTCCGAGAGTGGATGCAAAATCATTGGTAGAGCCTGTTGGAATATAACCTATTCTTGGTCTTGATAAACGATGTCTGTTTACAGCGGCGATTACCTCATTAAGAGTGCCATCACCACCGCTGCATACAATACAATCATACTTACCGTCTGCCTCACAGACTTTTTCATAAGCATCCATTGCCGCTCTTGTAGGATATATGGTTATCTCAAAGCCTGCCCTGGAAAAAATACTTACAATTTCCATAAGTTTATTTTTGATCTGTCCCTTACCTGAACATGGATTAAATACGAATAACATTTTCTCTTTCATAAATTCACCCCGCTTATATATAAATATACCTCACACTCAAAGACTTTATTCCTTATTACCTATCCCATTTATCACACAATGAATTAATCTGGTCTGCAAACCTGGCTAAATCCTTATTGGCGCCTCCTTCATTATGTCTTATAACTGTCATGAGACGCTTACCTGCTGCCACAAGCCGTTCAAACACCTCTGATGTGCGTTTTGATGGTGCAGCAGCTCTCTCAATCCGGATTTTCACACCCTCCTTAATGCATTCCCCTGTTGTTAAATCATATACAGCTCCTGAAAAAGGTGCAGAAGCTTTAATTCCATACTCTTTATTAAGACATTCTGCAAAATGGTCGCATACCTCATCCTCACCATGAACAATGAATACCTTCTGTGGCTTTGGATTAAATGCTGTTGCCCACTTAATAAGACCGGATTTATCAGCATGACCGCTCACACCGTCTAATTTAACTATTTCTGCCTTAACATCAATACTCTCGCCAAAAAGCTTTACTTCTGATACACCATCTAACAGCTGTCTTCCCAGCGAACCAACCGCCTGATATCCTACAAATACTACTGTGCTGTCACTACGCCACAAATTATGTTTGAGATGATGTCTGATACGTCCTGCCTCACACATACCTGAGGCTGAGATAATAACCTTTGGTCTGCCATCAAAATTAATTGCTTTAGAATCCTCACTGGTTATAGATAACTGCAAACCCGGGAACTGAACCGGATTAATTCCCTGTCTGACCATTTCAATGGATTCCTCATCAAAACAGCATTCGATATTGTTATTAAAAATCTTTGTAGCCTCAACTGCCAGAGGGCTGTCAACATATACAACGAAGTTATCAAAGCCCTTAACCAGCTGTTTGTCTTTGATTTTACGAAAATAAAACAGCATCTCCTGGGTTCTTCCTACCGCAAACGCAGGAATAACCACATTACCTCCGCGTTCAAAGGTTCTCTGTGTAATTCTTGCAAGCTGTTCAACATAATCCACCTCTGTATCATGATACCTGTCACCATAAGTGGATTCCATTACCACAAAATCGGCTTCTTCAATATATTCCGGATTCTTAATAATAGGCCGATTAAGATTACCTATATCTCCTGAAAATACAATTTTACGTGTATTCGGCCCTTCCGTCATCCATATTTCAATGCTGGAAGAACCAAGTAAATGTCCTGCATCGGAGAATCTGATATCAATTCCTTCTGTCAGATTGATTTTGTCCCTGTACGCACATGCAACAAAATGCTCCAACACACCTTCGGCATCATTCATACAATATAACGGCTCGACCTCTGCCTTACCTGCACGCTTTGCCTTTCTGTTCTTCCACTCCGCTTCCATTTCCTGAATATGTGCCGAGTCCCTCAGCATTATTTTACATAAATCTGTTGTTGCCTCCGTCGCAAGCACCTGACCCCGGAACCCTCTTGCATACAACAATGGTAAAAGTCCTGCATGGTCTATATGTGCATGGGTAAGCAGTACATAATCCACATCCGGAATCTCAACAGGAATTTCCTGATTAACATATAAATCCGTTCCCTGCTCCAACCCACAGTCAATAAGAATATTCTTATTACACGCCTGAAGCAGATGACAGCTTCCGGTAACCTCATGATCCGCTCCGATAAAACTAAGTCTCATACGCATGTCTCCTTACATTATGTAATTAATTTTAGGCGTTTGCGAAACGCCACAAGCCGCATTAATACGGCATTTTTTTGCTATAAAAAACAAATAACTCCTCACTGGATATGGTATAATAGAGTTGCCAGAAACTATAAACCATTCACCCAAGAAAGGAGTTATTCTGATA
>JBGVJZ010000013.1:0-93368 GCA_045129695.1 Lachnospiraceae bacterium | reverse complement strand
TAATTGCTTAGCGACTGTTTATATGTAGGTCATAATAATTAGGACATAGATCCTGCGAGAAACCTGCTTACAGCGCTTGTGGTTGAGAGAAAGAACGAACTTTGGTCAGGGCTGTTCTTTCTCTTTTTATTTTCAGTTGCAAAACTGACTATAAGGGAATCGGAGAGAATGGTCAATAGGACAGAAAAAAACGTGCCGTAAAATACAGCACGCAAGGATAGATAATGTAAAGGGGCTGTCGAATTTAATCTGCGGTAAATCTGCCGTAGGTGGGAACTATAATTCGACGCGTGACAATAAGGAGGAGTAAAATGGTTGCAAATGTTAAAAAGTTTGTAAAAAAGCACGGAATTAAAAGAATTCTGGGCGGTTTTTTGGCACTTATATTGGTAATTACTATGTTACCAATATCTAATTGGCAGGTACATGCCAGTGATATGGTGAAGGTTAAGGTGCATCTTAGAAATGCGGAACAATGGCCGGAAGTGTATGTATATGCATGGAATCCGGAGGAGCTCACTAATTCATGGCCGGGTAATAAGGTTTCCATTGATGGTGATGGATATTACACTTATGAATTTAACGTAAGCAGTGATACGAATTTTAATTACATTTTCAATGATGGTAATGGTGACCAGACCGGTGATTTGACTATTAGCTCATCTAAACTTTCCGCAGATGCAGATGGTGTGGTTGAGAGATGGTATGACGGAGCAGGTAATGTATACGGTACGGCTTTATCAATGTCATTAGGTGGAACAGAAGTTAATGGTAATCAGGTAAACTTTTCATACTATACAGCTCGTGATGTAAGAAATGTATATGTTACAGGTACTATGAATGGATGGAGTACGGACTCCGATAGAATGCAGATAAGTAATAATTATAAAGAATACACATATTCTATGACTCTTGAACCGGGTGAATATGAGTATAAATTCTATCGAGAGATGGATGGTAAATATTACAAAGATCCCTATAATCCTTTTATGTACAAATATGACAATAATTATAACTCAATTTTGTATATTCCGGGAATAATAACTACTTCATTAACCATTGAAAAAGATGAATTAATTGAATTACCTACAGAATTAGAATATCTTAAACCAAATGGTGGTCGTGTAACTAAGGCTGTTACATACACATCAGGGACTGCAGGTGTTACTATTAACGGAAATTCTGTAACCTTGGCAGATGATTTTACAGCGGATGAATTTACTGTTACTGCGACAACTGCTGATAGTGAAAGCAGACTTGTTAATGTTAGTCTTTATGAGAGCGATGATGTAACAGTTGAGATTCATTATGACAGAACTGATAATAAAGAGAGTGAATGGAATGTTTGGCTTTGGGCAGATAACCAGGGTGGTCAGGCTATTCAGTTTGAAGAAGTAAATGGAGAATATGTTGCTACATATACAGTTAGCGAGGAGGACGTACCATTTATTAATACTCTTAAGTACAAGATAAGAAAGGGCGAATGGGAAGCAGAGGAAGCCGAGAGACAGATTGACCTTTCAAATGTTGTAGCAGGCAAGGTTTGCTCATATATAAATGCAGATGGTACATATTCTAATGCCACAACACAGGCAGTTAAGGGAACTAAGCTTAAATCTGTTGAATACAATAGAAATAATAACACCATTGTAGTTGATGCAACCGGTTTGGTAACTGATCCAAATACTGATTTTGTAATCAAGAAGGCTGACAAAACAGTAATTAACATAACAGATATTACTACTGTAGGAACTACCTACTATATTTCAATTGAAGAGGATTTAACGTCACTTATTATGTCCTGTGGTTCTTATACCCTTACATATGATGATATAGAATATTCAGTTAAGATGCCTAATTTATATAAGTCAGAGGAATTCGAAACTGAATTTACATATACAGGTTCTGATTTAGGTGCAGCCTGGTCAGAGACCGGGACTACCTTCAGAGTATGGGCACCTACAGCGGATAAAGTACAGGTGCAGCTCTATGCAACAGGCTCTGATGAAGAAGAAGGAAGTGCTAAGCTTGCTACTCACACTATGACAAGAGATGTTAATGGTACTTGGATTGCTACAGTAGAAGGCGATTTGAATGGCGTGTACTATACATATCTTACAACTGTTAACGGAGCAGTAGAAGAATCCTGCGATCCATATGCAAGAACAACAGGCGTTAACGGTGAACGTGCAATGGTTCTTAATTTGGATTCCACAGACCCTAAAGGATGGGAGAATGATAAGAGTCCTAATGCAGGAATGAGTTATACAGATGCTATTATTTACGAGCTTCATGTAAGAGACCTTTCAATTGATGAGGAATCAGGTGTAAGAGATGCCTGGAGAGGTAAATTCCTTGGACTTACACAGAAGGGAACTACTAATAGCGATGGAGTTCCAACAGGATTAGACCATATTAGAGATTTAGGTGTTACACATATTCATTTGTTACCTTCTTATGATTATGCTTCAATAGATGAGACACTTACAGAAGAAGAGAAGGCAGCAGATACCTCTAAGCAGTACAATTGGGGATATGACCCACTTAACTATAATGTACCGGAGGGTTCATACTCAACCAATCCATATGATGGTGCAGTAAGAGTAAGTGAGATGAAGGAAATGGTACAGACTCTTCATGAGAATAACATCAACGTTATTATGGACGTGGTTTACAATCATGTATATGATGCAGGTAACTTCTGCTTCAATGAAATCGTACCTAACTATTTCTCAAGAACCAATGCTGACGGAAGCTATTCCAATGGTTCAGGCTGTGGTAATGATACCGCCTCTGAAAGAGCAATGGTAAGAAAATATATCGTTGATTCTGTTTTATACTGGGCAGATGAATATCATATTGATGGTTTCCGTTTTGACTTAGTAGGTCTTTTGGATGCCGAGACAATTAATGAGGTTGTGGAAGAGGTTCATAAGACTCATCCGGATGTAATTTTCTATGGAGAAGGCTGGGTAATGAACACAGCAGTAGAACCATCCAATACAATAATGGCTAACCAGCAGAATGCAGGGGATACAGAGGATTTTGCATATTTTAGTGATACCTTTAGAGATTTCTTAAAGGGAAAAAATGATGAGACTACATGGGGATATGTTCAGAATACTATGGATGGTGATCCTGAAGGCACTCTTATGGAATGCTTTAGAGCAAAGACAGCTTGGATACCTGCACCAACACAGGTAGTAAATTATGCATCATGTCATGATAACTATACTTTGATGGATAAGATTAATGCCACTAAGGCATCTTCAAGTTTTGCAGACCGTATTAAGATGAATAATCTGGCAGCAGCAATTTATATGACTGCAGAAGGTATTCCATTAATACATGCAGGTGAAGAAATCCTAAGAACTAAGGTTGACAACGAAGGTAATATTATTCACAACAGCTATAATTCACCGGATTATATTAACAGTCTTAAGTGGGGTAATCTTGATTCTGAGGAATATCAGAATACAAGAGATTACTACAAGGGATTAATCGAATTTCGTAAGAATCATGCAGCACTCAGATTAACTACCGCAGCTGATGTTGATAGTTATGTTACACCGATATGGATTGATGAAAATGTTGTGCTTTTTAACATTGCAGGCAAGGCTTCTATTCCGGATGAAGTATCAGATGGAATTGTAGTTATTTTTAATTCAAATCCTACTTCAAAAGAAGTTAATTTATATAATAACATGGGTATAGCTGAAGGTACATGGAATATCTGCATTAATGATGTACAGGCAGGTACAGAGGTTATTGATACAGTAACTGATGGCAGGGTAACAGTTCCTGCAATTTCAGCATTAGTTCTTGTAAAAGGTGAGACCGTAGATACAGATTCAGTTTATACTAGAAATACAGTAGCTGAAACCGGAAGAGTTCATATTGAATATGTAGACGAAGATGGTAATGTTCTTGCAAGTGATAGTATAACAGGAGCCATTGGTGCTTCATACACAACAACAGCAATCACTATTGATGGATATACATTAAAGACAACACCTGCTAATGCCAGTGGAAAACACACATCAGCAGATATATTTGTAACATATGTATATTCTGCAGACGTAGTTGACAATAATCCGGATGCAGGAACCCTGACTCAGGCAATAGTATTGTTATCAATTATGTTTATAGGTGCAATGGGTATTATGCTTACCGGAAAGAAATATTTTAGTACTGTAAAATAATTAATAATTGACAGTTCAAATCCCAATCATGCGTTAAAGTGTGATTGGGATTTTTTTTATGAGAGAGAACGGAGGAGTATTTTTTATTTTCAAATTTTAAATAATATGGTAATATGTTATATATATATTTAAACGTGTGAAAGGATAAGCTGTTATGGAAGGGAATCAGGAAAAAGATGTCAGGAAAATAAAATTTGGAAAAAATATGGAAGAAATGCACAGAATAAATAAGCGTGTTTTAGTAGCATATACTATTCTTACGGTTATTTTATTATTAGCGTATATTTTGGAGTTTGTCAAAGGCAGCAGAACGCTTAGATATACATTGCTGTTCGGAGCACTTGATTTAATACCTTATCTTTTGTATTTGGTAGTCTATAAGAAGGATAGGGTATCAACTAAAGCTAAGTATATTTTAAGCATTGGTTTTTCAGTTTTATATGCATTTGTATTGTTAACCGCAGCGGTACCAACAACATTTGTGTATATTTTTATGATTTACATAGTGATTATTCCTTATGGTGATATCGTGTTATGTTATATAACCGGAGGTATAGCGCTTGCAGCGAATGTTGTATCAGTTGCTGTTGGATTTTCAAATGGCAATTTAGGAAAAGATGATTTGGCAATGGTAGAAATCCAGATTATTTCAGTTGCACTAGGAGCGCTATTTGTAGGACTTGCCACTAATGTCATAGGAAAAGTTAATTCCCAGAAGTTAGAAGAACTTAATGTAGAAAAACAAAAAACAGAAACTTTACTTATTAATACTTTAGACTTGTCTAAATCTATTTCAAATGATATTGAAGCTGTTACGGATAGAATGGAACAATTAAGAAGTTCTGTTATGGCAACAAAAGAGTCTATGGAAGATGTTTCATCCGGTGCAAATGAAACGGCTGAAAGTTTACAGGAACAGTTATTACAGACAGAAGAAATTGTTGCACAGCTCGATAAAGCAAATGGTGTAACTAACGCTATTGCTACCGATATTTTAAAGACTCATGAAACGATTGTTGTAGGAAAACAAAATATTGATAGTCTTCTTTGTTCGGTGAATAAATCAGAGGCTACGAGTTCAACTGTAGCAGTAAGAATGAATGAATTAGTTGAAAATACTAAGAAGATGAATGAGATTGTAGAAATGATTAGTTCCATTACAAGTCAGACAAAACTCTTAAGTCTCAATGCTTCAATAGAAGCTGCAAGAGCAGGTGAGTCGGGTAGAGGATTTGCGGTTGTTGCAGACGAGATTTCAACACTTGCAGGTCAGACTAATGAAGCTACGGTAAATATTACAAATCTTATTACAGGTATTACAGTATCTATAAGGGAAGTTTTTGATTCAATTAATCAGCTTATGGACAATAACAAAGAGCAGAATCAGGCTGTTGAAACAATGGCAGAAACATTTGAAAATATAGAAGTATGTGCTTCAAATATTAATCAGGTAAGTGCTGAATTGGAAAGAGTAATGGCTGAACTTTCGAAGAAAAATGAAATTATTGTTACAAGTATTAATACGGTTTCCTCAGTTACTGAGGAAGTGTCAGCCCGCGCAACTGAAACACTTTCAGGAAGCGAGAATGATGCTTTAGTAGTTGATGAGATTGCAGATGTTATTGTAAATATTAATGAAAAGGCAAAGCAATTGAATAACTAAAATTTTAATGAAGCTGAAGGTGTTTTTGAACTGGGTTACAATATCATGCGGTAGAGAACCCGGCATCAGGTGCGAGTTATTTACCTGATACGTTTTTTCGGTGTATTACGAGACTGTGTTTGTATAGAAATTTATTTACAATAGTCGTCCTTGTTTAATTATATAAATTGAGCAAAAGATTCATCTAAAACATATACTAACCCAAAGCCATTTGTGTTACAATAAACTTATTTCAGGAAACTGGAGTTTAATAAGTTTATATTTACACCCCAACGGAGGTACACCATGCGTCTCGTTCTACTCACCGCTCTTGGTGTAGGCGGAGCCACAATAATAGGCTCAATAATAGGTTTTGCATTCAAGAAGATAACACATAAATTTACGGATATTGTACTTGCATTTGCAGCAGGAGTGATGTTATCTGCGGCAGTTTTCGGTCTTATTATTCCATCTGTGGAATATGGCGGCAAATATGGCCTGGTAATTACCGTAGCAGGAATTTTTGCAGGCGCATTAGCATTGAATCTGATTGATAAGCTGGTTCCGCATGTACATAAGTTAGCAGGAGTTGACCAGGAGGCACATGGAGCCGGTAATGACAGACTGAGTAAAGTGCTTTTGTTTGTAATGGCTATTGCAATACATAATTTTCCGGAGGGGATTGCCGCAGGAGTGGGATTTGGCTCGGGAAATGTCGGAGAGGCACTGGTTATAGCAGGCGGAATTGCACTACAGAATATTCCTGAAGGAATGGTTATAATAGGACCGATGCTTGCGGCAGGAATGAGTAAGAAGAGGACTTTTATCTGTGCAATGGCTACGGGACTTGTGGAAGTAGTAGGAACTCTGCTTGGTTATGCGGCAGTAAGTGTTGCTTCTGCGATTTTGCCTTTTGCACTTGCATTTGCGGGAGGAACAATGCTGTATGTAATCAGTGATGAGATGATACCTGAGACGCATGCACATGGAAGCGAGAGAGGTGCGACATATGCACTTTTGGCGGGCTTTTGTGTAATGCTTGTGTCGGATACATTATTGGGATAAATATTATAAAGGGGCTGAAACAAAATTTCCATTTTGCAACAGCCCCTTAATTTATCTGTAAGAGTTATACATTTTCAAATTCTTCTACAATTTCCTTTGAAGGCGGTGCAGTAACAAGGCTTACAACCACAATTGTAATACATGAGCAGATGAATGCAGGAAGCAGCTCATAGATACCCCAGATGCCACCGATAGGAGCAATCAGATATTTCCATACGAATACCATAACGCCTCCGACAATCATTCCGGCAAGTGCACCATTTCTGTTGGTACGTTTCCAGAATAATGAGAAAAGCATTACAGGTCCGAATGCGGCACCAAAGCCCGCCCATGCAAAGGATACAATGTTAAATACTGAGCTGTTCGGATTCCATGCAAGAATAACACCGATAATTGAAATAATAACTACGGTTATTCTCGCTGTCATCATGGAAGCTTTCTCGGAAAGCTTGAGACCGAAGCAGTCCTGCAACAGATTCTTGGATACACTGGAAGAAGCTGCCAGAAGCTGTGAGTCTGAGGTTGACATTGTACAGGCAAGAATTCCCGCAAGGATTAATCCGGCAAGAATAATTGCAAATACACCGTTTTTGCTTAAAAGCATGGCGACTTTGATTATCAGGGTCTCAGATTGGGCAGAACCCTCAAGTACATCTATTGCACCGACTTTTGACATGGAATAGCCGATAACACCGATAAAAATTGCAACAGCCATAGAAACTACAACCCATATAGAAGCAATTCTTCTGGAAAGCTTTAATTTGTTCTCATCCTCAATTCCCATAAATCTTAACAGAATATGTGGCATACCGAAATATCCGAGTCCCCATGCAAGTGTTGATACGATTGTTAATGCATTGTATGGAGTTGAAGTGCCTGTACCAGGGTCGTGTGATGCAGTTAATGACAGGTAACCTGCTAAAGATTTGGCATTATCAATTACGGCATCAAGTCCTCCGGCAACATTTATACCAAAGATTACAATTATGATTAACGCAATAGTCATAATAATACTCTGAATAAGGTCAGTAGTACTTGCCGCAAGGTATCCGCCGAGAGCTGTATAAATTACAATAATTACTGCACTGACAATCATTGCAGGGGCATAAGGAACATTAAACAGAGTTGAAAATAATTTACCGCATGCAGCAAAGCCTGAAGCTGTATATGGAATGAAAAATACTACAATAAAAATCGCGGATATTGCAAGCAGCAAACGGCTCTTATCACGATATCGGTTAGAGAAAAATTCAGGAAGTGTAAT
Organism: Lachnospiraceae bacterium; assembly: GCA_045129695.1. Taxonomy (GTDB): domain Bacteria; phylum Bacillota; class Clostridia; order Lachnospirales; family Lachnospiraceae; genus Eshraghiella. The sequence continues at coordinate 85,195 of JBGVJZ010000013.1, read as the reverse complement.
GGAATTATTTGCTTTTGCCGTGTAGCGGCGTAATCTTTTAGCTACAATAAGCCAGTTTAGATATGTACCAATGGCAAGTCCTATGGCAGTCCAGCCTGCTTCAGCACAACCTGACAGATAAGCTACTCCCGGTAATCCCATCAAAAGCCAGCTACTCATGTCGGAGGCTTCCGCACTCATGGCTGTAACAATAGGACCGAGCTTACGGCCTCCAAGGTAGAAATCACCATCATCCTTGTTTTTGGATGAAAAATAGACTCCTATGGCGACCATGACAATCAAATAAACAACAATAACAATTAACATTCCGATGACTGTACCATTCATCTTTTTATCTCTCCTTTAAATTAAGTGTATCTATAAAAATCCCACAACGTTCCTTTACCCTGCATTTCTTAAAATACAACTCCTCCATAGGAATCCATTTCTGAAAAAAATTCTCATGCAGAGATGAGTCGCGTTCAAGAATTCTTGCTCTTTGCAAATCCGGTTCAACATGAAGAAAAACGGATAAAGCGTATACGCCGGCAAGTTGTGGGTGCATGCTGTAAGTGCCCTCTACGATATTAAGAGGTTTTGGATGTATGTCTATTGAATCAGCTAATGCCCGGCTATGACAATCATAAGGCTTGTAGTTGAAAGTCTTACATGAAGCCAGAGGCAAAAGAACCTCGTCACGGAATCTTTCGTAATCAATATTTCCACCGGGAGTACTAAGCCGTTCTTTCGTTATAAGTGGGGGTGTCAGAAAAAAATCATCCATATGAAAAATATTGCAATTATAAATATTCCCGAGATGAGCAGCAAGTGTTGTTTTGCCGGCGGTGCAGTTACCGTCAATTGCAATTATAACCTGTGGCTTTTCTGACAGAAGTTCATTAATTTTGTTAGTTAATGCGGTTAAATCAGTTGTGATAGCTGACACCTCCAGATTAATCAATCTCAACTAAATCATAATTCCTTGAACCGAAATTGAGTCCGGCAGACGCTTCGATTGTATGCACGCCGTTTCTGCTCTCGATTCGTTCAATAAGATGAGCCTGTCCGGGGTCATCTGTCGCGGCATACACTAAATCAATACATGCCTGGTCAATGGCAATAGGATCAAGTGAAGCAAGAATTCCGATATCTGCCATGCAAGGGTCTTCAGCTACAGCACAGCAGTCACAATCAACGGACATATTTTTCATAACATTGATATAAATTATATTACCTTTGAAATAATCTACAACGGAGGAAGCTGCATCAGCCATACTTTCAAGAAATGAATCGTGGTCAGCAGTCCAGATTTCTTCAGGAACGCCTGCACCATGAATGTATGCCTTGCCGTATGAAGAAGCAACGCCAATGGATAACTGTTTAAGAGCTCCTCCATAGCCACCCATTGGATGTCCCTTGAAATGAGAAAGGACTACCATTGAATCATAATTTGCAAGGTGTGAACCGACATAGTTCTCCTTGATTCTGATACCATTTTCAATGGGGAGAATCATATCCGGAGTTTCTGAATCCATGATGTCAACAGGAAAACTGCCGCTCCAGCCATGCTCCTCCATTGTTCTGATATGCTTATCAGTTGTGTTGCGTGTTCCTTCGTAGGCGGTGTTACATTCAACAACAGTACCGCTAATATGCTCGATAAGCGGACGCCAGAAATCAGGCTTTAAGAAATTCTGATTGCCTGTTTCGCCTGAATGAACCTTGATTGCAATTCTGCCTGGAAGGGTTTTATCGATTAATTTGTAGAGCTCCAATACTTTTTCAGGGGTAATTGTTCGTGAGAAAAATACCTTCGATTTCATAATAAATTCTGTTCCTTTCATAGTAGCAAATATTATTAATTATACATTAAAAGTTGGTTTGTGACTATATTATTGTAGAGATTTTTTAATAAATATGTTAGAATTGTACTATATTTGAGTTAGTGTGACAAGGGAGATGCTTATGGCTCATTACAATAATTTGTCAATTGAAATTCAGAACAGAATAATTGATGACAGAGCTAATCATCAGGTAAATCCATATGCTTTTAAGGATGAGAATGTGGTTAGAAGGAATACCGAACATGACAAAGCCAATTTGTGGAGACCTGCTTTTGTCAGGGATTGTGAGAAGATTATGCACCTGCCCCTGTATAATCGGTACGCGGACAAGACACAGGTGTTTTCTCTGTATAAGAATGATGATATATCAAGGCGTTCACATCATGTGCAGCTGGTTTCAAGGATTGCCAGAAATATAGGAAGCCTTCTTGGGTTAAATATTGATTTAATAGAAGCAATTTCACTTGGACATGATTTGGGACATACACCATTCGGACATGCAGGAGAGCGAAAACTTAATGAATTATATCATTCGAGGACAGGAAGATTTTTTAATCACAATGTTCATAGTGTAAGAGTGCTTGATATGATATATAAGACTAATGTCAGCCTACAGACCTTGGATGGAATCCTGTGCCATAACGGAGAGATGGAGCAACAGAAATATATGCCGCTTCCATATAATGATTTTAAGTCCTTTGATGACAAAATGCATAGCTGCTATACGATTAACCATGCAGACAGAAAGCTGATTCCGTCAACACTTGAGGCATGCGTTATGCGTGTTTCTGACATAATCGCATATCTTGGCAAGGACAGACAGGATGCACAGAAATTGGGACTTTTTGAACAGACTCCGCAGTATGAATCGGGTAAAATAGGAACTCAGAATGCAGAGATAATTAATAACATGATTGTAAATATAGTAGAGAACAGCTACGGCAGAGCATATCTTAGTATGGATGAGGAATATTTTGAAGCATTTTCCCGTGGCAAAAAGGAGAATTACGAGAAGATTTATGGTAATGACAAGCTGAATCGTGTATATGAGGAAAGTGTTAATCCGATGATGGAGGCAATATATGAGAAGCTGATCTCTGATTTGCGAAATCATAATACCCGGTCAGTTATTTATAAACACCATATTGAATACATACAGAATCATGTGAAATATTATGCGGTTAACAAATATGAGGATAATCCGGCGGATGACATTGTTATGGATTTTATTGCCAGCATGACGGATGACTACTTTGTGGATTTATACAGCTTCCTGTTCCCTGAGGGGAAATACAAGGTTGAGTATATAGGATATTTTGAAAATTTATAAATTGGAGGATAATACTTATGGCTATTCAGACACAGACAAATTTAAGAAATCAGGTTATGTATTCCGTGTATGTAAGAAATTACAGTGAAGAGGGTACATTTAAGGCAGTTGAAAATGATTTGGACAGAATCAGGGAATTAGGTGTCGATATCATTTGGCTGATGCCGATCCATCCTGTCGGAGTTAAGGCTAAGAAGGGTGAACTTGGAAGTCCTTATGCAATAAAGGATTATAGAAATGTTAATCCGGAGTTTGGAACAATGGAGGATTTTAAGGAGCTTGTTAATGCCATTCATGCGAAGGGAATGAAGTGTATTATTGATGTTGTGTATAATCATACATCACCGGATTCATGGCTGGTTGAGAATCATCCTGAGTTTTTCTATAAGAAGCCTGACGGAAGCATGGGAAACCGGGTAGGTGACTGGAGTGACATTGTGGATTTGGATTACAATAATAAAGAACTTTGGGATTACCAGATTGAGACTCTCAAAATGTGGGCAGGGATTGTTGATGGCTTTCGCTGTGACGTTGCACCATTAATACCACTTCAATTCTGGCTTAAGGCAAGAGAAGAGGTTGCTGGGGTTAACCCTGACTGCTTCTGGCTCAGTGAATCAGTAGAGCCTGAATTTATTACATATTTAAGAGCCAACAAAATGCCGGCACTCTCAGACTCAGAGATTTTTCAGGCATTTGACGTATGCTATGATTATGATATACATAAGTTCCTGCGTTCATATATTGCAGGAGAATGCCCGCTTAGCACCTATGTTGAGCATGTTAATATGCAGGAATATATTTATCCGATTAATTATGTCAAACTCAGATACCTTGAGAATCATGACCAGGACAGAGCAAAATCTTTCATTGAAAGTCAGGATGCACTGATTAACTGGACTGCGTTCATATATTTTCAGAAGGGAATGACACTGTTATATTGCGGACAGGAAACAGAGAATGATAATCGTCCAAGTCTTTTTGACAAGGATACTGTAAAATGGAATACAGGATATGATTTATCTGTTTATATGAAGCGTTTATATGAAATTAAGAAGAAGAAAGTTTTTGCAGACAGCATTTATTCACTGACAGCATTTGATGAGCTTGATATTATGGTTGGAATGCACGTTAGTGATGCAGGCAAAATAATTGGTATTTTCAATTTAAAGGATAAACAGGGTGAGGTAACAGTTGATGCAGCAGATGGTACTTATGTAAACCTTATCAATGATGAAAAGGTAACAGTAAGTAATGGCAGAATATACAGCAATGGACAGCCTGTGATTATCGAAGTAACAGAATAATAGAAGTGAAAAGGGACTGGCACAAATTTTGTAACAGTCCCTTGCATATTATTTTAAATAAAATTTTCTGAAAACGTCGCTTTCATCAGGATTAATTGATTATAATCCGGTTTAAAATTAAATGGAAATGTGCAAAATATTATGATAGTATTGTTTTATCCAATATCTGGTGAAAGGATGATAAGATGAAGGTTAAAATAGTTTCAGACAGTACCTCTGATTTGTCAAAGGGGCTTATAGAGAAATATAGTATAAGTATTCTTCCGTTGCATATCGTTATGGGAGATGCAGAATATGAGGATGGAAAAAGCATAACTCCGGATGAGATTTTTGAATGGTCAGATAAGAACAGGACAACCCCAAGTACATCTGCACCGTCAATCTCTGAAGCTATGGATTTATTCAGGAAGCTTACAACGGAGGAATGTCAGCTTGTATGCTTCAGCATCTCTGAACAAATGTCAGCAACCAATAATGTTATGAAAATGGCGGCAGAGGAGCTTGGAATGGAGGATAGAATCAAGGTTGTTGATTCCGCTAATCTGTCAACAGGTATAGGCCTTCTGGTTGTTGAAGCAGCAGTTATGGCTCAGCATGGAATGAACGCAGATGATATCGTGCAGGAGATAGAGAAGCTGAAGTCTCGTGTAAAAGCAAGCTTTGTTGTTGATACACTCACATATCTTCACAGAGGCGGAAGATGCAGCGGACTGGCAGCACTTGCAGGAGGAGCATTGAAGCTTCATCCCAAAATTACAGTTGAGAATGGTAAGATGAAGCCTGATAAAAAATACCGTGGCAAAATGGATAGTGTTATTATTAAGTATGTTAAAGAAATGACACCGGAACTTATTAATGCGAAAGAGGACAGGGTGTTTATTACTCATTCAGGCTGTGATAAGGAGCTTGTGGAATCTGTTAAAACCTATTTGGAAGCAACCGGAAGATTTAAAGAGATTCTTGAAACCAGAGCAGGCGGTGTAATATCCAGTCATTGCGGACCGGGAACCCTGGGAGTGTTATTTATTGGAGAAGAGTAAAAAAGTTTTGACAAAATTTTAACTATGTGTTAAATTATGAAAATCGTAGACGACACACGTATTACCTTAGGTAAGTAAATCTGATTACGGAACGAGCGATGTCCGTATTGGATTTATGAGGTAATGCGTGTTTTTTGCGTCTTTACGAAGGATAAATTATAAGGAGTGAAGTTTTTATGCCACAAAATCAGTTTCAGAGAATGGTTTTTGCCTTTCTCACAGTTTTAGTAACCGTTCATGCATATGTATTCTACAGTTTGTATGTTGTGAATGGAGATGTTTTAATGAGTGTTAATAATGCAGGTAGTGTTCTTGAAGCAATTAATGCCCAGGGTGGAGTAAGTATGTGCGGCAAATTGGTTCCGATATGGGTAGTTGTAATAGTTGAATTTATTCTTGCATACTCCCTTGTGATAATAATGGGCAGCCCCTGCTCTTTTAAGCTTGCATCTAAAGTTTTTAATCCTAAGGAAACACATCCCGTATTGTTTGAAACCGCAATAATCTGTGCAACTGTTGGACTTATGTGTCCTGCTATGAGCTTTATAGCAGCATGGTTATATTATCCATATTATATGGGATTTAATATGTGGACATTATTGGCTAACTGGCTTGAGTTAATGTGTTATAATTTCCCATTTGCTTTCTTTACACAGCTTTTATTCAGCCACTGATAAGAACTGTATTTAAATTAATTTTTGTAAGAAAAAATAAATAATGAATTTACAACCTCATAAATAGCAAAAAAGCTGTTTATGAGGTTTTTATTGTTGAAATTATGTGCTATAATTATACAAAATTTTATGGATATAAGGAGTGTGTGCATATGATGGGAAAATATAAGATTCTTGGAACCGCATTTATGACTGCTGCTATAACGTTGTCGTCATTAACCAATAGCTTAACAGTTGAAGCTGCGGATAAAGGTGCAGTTATTCTTTATACTAATGATGTCCATTGCTCAATTGATGGATATTCTTATTTGGCAGCATACAAGGCGGCACTTATTGAAGAGGGGTATGAGGTTATAACAGTTGATGCAGGGGACCATATTCAGGGTGAAGCGATAGGTTCCTTATCAGAGGGAAGTGACATCATCACACTTATGAATGAAGTGGGATATGATTATGCTGTTCCGGGTAATCATGAATTTGATTATGGAATGGATACGTTTCTTAATCTTGCCGGAGATGAGGCGGAATTTAAATATCTCAGTGCTAATTTTATGGATTTGGATTGTGGCGAAACAGTTTTTGACGCATATGATATTGTTGAACTGAATGGCGAAATGGTTGCGATTATCGGAATGAGCACACCTGAAAGCTATACCAAGTCAACACCGACATATTTTCAGGATGAAGAGGGTAATTATATATACAGCTTCAGTGAAGATGTATTATATGAGGTTGTTCAGGATGCTGTGGATGCAGCAATAGCAGAGGGGGCAGACAGAGTTATTATGGTAGGCCATCTGGGAATAGATGGTACTACTGATGGCTGGAAATCTACAGATGTAATTGCTAATACGACAGGAATAGATGTATTCATTGATGCACATTCCCATGAGACAATTGAAGGTGAATCATATAAGAATAAGGATGGAGAGGATGTTTTACTATCCTCAACAGGAAGTAAATTCCAAAATTTTGGTGTGCTTAAATTAGAAAGTGATAACGTTAACAGCACTGAACTTATCGAAACAACATCTGTTGATATTGAAAGTTCCGTATCAGTTAATGCAGAGTATAACAGAATTCAGGACATAATTGACGGATACAACAAAGAACTTGAGTATTTGTTTGAAGAGCTTGGAACATCAGAGATAGCGTTATCTGTATATGACAGTGATGGTGAATACAGAATACGAACAGGAGAGACTAATCTCGGTAATTTTGTGGCGGATGCATACAGAGAAATTTCCGGTGCAGATATTGCTTTTGCTAATGGCGGCGGAATCAGAGCAGATATAGCAAAGGGTACAGTTACCAGAAAGACTCTTATGGATATTAATCCTTGGAATAATACAATGTGTGTTATTAAAGTAACAGGTCAGCAGATAATTGATGCATTGGAGCATGGTGCGAGGTTGTATCCTGAGACCTGCGGCGGATTTTTACAGGTTTCCGGACTTTCATATAAGATTAATAGTGAAGTAGAATCTCCTGTTGTTACAGATGACATGGGAATGTTTCTTGAAATTGATGAGTCCAAAGAACGCAGGGTATATGATGTAAAAGTTGCAGATGAAGCTTTGGACCCTGATAAGGAATATACTCTTGTTGCAATAGAATATATGCTTGTTAATGGTGGAGACGGTTTTACAATGTTTGCCGGTTCAGAGAAGCTGGAAGTAACACTTCCTACAGATGCTGAGATGCTTATTAAGTATTTTACTGAAAATCTTGGCGGTACAATAACCGAGGAACAGTATGGAAATATTGAAGGTGAAGGACGAATTACTATTGGCAGCAGGGATGTGGATGCAGGCACAAATACAACATGGATTGTATTAATGTGTGCGGCAGGTATGTTGGCAGCAGGCAGTATATTAGTGAATGTAAAAAAAAGAATAAGATATACTAATAATTAAAAACTACGTAACAGGAGATTGTAAATGACCTACGAAGAAATCAGAGATAATGTAGAAATCAGAGAATTCATTAAGAAGGGTAATGCAAATCTCAGAGTACTGGGTTTTACGGAGCACTCGGAGGGGCATTGTGCACTTGTGGCAGAGAGAGCTGCTGATATTCTAAGACAGCTTGATTTTGATGAACATGAAATAGAGCTTGCACGTATTGCAGGTTTTATGCATGATATTGGCAACTGTATTAATCGTACGAGACATGCAGAGTATGGAGCCCTGTTAGCCAATGAGCTTTTGGAGCATACTGATTTATCAATGGCAGACAGGGTGACTATAGTGTCTGCAATAGGTAATCATGATGAATCAACGGGTGGAGCCAAGGATATAGTGTCTGCAGCAATAATAATTGCTGATAAGACGGATGTTCGTCGAAACAGAGTTATGGAGAAAGAGCATCAGAATTTTGACATTCATGACAGGGTAAATTATGCTGTAACAGAAAATAAGCTTGTAATTAACAAAGAAAAGAGTACAATTGAATTGCATTTAATATTGGATGAAAATATATGCACGATGTATGAGTACTTTGATATTTTTCTGGGGAGAATGATGATGTGCAGAAGTGCAGCACAGATGCTGGGTGTAAAATTCAAATTATATGCTAACGAAAGCAAAATTTTATAGATATACGTTTGGAGTAAAAAATGGTTAGTGAATTTAAGCGGGGAATTCGTGACGGATTCCCTATTTGTCTGGGATATTTTTCTGTTTCAATGGCGTTTGGATTAACGGCAGTTAAGGCAGGATTGCCGGTATGGGCTGCCGTACTCATATCCTTTTCTAATATAACAAGCGCCGGACAGTTTGCCGGACTTAATTTAATGGTGGCAAATGCTTCAATGATAGAGCTCGTTGTCACGACTTTTATAATTAATATCAGGTATTTTCTTATGTCATTGTCAGTTTCACAAAAACTGGATAGTAATTTTAGTACACCAAAACGCCTGATTGCTTCATTTGGAATTACTGATGAAGTCTTTGCAGTCTCAATGCAGAGAAGGGAGAATCTGACTTTCAGATATATGGCAGGACTGATTATCACTCCGATACTGGGATGGACATTTGGCACTTTAACCGGTGCAGTTGCAACTTCGCTTCTTCCTGAGGCTGTTTCAAATGCAATGGGAATTGCTTTGTACGGAATGTTTATTGCGATAATCGTACCACCGTCAAGATATAATAGAAATGTGCTTTTTGCAGTGCTTCTGTCTATTGCTGCAAGCCTTTGTTTTACCTATATTCCGGTGCTTTCGAGGGTTTCAGGCGGATGGTCAATAATTATAATTACAGTAGTGGTAAGTGCTATCGGAGCATGGCTTTTTCCGATTAAAGAGGAGGGTGCAGAATGAAACCTCAAAATTTAATTTTATGCATTGCCGTTATGGCTTTAACTACATATTTAATCAGGGTTACACCAATGGTTGTATTTCGCAGGAAAATAAATAATCGTTTTGTTAAATCATTTTTGTATTATGTGCCATATACTGTCTTAGCGGCTATGACATTTCCTGCGATTTTCTCAAGTACAGGGACATATATCAGTGCTATTGCGGGATGTGTAGTGGCAGTAATTCTGGCCTTCTTTAAGAGGGGGCTGGTAATTGTTGCATTAGGTGCGGCTGCTACAGTTTTTATTGTACAACTTCTTGGCTTTTAGTAAAATTATAATGTTGGTTGGCATTGTAAAACTCTGATAAATATGATATAATTTCTCCAAATAATCGGGAGGTAGGGCAATATGTTTAAATCAAAAGAATTATGCATAGTTGCGGCTGATACAGTAAAAAAAGCTTGTGAACAGTATTGGCTTAGCGGCGAGGCAGTACCTTTTACCGATAGACTTGCAGATGGTGCAATTGTAACCGGACTGGACTCTTTTGAAAAGGATGGCAAATACAGTATTTTGGATGAGAAGTACAACACTTGTCTGCATACAGAGGATTTGTGTACGGTTTCAGGCAGTATTGTATTATGCAACACTTCCAGAAATCTGACATACAGGGTGGATTCAAATATTACTGTTTTATGTAAAATTACGCCGGATGGAATAACATTTCTAAGTGTTCATCTTTCATCGCGCAGAAGAAGACTTATTAATGCGGAGCAGATTTCACCGGATTACTATTACAGAAAGCTTCTTGACAGTTTGTGCGATGTGTTTATTGAAGTCAAAGAAGATAAGGGGATATTCCAATTTGACAAAGAGCGTTATTATGGGCTGTTTCACGAACATCCTGAATTTGTCAGCATGGATGAATGGTTTTGGCATCTATGTGATAAATTTGTTTTGGAACAGGATTTAGAGAAACTTGATTTGTTCCGTGACAGTGATATTGAAAAGCGATTGAGCAATAATGATCTGATTATTGATACAAGTTTCAGAATACATAGAGATGAGGGAGAAATTATCTGGATTAATATGAAAATTGTATTTATTCCGGATGAGCTTAACGAGTCAGTCAGTGATGTTTTTATATTACTTAAGGATTGTACCGTGGAGATAACTGAGAAAATGCGTAACATCAAATACGCAAGAATGGATTCTCTTACCAAAATATGGAACAGAAGATATACGGTTGAATTAATTGAGGACAAAATATACCAGAACAGACAGGGGATTTTTGTTCTTCTCGATATTGATAAATTCAAGAATATTAATGACATGTACGGACATATAACCGGTGATGAGATACTTGTGAAAATTACCTCAATTATTTCTTCGAAAATATCGGAGGGCGATGTCTTTGGCAGGCTTGGCGGTGATGAATTTGTACTCTATCTTAAGAGGAGCGGAAATACGGAGGAGGACAGGATACGTGTAAATGAGATAATTAGTGCTACAAAATTTCATCATTGTGAAAAAGAGCAGGGCATGGATATTCATTGCAGCGCCGGCGCAGTATTTTTTAATAGCGGATTCGTTAGCTTTGAACAATTGTATCAGGCGGCAGATGAAGCAATGTATAAGGCGAAGGAAGCCGGCAGAGATACCGTTAAGATAGGTGAAGTCTGAAAATAATTAGTTAGAGTGACACTCCTTTTAAAGTAGAATATGTGAACGCACAGGATGACTTTGGAAGGAGTTTTTTACGTTGTTGTAAATATTTTACCTGTTTATGCTGATAAAATACTTGATAAGTGTATGTTAATCCGATTAATAAAGAGGTCACAATATATGAGAAAGAATTTGAAAAAACAGATTACTGAAATAATCTCTACAATGCAGGAGGCACAAAGTGTTCTGAGGCAGTTAATATTTACGGGCGACAAGGCGGCACTTAATGTTCTGGCGGATTTACAGGATACTGCCGTACAGATTGGTAATGCCATTGAAGAGTCAGAAGGTGTGGGACATAAGAGTGTCAGAGTTATAGAAGAATATTGTGAAATTATCTGGAGAATATACCAATGTGTAAGTCAGAAGGAAAATGTATCCAAAGAATTGGTGGAAGCATTTAACCAAAGTCTGTCAGATATAAGTACAAGCATAACTGACGATATAAAGATTCGCAAGGAAGTTGTATTTCTTCCATATAAGGCTTCAATGTGGGATTCTCTTGAAAGCGTGTGGCAGGCTGCCAATGATGATTCGGATTGTGACGCTTATGTAATTCCGATTCCGTATTATGATAAGAATCCTGACGGAAGCTTTAAGGAAATGCATTATGAGGGAGATATGTTTCCGGAATATGTTCCGATAACACATTATGATTCGTATAATATGGAAGAGAATCATCCGGATATGATTTATATTCATAATCCATATGATGAGAATAATTACGTAACCAGTGTACATCCTTTCTTCTATTCGAAGAATCTGAAGCAGTATACGGATGAATTGGTGTATATACCATATTTTGTGCTTGCTGAGATTGATCCGAGGGATGAGACTGCGGTTAAGGGAATGGCTCATTTCTGTACAGTTCCGGCATTAATCCATGCGGACAAGGTTATTGTACAGTCTGAGAATATGCGTCAGGCATATATTAAGAATATGGTTGATTTTGCAGGAGAGCATACAAGAGCGATATGGGAGAAGAAGATTCTGGGGCTTGGTTCACCGAAATTTGATAAAATAAAAAGAACTAAGAGGGAAGATTTGAACATTCCTATGGAGTGGCAGAAAATAATTCTCAAAGATGATGGAAGTGCTAAGAAGGTTATTCTGTACAACACAAGCGTAAAAGCACTGCTGGAGTATAGTGAAGTAATGCTTCAGAAAATGCAGGAAGTATTTGAGATATTTAAGCAGAATAGAGATGAGATTGCACTTCTATGGCGTCCACATCCGCTTATCAAGGCAACAATTGAGTCCATGCGTCCGCAGTTGTGGGAGGATTATTGTAAATTGGTAGAGCAGTATAAAACTGAAGCATGGGGAATATATGATGATTCGACTGAGCTTGACAGAGCAATCGCATTAAGCGATGCATATTATGGAGATGAGAGCAGTCTGGTGCAGTTGTGTAAGGAGAAGGGTATGCCGGTGATGGTACAATCAATGTGAAATGGAGGATGGAGTATGATTAAGGTGTCGGTGGTAATTCCTGTATATAATGTCGAAAAATATTTAGAACAAGCGTTGAATTCTTGTTTGAATCAGACTTTGAAAGATATAGAAATCATTATTGTTAATGATGGTTCAACTGACAGCTCTGGAACTATTGCGCTTCGTTATTCAAAGGAATATTCCAATATTATATATATAGAAACCGATAATCAGGGATTGTCAATGGCAAGAAATAATGGAATGAAGGTTGCACGTGGCGAATACATTTACTTTTTGGATTCAGATGATTGGATTGAGCCGGAATGCTTAGAAAAGTGCTGTATAGAATTGGATAATTATAATTTGGATTGTGTAACATTTGATTATGTTCACGTATTTGAGAATCAGAACGGAGTACAATATAAACAACTGGAATTAAAACAAAATCTTGATCGTAAGTATATCTACAATGGACTGCAACTAGCAGAAAAATATATAAAAAAAGGCGGAATGTCTGCTGCAGTCTGGAAAAATGTATATAGAAAAAGTTTTTTAGAAAAGAATAATTTGTCTTTTGTTGAAGGGTTGTATTATGAAGATAATCCTTTTCAATTAATGGTACTTAACTGTGCTAATAGGGTTAAATATATACCATTTATGCTATATAATTACAGAGTCAGGCATAATTCCATAATGACATCTACTATGTCAATTAATAAAATAAAAAGCTCTTTTTATATTGCAAATTTCTTTATTGATTTTTATGAAAATAAGAACTGTGATAAAGAAATTTGGAAATCATATATTGGTATATGCTTGCTTGGGATATGGAAATGTAATTTTGCAGGTATATCAGCAACTGATTTGAAAAATATTGAGCCATTAAAAAATTATATTTTAGATGAAAAAGATAAATTAATTTCAAGAATACAAAAGATTTACGATGTTGAAGAAAAATCTATTGATGATATTCGCAATATGTGTAAATTAATAGAGATAATTGTTCTTACATTGAATTATAGAAGCGAATTACAGGAAAAAATTTTAACTGAGGTATTGAAGAAGAGTAAAGAATTCGTAACAAATATACTGAATACATTTCCATTGAATGATGAACACAAAATAATTGGAATATATGGAAGCGGAGTTAATGCAGACTATATTTTAGATTTATATGAAAAGTATGTTGGCAAGATAAAAGCGGATATAATATTTATAGATAGTAGAATGCCAAGTTACACCCACAAATACAATGGAAAAGATATTATTAACGTGAAAGATATAGCTCAAATTGATATAGAAGAAATTATTATTTTATCTTTTTTATATGAGCAGGAAATGTATGACACATTAAAATCTTTATACGGTGACAGATATCAAATATATCGTTTATATATGGATAGTATGGTATCTGTTGAAGGGTCACAGGGGGAACTGTATTTATTAGACAGGAAACTAAGAAAAAATACTAAACGTATTATTTTGACTGCGACACCTGAACACTACAATATTGGAGACCATTTAATAACTAAAGGTCAATATGTGTTTTTTCAAAAATATTTGCCGGAATATGAAATAATTGAAATTACTCAAAGACAATATCTGAAATATAGGGGAATTATATGTGCTTCTCATAATCCGGACGATGTAATTTTGATTTGTGGTGGAGGGTTTCTAGGTTCATTGTGGGAAAATGAGTTAACGGTTGTTGAATATATATTACGTGATTTTTGCGAAAACAAACTGATAATTTTACCACAGTCTATTTTTTATGAAGATTCAGAATATGGCAATTACAGAAAAAAAATCGACACTTTGCTGTTCGGTATGCAGAAAGATATAACAATTTGTTTCAGAGAGAATAAATCCATGGAAACATTCAATATGCTGGGACTTAAAAATGTGAAAACAAAATATTTACCGGATATGGCATTAGCGGTGGATAATTATAGTTCGAGAAACAATAGAAAAAATATAATATTTTGTTTTAGAGACGATAAAGAACGTATTGTTGATGAATATGACATAGAAGAACTGAAAGCATTCTTTATTCGACAAGGGGTAAGAGTGCATGAAGAGAGTATGTTGAATGTAAAGGCAATTTCAATAAGAGAGAGAATGCATATAATAGACAATAAACTTGATAAATTTCAACAAAGTGCACTTGTTATTACAGACAGACTACATTGCATGATTTCATGTGCAATTACTGGAACACCATGTATTGCATTAGACAATTTAACAGGCAAGGTATCAGGGGTTTATGAATGGATTAAAGACCTTGAATATATTAAGGTTGTACAAAACTGTCAAGAGATTATTGAATGTGACTTGTTAAATTGGTGTGAAATTGGCAAAAACCATACTTATTCAAAAAAGTTTTCGAATGAATTTAATGAACTTTGCCAAATTATAAAAAGTGGAGAATAGGATGAATAAAGAATTATATTTTGATGAAGCAGTTGTTGTAGGAGAAGATATATTTTTTACAGCGACAAATGAAAGTTGTTTATATAGTTATAATATTGTTACGGAAAAAATATATAAGCAAAAAGAATTATCTGTAACAACTATAAATATGAAAAAATTCATCTCAATGATAAACTATAATAATAAAATATGGATGATTCCTCTTTATGATAATTATTTCCGAATTTATAATGTAATACAGAAGACAATAAAATATCTTGAAGTTCCAAAGCAATGTGTAAAGAATGATGGTAATGCAGTCTTTAGAAGAGTTGTACATAATGAAGAGTATATATGGTTGATTCCAAACTATTCAGATTGTATTTTACAGATTAATATGAAGGCGGAAGAATATAAATTCTTTAATTCATGGCCTGAGGGTGTGGTCATAAAGGATGACAAACCTAATTTTAAATCTGCATCCTATTATAATGGGAAACTGTATATGTTTAGAGATAATTGCAGTTCTAATATAATTCTAGATGTTAATGATGGCTCAATGCAGGTATGGGATATACCTGTTGAAGGAGAATTTGGCTTAGTTAAAGATGGCAAAATAATAGTTGCACCTGTAAAAAGAGGAAACACCATAAGAATATTTTCGTTTAAAGAGAGTAATTCGGTACACCTTGATACAGAGATAATGCTTGATGAGGAGGTTTGGGCACATGAAAAAATATATGCTTTCTGGTATATGGATTGTATAGATGATAAGGTGTTTATTTTACCACATGAAGCAAATGTATTATTAATACTTGATATAACAACCAATAATGTTAAAACAGTTAAACTGGCTAATTATAAACATAATAATTTATTTGATAATGAACTTTTGGCAGTAGAATCAGTATTAAAGTTTGGAGAAGATATCTTAATTGTTTCGTATGTAGGTAACCAATTAATTATTTTGGATAAAGAGAATAACGTTAAGAGAATGATTTCGTTACTAATTTCAAATGATTTATTTGGAGAAGAATTGAAAGGTTTTATTAACGGATTGGTAATTCAGAATAGAGAACGATGGAAAAATGAAAAGATACTCACTGCTTCAAATGAATATAAAAGTATAGGTGAGAGCGTTTATTCATCATTGATGAAGGAGAGCTTATTATGAGTTATTGTGATGTGTTAAAATGTGAAGAAATCGTAATATGGGGTGCAGGAAAAGTACTTAATGATTATTTTAATTTTATAGATCCTGATTTGAACATTGTTTCTGTAGCAGATAGTTCTTCACAAAAGAGAGGGATTACATATACATCAAAAAATATGAAATGTATAGATCCTGATGATATTAAGGATAATCAGGCAGTAATTATTGCAATAAAATCTGAAACAACGGTAAAACAGATTTCTGAGCAACTGGATAGAAGAGGGATAAGCTATTGTCACATGTTTGATGCGGTCAGAAGCTATGAGGAAATCGTGCTTAACAGAGGTGAAAAATATATTGAGTCGGAAGATGATAACGACGATTATGAGCCAAAGCTATGTAAGTATGTAGATTGTCTTGTTCCAATTGGAAAGTGTAATCTTAAATGTCAATATTGCTATATAGGTAATAGCAGAAATTCTGATGAGATACATTTTTACCATTCACCTAAATTCATTAGAAAAGCACTTTCTAAAAAAAGATTGGGTGGAACAGCGTTAATTAATTTATGTAGTGAAGGTGAAACTTTGCTATGTAAAGATTTAGTAAGAATTGTTGAAGAATTGATTAATGAAGGGCATTATATATCAATTGTAACCAATGGAACTATTAACCGTGCTATTAATGAATTAATAAATATACAAGCTGATTTAAAACATATATTTATAAAATTTTCTTTTCATTATATGGAATTTAAAAAATTAGGACTATTAGATGCCTTTGTAGAAAATGTTCATAAAATATATAATGCAGGCTGTTCTATCAGTATTGAAATAACTCCGAGTGATGAGATGGTTCCATATATTAATGAAATTAAGGAGTTTTCATTAAAAGCATTTGGTGCATATCCGCATATAACCGTAACAAGAGATGAAAGTGTTAAAAGCTTTAAAATATTATCTGAATATTCTTTTGAGAAATATAAAGAGATATGGGGAACCTTTGAATCAACAATGTTTGATTTTAAAATGAATAATGTTGGCATCAGAAGATTTGAAAATTGTATGGCAGGTGTCTGGTCATTGCATTTGAATTTGGAAAGTGGAGATTTGTATAAATGTACCCATAATCCATTGATTGACAATATCTATGAGGATTTAGAAAGAACAATAAATTTGGAGCCGGTTATGAATAAATGCTGCTTGCCATATTGTTTTAATTGTCATTCATATTTGGCACTTGGTGCAATACCGGGCTTGGATACCCCTACATATTATGAGGTAAGAGACCGGGAAATGATAAACGGAAACCACTGGATACGGAATGATATTAAGAAAATTTTTGAACAAAGATTATATGTTAATAATAATTAATTTATAATTATAGGCTGATGCATATATGGAAAAAATTAATCTGGAAAATTTAAGTGGGAACTCATTACTATATTGAAAAAGCAGATTTGTGATGAGGATAAGATTATTTGGAAAATGATTTAAGGTGGATGATAATAAATGCACAATATAAAATTGTCGATAATCATACCTGTTTATAATGTAGAAAAATATATAAGTGAATGCTTGGATAGTATACTGTCTCAAATTGTGTCAAATGTTGAGATAATATGTATTGAAGATGGCTCTACAGATAATTCGATTAAAATTCTAAATGAATATAAAGATAGATATCCTTCAATACATATAGTAAAACATGAATCTAATAGGGGACTCTCTGCTGCAAGAAATACAGGATTGCAATATGCTAAAGGTGAATATGTATGGTTTGTAGATAGTGATGATTATATTAAATCAGATGCAATTAAAAATGTGCTATCATGTTTAGAAGAAAAATATGATTTAATAAAATTTAACGCAGAAGTTGTTTATGAAAATGATATTGCGTGTAACAAAACCGATTATTTTATACCAAAGGCAGACTATTCTTCGATAATAAATGGGAATAAATTGTTTATTGAAATGATGAGAAATGATGATTTCTGTGTACCGGTTTGGCTTATGATATTGAACCGCCAATGGTTGCTGGATAATCACATCGATTTTCGCGAAGATATTATGCATGAAGATAATTTATATACTATGCAGTGTCTTTTAAAAACTGATAAGATCAAATATTTAACAGATAAATTGTATTTCTACCGAGTAAGAAAGCAATCGCTGACAACACGACAAGTGGATTGCTATGAGTTATATAGCATTGTAGTGATTTTCTCAGAGATAATTAAAATACTTGATTATAATAAGGATGAAGAAATAAGGGAACAACTAATACATTATGCGAACGACATTTCTTCACTAAGCAGACGCCTTAATAGACAAATATTAATAGAAGAAAAAATCAATTTTGTTCCTAAAGATGCATATATTGATATGCAGTTCAGAGCAATGGGATTGGGAGCATATGAAACAGATGATTTTGACGAAGAACTTTATATAAAAGGATTTGAAACGAAGATTAACGAATGTGATGGAATTGTATTATATGGAGCAGGAAACTTTGGGAAAAATATGTTTCAATATCTTTCGTTGAAGGGCGTTAGAGATAAAATAAGTTGCTTTGCAGTAACACATAATGAATCTGATAAAAATAAAGTTTATGAAGTACCAATTTATGAAATAGGCAGAATCACTGAATTATATGAAAATAGAAATGTTTTAGTTATACTTTCAGTTGGAAGAAAATTGCAGCAAGACTTATGGAATAATTGTTCTCAAAATAATATCAAAAATGTAATTAAGTTAGATGCTGTACTGGAGAAACATATTAGAGAAGTCATAACAAGTAATGGTTTAATATGGCAATAACTGATGAGAAGAGGAGCGTTTACAGATGCCGCAAATATCAATTATAATTCCGATATATAATACCGAACGATATTTATCCGACTGTCTTGATAGTGTTATTAACCAAACTATACAGGATATAGAAATTATATGTGTCAATGATGGTTCTACAGATAATTCAGCACAGATTATAGAAGAATATGCGCTTAAAGATAATAGGATTAAAGTTCTTCATAAGGAAAACGGCGGACAAACCTCATCACGAAGAGCCGGACTTGAATTTGCAACAGGAGAATACATAGGTTTTGTAGACAGCGATGATTGGATTGATTCGGATATGTATGAGAAAATGCTGTCGATAGCAGAGCGATATCAGGTGGATATGGTATCAAGCGGCTATTATTTGGAAGGTAATTATACTACAAAGCATTTAGACACAGTGGAATATGGTTTATATGATGCTGACAATATTCAGAATCTAAGAGATAACACAATATACTGTGTACAGAGAAAAGAAACCGGATTAAGAGGTTCAATGTGCTGTAAGATATTTAAAAGGAATATTTTGATGGATACGATTAAAATGGTTCCGGATAGTATTTCTATTGCTGAGGACAAGATGGCTGTTATTACATATATGTTATACTGTAATTCTGCCTACGTAATGCCGGAGACTTTTTATCATTGGGTGATTCATAAGGGTTCCATGAGTCGCAGGGCAGATGAGAATTATCTTGTTAATGTAAATGAGGTATATAAATATTTAATCAGCTTATACAGTCATAAGAATTTTTCTGAGCAGATGAGAACACAGGCTGAAATATATATTATGGAGTTGCTTGTTTTAGGAATGAATAACAGGCTCGGATTTACACATACAAATGTTTTTCGCATTGATCCATCTTGGATGGATTCAGTTCCTCAAGGCTCTGAAATCATCTTGTATGGTGGAGGAGATTTAGGGGAGCAGTACATAAGACAGTTGAATAGGCGTAAAGATATTGTTCTGGTAAAATATTTGGAATTTGAAATTCCTACATTTGACGAATTGTCGGCACTTAATTTTGATTATATTCTTATTACAATTAAAAACAGAACAAAAGCAAATGATATTAAGGAACAGTTTGTAAAGCTGGGAATTAATGAAGATAAGATATTATGGTTCGAGCAGCCGGAGGTGTATTGGAAATATGCTTTGGCGGAGGGCTGGCTTGATTCCTAAGATGAGGATGTGTAAAGGTGGAATTATTAAAACTGACAGAAGATGTAATAAAAGATTTTGATAATAAAATAAAAATTTGTTATGAAAAAACCTCCTATCTTCAGGAATTTTATGAGAAATATGATGTAACCATAAATGCAGTTATTGACAATAATGTGAATAAGCATGGTGAAGTTTTGCTTGGAAAGACTATGGTGCCTGTTGTTGGAGTAGATTATCTGAATTCGGTTAACATGGATGATTGTGAAATTATTATCACTGGGGATTATTACAGGGAATCCTTCCGGTATTTGTCCGATATAGATAACATTCGTATGGCGAAAGACAAAATATATTATTTTGCAAACAGAGAGACCGAAATAGAAGAAGAATATAGGGCGAAATATCGTGATTGTGAACTTGAGAATATCATTATCTTTAGAAGTGGTCCACATATAACGGAGTATATTCATGGAATGGATTTTGCAGACAATGCAAAGGCTCTTTTTGAATACATGCTGAAATGTGGTTATAACGAAAAATATGAATTAATATGGTTTGTTAAAAATCCGGATGAATTTGTTAAGTACACCGGATATAGCAATGTTAGTTTTATTGCACTTGAGTGGCCTCTTTCTGATGATAAGGATAAGCGTGACGAGTATTATAGAGCGTTATGCCTTGCAAAATATATATTCTTCACAGATGCTTATGGTATTGCAAGAAATGCCAGAGAAGATCAGATAAGGATACAATTATGGCATGGATGTGGGTTTAAGACCCGCCTTAATTTTACGCCATGCAGGGACAGATATGAATATATGACCGTTACCGGTGATGTGTATGCTAAGATTCATAAGGAATTATTCGGACTTAATGATAATCAGTTATTAATAACAGGTAATGCTAAAGTTGACTGGCTCTTTAATGATAATGTGAATGAATATTTTGAGATGCTCGGTATAAAAAATAGCAATAAATATATTTTCTGGTTACCGACATTCAGACAAGGTGCAGACATTCTTAATCAGAATAATGGTTATGCAATAGATGGTGAAACAGGGCTTCCTGTTGTTGATAACCAAGCTAAAATGGAGAAATTAAATAATTTTCTGTCTGATAATAATGTTATGATGATAATCAAGCTACATCCATTCCAGAAAAGAGAATGTATAAAGCAGGAATCTTTATCTAATATTGTTTTTCTGGATAATTCAAGGTTGGATGAATTGGGAATTCATATTAATCATATGTTAGGAAAAGCAGATGCACTTATTAGTGATTATTCTTCCGTTGCAGTAGATTTTCTGGCTTTGAATCGACCAATGGCATTTGTGTTGGAGGACGTTGAGAAGTACGAAATAAAGCGAGGCTTTATATTTGAAGATATCGTGGGAAATATGCCCGGAAAAGATATATATTCTTTTGATGATTTCTATGGTTTTGTTGAAGAAATTTCAAAGGGCTTGGATTCAACGTCTGAGAAGCGTGAGCACCTTAGAACGGGTATGCTTCGATATATGGACGGTAATAATTGTCAAAGAATTATTGATGTACTTGGGATTTAATCAGAATACTTTTAATCCGTTATTCACCTTGACAATACTAAATATCGGTTTTAATATATCAGACATAAGCATCGTTCCCGGGAAAGGAACATCTTATGTCTGATAAATCTAATAGAAAAACAATCAAAGATCTAAATCTGTTGGATTCATTCTTGTTCAGTGAAGCAACAGAAAATCCCGAAAATGCAAAACTGATTGCATGTATAATAATCAATCGTGTCCTCGGCTGGAATGTTGAAAATATTCACGTAGAGGCAGAGAAGCAATACCATGGCATATCCATTGGAAATAGAGGTATTCGTCTGGATCTGCAGGTGACCGAGAAGGAAAATGAGAAAACAGTACGAATATACGATATTGAGCCCAATGTCTATTATGAAAAGTTTCTTGCAAGAAGAAGCCGCTATTATTTATCCCTAACAGATTCCAAATTTCTAAAAACAGGAGAAGAGTACGAAAATCTTCCCGATTACTTTTCGATATGGATACTCCCATACGACCCCTTCGGAGATAACAGAATGATATATACTATCAAAAATATGGTGGTAGAAAACCCCGAGTTGGAGTATAATGAAGGTGTAACACGAGTTATACTGTATACAAATGGTGCAATTGGCGGCTGGAAAGAGCTTGAAGCATTATTACAGTATTTTGCAGAAAGTACTGAGGCGAATGCGGTAGATAATGAGCTTAGGAAATTGCAGTCAGTTGTAAATAGCATTAAAGGGGATAAGGAAGCAGGTGAACGCTTTATGACACTCGGTGAAATGATTAAGTATGAGAAAAGGGACAGCTATGAAGAAGGTCATAGTGCCGGATATAGCGAAGGCCACGATACAGGGTATAATAAAGGCTGTAATGAGGAGCGTGAAAACGCCATAGTTAAGATAATTAAAATCTCCCGTAATCAAGGCTGTTCGGACGACTATATCATTAAACTGCTGATGGATGAGTACACACTTACGTCAGAGGAGGCAACAGCCAGAGTAACTAATAACTAACACATGATTTAAGGAACGATGCTTAATTACATTAATATATAATAAATATACAAACGGAGATAAAAATATGGATTTCAAATTAACAGCTTCCATGATGTGTGCCAATTATGGCAATCTGGAACGCGAAGTAAGAGAATTGGAGGAGGCGGGAATTGATTCATTCCATATAGATATTATGGATGGACGTTATGTGCCTAATTATGCTATGTCTTTAAATGACATGAGATACATAGCAGGAGCAACCAAGAAACCATTGGACGTACATTTAATGATTGAACATCCAAACACGCATATTGATATTTTTCTTAAGAATTTAAGAAAAGGTGATACTGTATACATTCATCCGGAAGCAGAATATCACCCATCGACGACATTGCAGAGAATTATTGATGCCGGGATGATTCCTGGTATTGCGATTAATCCGGGAACAAGTGTTGAGACTGTTATGGAGATGCTTAGAATTGTAAAAAGAGTACTTGTAATGTCGGTTAACCCGGGCAACGCCGGACAGATGTATCTGCCTTATGTGGGTAATAAAATTAAAAGACTGCTTGAATTAAGGGAAGAAATGGATTTTGAACTCTTCTGGGATGGTGCCTGTGGTGCAGACAAGATATTAAAATGGGCTCCGAGAGGAATGGATGGGTTTGTACTGGGAACCACTCTTTTGTTTGGCAAAGGCAGAGCTTACGGCGATATTATTAAAGATATTCGTGAATTGAAATTTTAAGGGACGATGCTTATGAACATTGCATTAATTCTATCCGGCGGAACAGGTACACGTATGGGACTTGATATGCCGAAACAATATATAGAAGTACATAACAGAACGATAATATCATATTGTATTGAATTATTATCAGGACATAGTCAGATAGATGCTGTTCAGATTGTGGCAGATACGCAATGGCATGATTTAATAAAAAAATGCCTTGCAAAATATGATTTACATAATAAGTTCAGAGGATTCTCAATACCGGGAGCTAACAGACAGCTCTCAATTTTTAATGGATTAAATGATATTGCCATATATGCGGGGAATGATGATTATGTACTTATCCATGATGCTGCAAGACCAATGTTAACGATGACGATGGTTTCAGATTGCTTTAAGGCTGCTAATGGACATGACGGAGTGCTTCCTGTGTTGCCAATGAAGGATACGGTGTATTTGAGTGATGACGGAACGAGCGTTAGTAAGCTTTTGGACAGAAGCAGGATTTATGCGGGACAGGCACCGGAGGTTTTTGTACTGGGCAAATATATTGAAGCCAATAAGAAGTTGTTGCCGGATAAGATTTATAATATTAACGGCTCGACGGAGCCTGCAATTATGGCAGGAATGGATATTGAGATGATTCCGGGGGATGAGGCTAATTTTAAAATAACAACAATGTCGGATTTGGAGCGGTTTCGTGCTTATATAGAACAGAATGGAGAATAACAGATGAAAGCATGGGTTTTACATAGAGCAAATGATTTGCAATTAAATGAAGTGGATATGCCGGAATTGGCAGACAATGAAGTACTTGTGGCAGTTAAGGCAGTTGGTATCTGCGGTTCAGATATTCCTAGAATCTATCAGACAGGGGCACATAGGCATCCGCTGATACCGGGGCATGAGTTTGCCGGACAGGTAGTGGCTGTTGGTGCTAATGCAGATGATAAGTGGTTGAATAAAAGAGTTGGAGTGTTTCCTCTGATTCCATGCAGGAAATGTTCACCATGTATTAATAAGCAATATGAGATGTGCAGAAATTATGATTATCTTGGCTCACGCAGAGATGGAGGTTTTGCAGAGTATGTAGCAGTGCCGGAGGATAATCTTATTGAACTGCCTGACAATGTTACGTTTGAAGAGGCTGCAATGCTTGAACCGATGGCGGTAGCTGCTCATGCAATCAGACGCATTGAGGTTAGAGAGGCTGATAGAGTTGTTGTATGTGGACTAGGAACTATTGGAATACTTTTGCTTATGTTTTTAATAGAAAAAGGAATTAAGGATATTTTTGTAATCGGCAATAAGGATTTTCAGAAGCAGACTGTTCTCAAAATGGGACTTTCAGACAGTTCTTTCTGTGACAGTAGAACAGAGGATGTTTCAGATTGGATTATGAGTAATACAGATAATAAGGGGGCGGATGTGTTTTTTGAATGTGTCGGACGTAATGAAACTGTGGTTCAGGCTGTGAATCTGACTGCACCTGCCGGCAGAATTATGTTAATTGGCAATCCATACTCAGATATGGAATTAGACAAAAATACTTACTGGAAGATTTTACGCAATCAGTTAACTGTTAAAGGGACATGGAACTCTTCTTTTATACATGAAGAAGAAGATGACTGGCATTATGTGCTTAAGCTCTTGGCACAGGGGAAGGTCAGTGCCGCGGATTTGATTTCTCACAGAATGGCCCTTGATGAACTTGAAAATGGATTATATATAATGAGGGACAAATCAGAGGACTATATAAAGGTAATGTGTGTTAATAAGTAATTTTCCTGATATTTTCGGCGTTTGCAACTGTAAGTTTACATAAAGAAATTCAAAGTTTCTGTCAGGTTGCATGCGGAAATAATATGATTTTTGTGAATTGAGATTCAAGAGATGAGGAGAATAACATTATGACATTAGGAAACAAATTAACCAGATTAAGAAAAGAGCACAATTATACTCAGGAACAGTTAGCTGAGCTGATGGATGTGTCAAGACAATCCATCAGCAAGTGGGAGTCTGACATTGCATATCCGGAGACCGAGAAAATAATAAGACTTGCCAAATTATTTAACGTCACAACTGATTATTTATTAAAGGATGAATGTGAGGATACAATTAATAATGAATCAGACAGCAGACAGGGAAGAAGATTTAATTTTGAGCGAAAGAGTAGCAGAATGGTTAAGGGCGTGCCACTGTGGCATTTTGGTAAAAATGCCCATGGTATTATCGCAATAGGGCTTAAAGCAAAAGGTGTCGTGGCAGTCGGACTCGCTTCAAATGGAATAATATCATGTGGACTCGCATCATTTGGTGTTTTTTCATTTGGTTTGATATCGTTAGGGCTGTTTGCAATGGGAATATTCGCAATAGGTGGATTTAGCTTTGGAGCAATAGCAACCGGAATTATGACTTTTGGAGCTATAAGCTGTGGAGTTGTAGCTGTCGGTGCGATTTCAATAGGTCAGTTTTCACTCGGAGCATTGGCGATAGGTAATTATGCGGCGATTGGAGATGTGGCAAGGGCACAGATTGCAATTGGTGATTCAGAAGCTATAGGAAGCTATTATGCTTCTACAGGTGATTTAGCGGTTGAGCGTGAATTAGTAAATGCTTATCTCGATGAAATTGTTCCGTCTTTCTTAGGATGGGCAAAATGGATATTTAAACAATTTATTTAGAATATTTAGGGACTGGAGCAAAATTTTCATTTTGTAACAGTCCCTTTGCATACATTATTTTGCAAGTTTTCTTCTTCTGCGTTCCTGAACAAACATATCCTTCCAAAGTGTTGGATGAAAGAGGATCAGAAGAGGGAATAATTCTAATCGTCCTGCCAGCATGTCAAACATCAGAATAAATTTGGAAAATACTGAGAAATGTCCGAAATTCTGTGTAGGACCTACAGCTTCCAAGCCGGGACCGATATTGTTAATTGTTGCGGCAACAGCTGTAAAATTAGTTATCAAATCCTTACCTTCAATTGAAATTGCAAGTACGGATGCTGCAAATATAAGAAAAAAGGTAATAAAATAGACATTTGTTGCTCTTACCACTTCGTGTTCAACAACCTTATCCTCCATTTTAATTTTCTTAATGCTCTTTGGATGGATATATGAATAAAGTTCTTTGCCAAGTGATTTAACCCATATAATAAATCTTGAAACTTTAATTCCTCCGCCTGTACTTCCTGCACATGCACCGATAAACATAAGGATTACCAGAATTGTCTTGCTTGTCTGAGGCCACAGATTAAAATCCGTTGTTGCAAATCCGGTAGTAGTAATAATTGAACCTACCTGAAAAGCCGCATCAGTTATGGCTTTGAAGGTATTAACTGATGAGTGAACCAGTTGTGCAAAAATTATTCCTGTGGAGACAAGTATTATTATAAAATAGCAGCGAACCTCCTCCATTACTAAAGCTTTTTTAAACTTACCAAACAGAATCAGATAATATGCATTGAAGTTAACACCAAATAATATCATGAAAATTGTTACAACCCACTGGAGATATGGGGAGAAACCGGCAAAACTGTCATTTTTAAAGCCGAAGCCTCCTGTGCCGGCGGTTGCAAAGCTGGTATTAATTGCATCAAATATACTCATGCCACCGCAGATGAGAAGAATAAATTGTAAAACCGTCATTCCCAAATATATAAGATACAGTATTCTTGCTGTATGTCGCACCTTTGGAACAAGCTTGCCAACAGAAGGGCCCGGGCTCTCCGCTTTCATAAGGTTCATATGCGAGCCACCTGTCATTGGTACAACAGCAAGCAGGAATACCAGAACTCCCATACCGCCAATCCAGTGGGTAAAGCTTCGCCAGAAGAGTGCACAGTGCGAAAGTGCCTCAACATCGGACAGAATACTTGCACCTGTAGTTGTAAAGCCTGATATTGTTTCAAAAAGAGCATCAACGTAGGAAGGAATTTCTCGGGAGAGAAACAGTGGTAATGCACCAAAAGTACTTAGAATAATCCAGCTGAGTGAGGTTGCTACACAACCTTCCTTTAAATAGAAAACCGAATTATCCGGTTTTTTGTTGGATAAAAGCATTCCAAGCAATATGCATACCATTCCCACGGCAAAATAATAAAATCCCTCTGTTTCCTTGTAAATCGCCGCAACGAAGCTTGGGAGTATAAGGAGTAATCCTTCTATTTTTAATACATAACCTAAAATATATCTAATAATTGCACCATTCATAACCAAACTCCTAAAATGGATTTATTTCAAAATTTCCTGAATATTACTAAAACCGGTGTGTTTTGTTACAATCATCACAGTATCTCCCGGCAGCATGCTGTCCAGACCGCTTGGGATGATGCTGGTTCCTTTGCGGTTTATAAATGATACGAGTACGTCATTTTTTAATGATAAATCCTTGAGAGGAATTCCTGTAAGTCCGGGTGTATCCTCAATTCTGAATTCAATAGCCTCAACCTTTGAATCAAACATATGATACAGAGTCTCGATATTTCTGTCTAAAGATTCCTTCTTGGCACGTACATAAGCAATAATTGCTTCGGAGGTTATATATTTAGGGTAGATTACACTTCCAAGGTCAAGACTTCCTATAACCTCGCTGAAATTAATCTTATTAATCTGGGTGATGACTTTAGCTTTGGAGACTTTTTTGGCATACAGGGTTAAAATAATATTCTCCTCATCAATGCCGGTAAGCGGAACAAAGGACTCCGTATATTCTATCCCCTCTTCCTTGAGAAGTTCAATATCAGTTCCGTCGCCGTTAATAATTATTGCTTTTGGAAGCAGTACACTCAATTCCTCACAACGTTCTTTGCGGGATTCAATTATTTTAACAGAGATGCCGCGCCGGATAAGCTGCTCTGCAAGATAGTAAGAGCTTTTGCCACCTCCAATAATCATTGTATCCTTAACTCTTCTGGTGTTATAGCCTATGGATTCAAGAAAGTTTTTGGCTACCTTATTAGGTGCTACAAAGGAAATAATATCACCTGCACTGAGTTCAAAAGTTCCGTTTGGAATATACACCTCACCATTGCGTTCTACGGCACAGATTAATATCTTATGTTCAATGTGCTTTCCAAGATTGGAAATTGCCACACCATCCAGAATGCTGTCCTGCGGAATCTTAAATTTAATTAATTCAGCCTGATTGTGAGCAAAAGCATTTACCTCAAGTGCTGTCGGAAGACATAATATGTGTGTCATTTCTTTGGCAGCTTCAAGCTCAGGATTAATAATAAGTGCAAGACCAAGCTTGCTGCGCAGGTAGTTGACCTCTCTGCTGTAATCAGGGGTTCTTACTCTGGCGATAGCGGCACATTTACCTACCTGAGTGGCAATAGTACAGCACAGAATATTTAATTCATCGGATCCGGTTACTGAAATAATTAAGTCAGCGTTGTTAATGCCGGCTTCCATCTGGACATTGTAGCTTGCACCATTACCAACAAGACCAATTATGTCATACTGGTTGGTGATTTCCTGTATTTTGTACGAATTAGTATCAATAATTGTGATGTCATGGCCTTCTTTGCTGAGCTGCTCAATAAGTGTTGCTCCGACCTTTCCGCATCCAACAATAATTATATTGAGTCCGCGTTTGGACCTGTTTTTTGCTGACATGTTTGTAATCCTTTCATAATAGTGCAATGTAAATTATATACCGAGTGGATTATACCATTTGTTGGTATTAAGTTTCAATATAAATATGGCTAAGAATGATTAAAGCAGAATGATTAAAGTATTCATCTGTTTGAGGTTGATAATAATGACTGCAAGTAGTAAAATTATATAAAAATGCCGTTTTTATAAGGAGTGACAGGATGAAAAGACTAAAAAAGATTCTTGCAATTGTATTGGTATTCTGCCTTTGTGTAATGCATGCACCGAGTAATCTTATTGCCTATGCTGAAGATACGCAGATTAGTTATGCGGGGGAAGTGACCAAGGGTGACAATATATCTGTCAGTAAGATTATTAACAAAACAGACATGGAGAACATCTTTGATATTACTCTTAAGGTTGAGACCAAGAGTGAAATACATAAAATGTTGGAACAACCACCAATGTCTGTTGTAATTGTATTGGATATCAGCAATACAATGTTTACAAATTCTGCCAACGGAATTACCCGATTTGAGGAAGCGATGGATGCTACGAAGCAGTTTATTACTGATTATGCGGCATCATCAAAAGGGGCGGAAGTACCGAGAGAACTGTCAATTGTAACCTTTAATACCAATGCACAGGTACAGCAGACGTTGATTGATTGTGCAAGTGATGACGTTACGGGTGAAGTAATCTGTAACAATGTAGAGACTAAAATCAATAAGCTTTTGGGAGATCTTGATGAATATAATCTGAGTAACACAAGATTTACCAATATTGAGGCGGGGCTTCGTCTTGCTGAAAATATTCTTGCTGAATCCTCTACAGAGAATAAATACATCATTTTGTTAATTGATGGTATGCCGACTACATACAGTCAGAATCATAATAACACAAGTACTACCAAGATAACAGGTTATAACCCTGTAATGTCGACTGCAGCCGGAACAGTTGGTAAAGATGGTATATTTTACGATATTAAGACGGGATATTACTGTCTGGCAGGCGTTAATTACAGTGACGTTGCCGCAAAATACACTGAAAACCGTGCTGAGGAGATTAAAGAATCAGGTATTTCAATTTATTCCGTGGGAATCAGCATTGGTCAGAAAAAGGTTTCTGATTTTATAAGAAATAATTCTACCGGAATAGGAAGTACCGTGGATTATAATTCAGGGGAGGCACTGGTAATTGAGAGCAGTGATTCCACCCAATACGATAGTGCTTACAAGAACTGGCTGTATAACGAAATTGGTTCGCAGTATTATTCTGATGGTAATGATACTGTGGGAATGACTGCAGCATTTACGGAGATTCTTAATATAATGCATGAAACCAGTAAGGAATACGTGGTTGAGGCATGGAAAACCGCAGATCCGATGAACAGTGCGGCATCTACATCCAAGAATGTGGAATTTATTTCGTTTTTGACCAAGAGTGGCAGCTTCGATTCAGAACTTAACGGCTCGTCAGGAGAAGGCAATGAAAATACGGCTTCTTTTGATACCGACACAGACGCAATCAGCTGGGTTCTTCCGGAATCAGGCTATACCTCAAGTGTTAATGGTAATGACACTACATATACATATCAGCTGAAATATAGAATTCGTCTTAAGAATGAAGCTGCAGATTTTGTACCGAACACACCTATTGAGACTAATGGTGAGACTACACTCTCATATATGGTCAATGATAATGGAAAGATAGCTATTAAGACAATTAATTATTCAATTCCTACTGTAGAGGGCTATTTGGGAGAATTCTCTTTTAATAAAATAGATGATTCAGGCAGAAATATCTCTGTGCAGGGTTCGGAATTTACTTTAAAACATAGTGATAATTGTACTACCTGTCTCAAGATAGATGGATTTTATGCCCCAGTAACAATTGATACATTGACATCAACATCTGATGCGGATGGAAGAGTATGTTTTAGTAAAATACCTTCAGGACATGAATATGTTCTTTCAGAGAGCAATGCACCGGTTGGCTATAAGTTAAGTAATGAGACATATAATGTGTCAGTGGATTTTGGAGTGGTAGAAATCGACGAGGCTCCTGCCTCTGAATTTAAATATGTAATTAATGAGAAAGAGAAATTTGAACTTAATTATGTAATTGTATCAGATGATAACCCGAACGCAGCATCAACTGATGCTATTCCATCAGCGGTTACCAATATTCCATATGACACTAACCAAGTGTTAGCCGGAAAACTCACAACAGGATGCTATGAAGATGCTAATGGCAATACCGGTTCATGGAAATTCTCAGGCTGGTATGATAATGATGCATGTACCGGCACATCAATAGATGCTATTAGCATTAAGCAGGATGAAACTGTGTACGGAAAGTGGGATTTTACACCACAGAACCCACTAAAATATAATGTAACATACATTGTTAATCCGGACCCGATATACGGAATACCGGGGGACACAGCTACTCCTATAGATCATATGGAATATGAATCTAACACATTAGTTGAGGTAGCTGATAATCTGACAACTGTATGGACTACCAGTGAAGGAACAGAAATGGGAACAGATGCGGGAGTACCGGGAGTGTGGACCTTTAATGGATGGGATAAAACTGGTTTTAATATTACAGAAAATACTACAATTACAGGAAGTTGGACTTTTGAACCTACTCCTGAGACATACACCTTGGAATATGTTATAGTTTCAACAGAAAATCCACGTAATGAAAAGACTGCTGCTACACCGGCTACAGTGACAAATATTGTATATAATGAAGATAGGGTTTTGGCAGCAGGTTTAACAACCACTGACTTAATGAGCTCCGGAGAAGATTATGTTAACTGGCAATTCCTAGGCTGGTATGATAATGAAGAATGTACGGGAACACCTATTAGCGTAATTAACATTAAACAGAATGAAACTGTATATGGAAAGTGGACATATACTCTTCGTAATCATAAGGTTGAATATGTAGTTACAGGTGATTCTGAATATGGAATTCCGGGGGATACAACAATTCCTGCCACGAAGGAATATAATTATTTTGATACGGTAAGAGTTGAGAATAATCAGTATACTTCTTGGATTACATCTAACGGAATGGCTGACGGAATACCGGGAACCTGGACATTTACACCATGGGATAAGGGACCAGGAACTAATTTTACAATTACAACTGATACTGTAATTAAGGGAAGTTGGGAATTTGTACCTGATACATATAGTTTGGAATATGATATTGTAACATCGGATAATCCAAATGCAACATTGACAACCCCGACTCCTGCAATTACAACTGACATTGCATATAACACTAACATAGTTCTTGCAAACAAACTTACAACAGCTGATACAGTTAATGATTTGGGGAGTGGAGACATATCGGGAACCTGGAGATTTTCAGGCTGGTACGAAGATGCAGCATGTGTGGGTGACAGAATTGAAGTAATTAATATTAAGACGGATGAAACTGTATATGGCAAATGGGAGTTCATTGAAGGCGACAAATATATAGTTACATATGAAGTTGATCCGGACCCAACATATGGTAAACCTGCCGATACTTTTACACCTGAAGATATGAATGAATATCAATTAGGAGATATTGTTGATTTAGCGGATAATCTCGTTACAACATGGACTACATCTGATGGAACCACAAACGGATATCATGGAACATGGAAATTTACCCCTTGGGATAAAGAGGATGTTTTTGAGATTACGGGCAATACCAATATAAAAGGTGCGTGGACATTTACCCCTTCATCACATGGTTTGGAATATGTAATAGTATCAGATGACAATCCGGCAGCAGAGGATACTGATGCAACTCCTTCAAAGGTTACTAATATACCTTTTGGTGGAGATAAGAAGTTAGCGTTGCCTCTTGAAACACTTGCTAATAATAATGATGGAGTTCCGGGTGAATGGAAATTCTCAGGTTGGTATGAAAATGAAGCCTGTATAGGAGCACCGATAGAAAATGTTACCAATATTTGCGAGGACAAAATCGTATATGGTAAGTGGGAATTTATACCTATCACATATAAAGTAGAGTATGAAGTTACCGGTGATCCTGTTTATGGTGTACCAGGCGACACCAATACTCCGGAGAGTACAAGTAATCATGCTTATGAGGAATTAATTGATGTAGCAGATAATCTTACGACAAGATGGACTACATCTGATGGAACAGAAGCTGGAATATCGGGTACATGGATTTTTACACCATGGGATACAGAAGATTTCAATATCAAGGCTGATACAGTAATAAGAGGAGAATGGACTTTTAGACAGACATATTATATTTTGGATTATGTAATTGTATCTACGGATAATCCGGATGCAGACAAGACAACACCTACACCTGTGAGAGCTGATAAAATCTCTTATGATGCTAATATCACGTTGGCAGACCGACTTTCTACAACTGATATCTATAATGACTACGGAGGTACAGATGTGGAAGGTGCATGGAGATTCCTTGGCTGGTATGACAATAGTGCCTGTACCGGAAACAGAATAGAGTATATCAATATTAAAAAGAACGAAACTGTGTATGGTAAATGGGAATTCGTAATGGGTAAGCTTATTGTGGATTATGTAGTTACCGGCGATTCAACATATGGCAAACCTTCCGATGTATTAACTCCGGAGGATTTGAATAACTATGATAAGGGCGAATTGGTAGATGTTAAGGAAATGCTTACAACAAGCTGGACCACATCTGACGGAACTGCTGAAGGAATTCCGGGAAAATGGGAGTTTGTTCCATGGGATAAGGATGATTTCAATATTCAGGCAAATACAACAATTTATGGTGAATGGAAATTTACTCCATATACATATAAGTTGGAATATGTGATTGTATCAACTGTGAATCCTGATTCAACTCTTACGGATGTAACACCTTCTGTAATTACTGATATTGCATATAACACAGATATAACAGTCTCAGATGCACTTACAACAACAGCAGAGTCTAAGGGTGAAGTTCCCGGGACATGGGAATTCATAGGCTGGTACGATAATGAGGCATGCGAAGGAACACCGCTTGATGTTGTTAACATTAAGGCAGACCGGATTGTCTATGGTAAATGGATATTTACTTCTGACAATTCGGTTCCGGCAGGAAGTGACACTTGGAAATATGTTTCAGTTTCACTTTTAACACTTACATTATTCGGAGCAGCATATGTTCTCAGAAAAAGAAAAATAGTAAATGAATAAAATTTACTACTCCACGAATCTGTTTGAATGGGTTCGTGGAGTTTTTTGTGCGAGCATACGCCGGCACTAAGGCCCTGTATTTTAGCGCCTTAGTACTGCTGCGTATGCAATCAAGTGAGAACGTGCTTTTACTGTAAAGCTAAATTTCTATTTTTTGTGAGAGTTTTTTTCCCTATAAACGAATAATAGATGAAAAACAAATTAAATTGGAGGGATTTTTATGAGAAAAGTAGTATTAATTATATTAAGTTTAATATTTGTCTTCACGGGATGTACATGGAAGCGTATTGAATGTGGACAGGGGGATACATTTGCCAATGGAGGGGAGTCGAGTATTGTTATTGAGAATCCAACAGAATATCCTGATAATTTAATGGAACTTACCGGATATTTTTATAACTCAAAATCCGGAACACCTTTAATTATTGTGGACAATTCTCCGATTGCTATGTCAAATCACTCAAATGATAAAGATATTTTTGAGGAGTTTTCAGATGGTGCAGTGATTAAAATATGGTGTGATAATATAATGGAATCATATCCGGGACAGACTAATGTGTATTATGCAGAAGCAATAGAAGGTGGAAAACTTGAGAAAATCAGTGAAGATGTAATAAAGTCTCTACAGGAGATGGGCTGGCTTGAGCCGGAGACGACAACAGAATATGAAATATGCTTACCTGAGCCTGAGAAGGTAACACTTATCGGACGTTTTCTGGTGGCAGGAAATGATAATTTTATTATTGTGGATGATGAACCGATATGTGTATATCCTCATCCTGATATGGTGGAAGATGTTGCGGTACTTGTCGGTTTTACTGATGGTGACATGATTAGTATTGAATGTGAGCTTTGGGAAGAAGCCGGATTGAAAAGTGCTAAGGTGTGGAGCTCGCGCTTAATAGAAGATGGAAGTATTGAAGATATTAGCGACGAGGCGTTTAAGTTAATTAAAAAGAGCTTTGTTGCGTGTAATCTTTTTTTGGTATATAATAAAGCCTGATTGAAACAGAAAGGAGTTTCAAGCTGACTTGAAACGGTTTATATTATGATTGAGAAAAAGATTGGACGTAATGACCCTTGTTGGTGTGGCAGTGGTCGCAAATATAAGACATGTCATGAGCGTATGGATGACAGGATTATGATGTATGCGAGGCAGGGCGCAGTAGTACCGCCAAGACATATTATTAAGACACCGGAGCAGATTGAGAAAATTAAGGAAAGCTGCAAGATTAATATAGCAATTCTTGATTATATTGAGCAGCATATTCATGAGGGAATGAATACCGCTGAAATTGATAAGATAGTATATGATATGACTACTGAAATGGGAGGAATTCCCGCTCCGCTTAATTATCAGGGATATCCTTACAGCGTATGTACATCTGTTAATGACCAGGTATGTCATGGCTTTCCTTCCAAGGATGTAATTCTTAAGTCCGGAGACATAATTAATGTTGACTGTTCCACAATACTTAACGGATATTTTTCAGATTCTTCAAGAATGTTTTGCATTGGGGATGTAAGCCCTGAGAAGAAACGACTTGTGGAGATTACCAAGGAATGCGTACAGAAAGGTCTTGAAGCGGTTAAGCCATGGGGATTCCTTGGAGATATGGGTCAGGCAGTTCATGACCACGCGTATGCGAATGGTTATTCCATTGTAAGGGAAATCGGCGGACATGGTGTAGGTCTTGAGTTCCATGAGGAACCTTGGGTTGGATATCATAGTGTGAAGGGGACTGAGATGCTGCTTGTTCCGGGAATGATTTTTACCATTGAACCGATGGTTAATATGGGTGAAGAGGATATATGCGTTGATCCGGATAATGACTGGGAGGTATATACAGAAGATGGAATGCCTTCAGCACAATGGGAGATTATGGTTCTTGTAACAGAGACGGGGGCAGAGGTTCTGTGCTGGTAAAAGTTTGTGGATTTTAGTAGAAATTAAATAATATTAAAATAGCACTTGACATATAATATGCAAGTGCTATAATTATATCAAACATATGAACAATTATTCAAATGTTCATAAAATGCAAACAAGTTGCAAATTTAAAATCAAATTTTAAAATCAGGAGGATTGGATTATGAAGAAAACTTACAAAATTGAAGTGGATTGCGCTAACTGTGCTAACAAAATGGAGGAGGCCGCTAAGAAGACAACGGGAGTTAAAGATGCCACGGTTAATTTTATGGCACTCAAGATGAGCGTGGAATTTGAAGAAGGTGCGGATGTGGCAGCAGTAATGAAGGATGTTCTTAAAAATTGTAAGAAGGTTGAGGATGACTGCGAGATTTACTTGTAGGATTAAGGCTTTTGGGAGGAAAGGCAGGGCATAGTATGAATAAGAAGCAGAAAAAGGTGCTTTACAGAATAATTATTACAGTTGTTTTGATGGTTGCAATCGTTATAGTGGAGCATTTCTTTCCACTTAACCGTTTTATATGGTTTGGAATTTATATGATTCCATATTTTGTAATCGGATATGATATTTTAAGGAAGGCGTTTAAGGGTATTCTTAACAGACAGGTGTTTGATGAGAATTTCCTCATGGCGATTGCAACTGTGGGAGCACTTGCGCTTGGTCTGTATAAGGATGGAGATTATAAGGAAGCTGTTGCTGTTATGCTGTTCTATCAGATTGGAGAACTTTTTCAGAGCTATGCAGTCGGCAAGAGCCGCAGAAATATCAGTGAATTAATGGACATAAGACCTGATTATGCCAATATTGAGGCTGATGGTCAGCTTGAAAAGGTTGATCCTGACGAGGTCGCAGTAGGCGATATAATTGTTGTATGTCCGGGTGAGAAAATTCCTATTGACGGAATTATAATAGAAGGTAGCACAACCTTGAACACCGGTGCTCTTACCGGCGAAAGTGTTCCAAGAGAGGTTGGTGAGGGTGCAGAGGTGATAAGCGGATGTATTAATCTTACCGGACTTATCAAGATTCGTACTATTAAGGAGTTTGGAGATTCTACAGTTTCTAAGATTCTGGATATGGTGGAAAATGCCGGCTCAAAGAAATCAAGAAGTGAGAATTTTATCGCAAGATTTGCTAAATATTACACTCCAATTGTATGTATAAGCGCTTTGGCGTTAGCTTTGCTACCGCCATTAGTTACAATTATTTTTACTGATAATAATCCTGCATGGGGTGACTGGATATACAGAGCACTTACTTTTCTTGTAATAAGCTGTCCTTGTGCATTGGTAGTCAGTGTACCGCTTAGTTTTTTTGCCGGAATAGGTGGTGCAAGTAATCAGGGAGTTCTTGTTAAGGGTTCAAATTATCTGGAGACACTTGCCAAAACAGGATGTATTGTTTTTGACAAAACAGGAACCGTTACAAAGGGTGTTTTTGAAGTAACGGGAATTCATTATAGCACAATGAATGATGAAGAACTTCTCCGTTATGCAGCACTGGCAGAGAGTCATTCTACCCATCCAATCAGTATAAGCCTTCAAAAGGCATATGGTAAAAATATTGACAGAACTCTTGTCAGTGATGTGCAGGAGATAAGCGGTCATGGAGTTGTTGCAACAGTTGAGGGAAGAGTAATAGCGGTCGGTAATTCAAAGCTTATGGCACAAATCGGGGCAGAGTATATGGACTGTCATGGAATGGGTACGGTTGTTCATATGGCTGTTGATGGCGAATATGCAGGTCACATACTGATATCTGACGTAATTAAAACTACTGCTAAAGACGCCATTACAGCACTTGGCAAAAATGGTGTTTCAAGAATTGTAATGCTTACCGGAGATGTTAAGAAGACAGCAGATAAGGTGGCAGCAGAGCTTGGAATTAAAGAGGTGCACAGTGATTTACTTCCTGAGGATAAGGTTGTGAAGGTTGAAGAACTTCTGTCTGCAAAGCGTAAAGGGGAGAACCTTGCTTTTGTAGGTGATGGAATTAATGATGCGCCTGTTTTATCAAGAGCGGATATTGGTATCGCAATGGGTGCTCTTGGTTCAGATGCGGCAATTGAAGCTGCAGACGTGGTACTTATGGACGATGACCCGCTTAAGATTGCGAAGGCAATTAAGATTGCACGTAAATGTATGGGAATTGTCTATCAGAATATTTATTTTGCACTCGGAATTAAAGGGATATGCCTGATTCTCGGTGCATTGGGAATTGCCAATATGTGGCTTGCCATTTTTGCGGATGTAGGAGTCATGGTCATTGCGGTGCTTAATGCGATAAGGGCGTTAAGAGTCAAAAATTTATAAGAGGGTGACATAAATGGATAAGAAATTTGAAATGTGTGATGAAACGGAATTATATGATTTGGCGGAGCTTTTTAAGGTGTTTGGTGACACAACCCGAATCAGAATACTTTTTGTATTGTTCGAGGAAGAGTTATGTGTATGCGATTTGGCACAGGCACTCAATATGACGCAGTCAGCCATTTCCCACCAGTTAAAAATACTTAAACAGAACAAGTTAGTCAAAAGCCGCCGTGAGGGCAAATCTATTTTCTACTCACTTGCAGATGAGCATGTAAAGACAATAATTGCCCAGGGCAGGGAGCATATTGAAGAATAACGGGAGGGGATATTATGAAATTATTATTTAAGGAAAGAATGTTTTCATGGCTGGACTGCTATGATATTTTTGATGAATACGGAAAAGTTATTTTCAGCGTTGAGGGTCAGTTTAGCTGGGGACATTGCCTTCATATCCTGGACAACTGCGACAGACATGTCGGCACAATTAAGGAAGTGATTTTTACTTTTCTTCCGAGCTTTGAATTGTATGTTAATGACGAATATCTTGGTAAGATTAACAAGGAATTTACTTTTTTTACTCCGCCCAAATATGATTTTGACTTCAACGGCTGGCATGTTGAGGGGCATTTCATGGAGTGGGACTATGAAATTTATGACAGAGAGGGCGGTCTTGTTGCGACGGTTACGAAGGAGCTGTTTAACTGGACGGATACCTACTCAATAGATGTGGTTAATCCAAATGACGCATTGCTGGCGTTGATGTTTGTACTGGCTATTGATGCTGAGAAATGCTCAAGGAACGATTAAAGTAATTATTATGGAGGTGACAGCGATGACATTAGATGATGTTAAACAGGCGCTTATAAGATTTTTTTCAGATGACCCGGTCAATTGGGCTAAATGGGCGGTTGTGTGGGCTGTATTTGTTTTGAGTTATGTAATAATTATTAAATGTAAGATATTGGTTAAAATTTACCGAAGAGGCGAACATAAACGTGAAGTGGCAGTAGGTAAAAATCATATCGTGCATGCAAAGCTTAAATCAGCGTATCCGTATGGAGATGAAGCACCATTTGACTGGAGGGCTACATATATCTGTGAATTGAACGGCAGAACCTTAAAGTATCGTACCAAGTTTCATTGTGACCCGCCTAAAGAAATTGATTTGTATTATATTGATAATTCTAATAAACTGTATGGCATGGATGAGACTCCGGGGCAAAATTTATGTGGAATAATTGCCTTGATTGTTGTTTTTTTGCCTTTTGCTTTGGCTGTCTTAGCCGGTGTACTGATAGGAGTGAAAGTCTGAAGGGCGAAAATGTGTATACTGAATAAAAAATGCTCGCGCGCAATCTATGCACGCGAGCGTGTTATTAATTATTATTGGTTTCAAGCTGTTCCAACAGTTCTTTTAATGTAAGGGTGGTTTTAAATGTTTTGCCGGCTATGTCAATGCATCCGTCTTCTTCAATGACGACTTTGGTTGTGTCGGTTAAAAAAATTCTTATATATTTCTCGGGCGTTCCGATTCTGCCGCCGTTATCCCAACGTTTAATACAATTAGAAGAATTATATAATTCAATAAAATTTGAAATCTGTTCGGAGTTGATGTCATTATATATATAGGTGGTATCATTTTCTGATGTGTAATATTCAATATAATCTACTCTGTCAGGTTTTATTTCAAAGCCCTGTTTATTCCAGTTTCTGTAAATTAAAAGAGATGTAAGCGTCATAATACAGAAAACGGCTGATAATATATATGGAATAAAATTCTTTTTACTTTTAAAAAATATAAATGTAAATATAACAAAAATAATTACAAACGCAATAAAGAACCATTTGTCATTCTCTGAAATTATAGAGAAAGTACTATTCCATAAAACTGCAAAGATAAAAAAGTCAATCAATAATGTAGAAAAAGCTGCAAATATTTTTTTCATTAAGATCATCCTTACTTTTTTAATGCTGATTCAATAGCTACAAATTCGCCACAATATTTTCCATTACAATATGCTTGTCCTGTAATCTTATAAACAGGTTGGATTGTATTATTACGGCTATTGGGAGCAGAGTCTTCCCAATAAACACATTCAATATTATTAATTAATACTGTATCAGTATTATCAGGTAGTTCTATATATCCATTTAAATTTTTACAAGACTCTAGAGCTTTTTCTATTGTTAAAATATTGGATTTATTAACATTATATGTGTCACATATCTCACTATATCCGCAATAGATAGAGCTTATTTTCCCTTCATTAATTATTGATATAGATATCTTTGAGTTTCCTTCGATGGGAATATTATCTATTTTTCTTTCAAAATATACAGTTTTGGCGATTATGGTTTCTTCTCCTGTTTGTAAGTCTGTTTGTATGTCGTATCCAACACCATAACATTCTAAATCATCGGAGTATATATCAATTTTTTTTAATTCTTCGGATGCAATTGATATACAATATGAGTCACTAAGCGTTACTTCCTTTTTGGTGAGGGCGTTATTTGTATATTTAAAGGAAGTGTTACCATATTGGGTTATATTTTTTTTATTATTTCCTCTAATTGTTACATCTTCTGTTGTAGTTTGATTTTTATCTACATTATAATATGTAGCAATTGTGTCGATATTTTTTTCAAAATTTTGGTTATCTGTTATATAAAATTCGTTTAGTATAGATTGATTTTTTATATCACATTTAGTATCAATATTAACAATAAATTCAATATCCTTATTTATTTCACCTGCATACTGAGGGAAACTAATTTCTATTAATGGTAAGGATTCTCTACGTTTAAAGAAGTGAAAACAAGTAGCTAATATAATAATAAGAGAAAGTACTAAGTTTGCAATTATAATATAACCTTTTTTTTTCATATTTACATCTCCTTATTTTTTAGGGCAAGTTCTTTTGATACTATAATATTTTGTTGAACCACCAATTGGAGTTGGTTTAGTTGTAGGGTAGGCATAACTATATAAAGTATCATTTCTTGCTTTTTCTGCATAAATTGCTTTAGCAACAACATCATTTGTACATTTTTTTGTTTGGTACATGGAACAACCATCCAAAAAGCAGTCAATGATGTTTCCACCTAATCCCATATCAGTAGCAAATTGATATCCTTGATTTGAATCAATATACATTGTTGTTTCAAATCCCATACATATATTGATTCCCTGCATCATATGATTATAATATCCATCGTTGGTATTTAAAAAATTGCATGTAAAAAGACTTACCCATCTGGTTTTTGTACCTGTTTTACCCCATTCAGCTTCTTTTGTAGTAAGATTA
Organism: Lachnospiraceae bacterium; assembly: GCA_045129695.1. Taxonomy (GTDB): domain Bacteria; phylum Bacillota; class Clostridia; order Lachnospirales; family Lachnospiraceae; genus Eshraghiella. The sequence goes on along the minus strand of JBGVJZ010000013.1, from coordinate 43,350 downwards.
GATGAAGCTGAGCATTCACTTGTATTAGTAGAGGTGTGAAATGATGTAAAAGAATTTTGAGTAAAATAATGAAGTGAGTTGTTAGAAAGACCATGTGCACCTTTTTTTAATCCATGTCCTGCATATATCATGAAATTTACATCATCAATACTATTATATGTCCAGTTACCAGGCTTCATATCCTGTTCCCATGCATATTGATTTTTATAGTTAAATAATACTTCAGCATCTGCATAAATTTTCATAAAGTCTGTAAATTTATTCACTAATACTTCGGCACTATTTCTGTCACCATAAGTGCAATTTCCTTTAGATTGATATTGGGCTTGAGAACTACCACCTACGACTAGACTTGCATCTATTTTTTCGCTTTCATTCATAATAAAAAAGAATAAGATACTGAATAATAAAATAATTCTGCTTGCTTTTTCTATTCTCCGCATAAAAACCTCCATTTTAAATAACTAAAAATTATATAGAATTAATTTGTAGCTTAAAAATATATTGTTTTAGAATTATATAAAATAAGATTAAAATTGTCAACAATATATTCTATATAATAAAGGCGATGTCTAATTAGGTCTAATTAGATACCGCCTTTAAACTATTCTTTACAGTTTTAAAAAATTTACACTAAATGCTCCACGTCCATATACACCGGCATTCCGTTTTCGTATTTAAGACTTACTTCACCCTGAATCAGAGGAAGAAGATAATCCACCATTTCAGACTTTATGTCATTGCCGCGTTCATTAATCCACTCTCTCGGAACAGAGCGGGCTTCATTGGCAATTCCTTTAATCTGTGCATAGCCGTAATCAACTGCATATTTACCTTCGCGGCGTGTAACAGTAATCATTGCACCGGTGATGCCGTCTGCGGCACATTTTACACCATATTCACCTGATGCAAAAGATTCGTTCAAATCAGTCATTGAAGCAAGGTGTGCGGCACAACGCTGTAACACGTTAACCTCTACGGAACGAACCTTTACACCTATTCTGTCTCTTACCATGTATTCCAATGCTTTGCCGGCACCGCTTAACTGGCTGTGACCGAATTTGTCAGCAGCAGCCTCGGCAGCACTTATATAGTTGCCGTCTGCATCATGAATACCCTCTGAAACGGCGATAATAACGTTGTTGCGTTCTTCAAGAAGCTTCTTGACATCCTCAATAAATTCATCCTCATTAAAATTACATTCCGGAAGATAAATTAAATGCGGTGCACTGTTGTAGCTGTTACGTGCAAGACAGGAAGCTGCTGTAAGCCAGCCGGCATCACGTCCCATGATTTCTACGATGGTAACACTCTTAACTGCATAGATGTATGTGTCATGTGCTATTTCAAGTAATGAGGTAGCGATATACTTAGCTGCAGAACCAAAACCCGGTGTATGGTCTGTGAGCATTAAATCGTTATCAATAGTCTTAGGTATTCCTATAATTCTGACATCGCTTCCGATTGAAGCACCATACTCGGATAATTTAAGTACGGTGTCCATTGAGTCATTACCTCCAATATAGAAAAAAGCACCTACATTGTATTTCTTAAACTGGCTGAAAATAAAGTCATAGCATTCTTTAGCCGTACCAAAACGCTCGTCGCCGGCAGAAGGGTCATTGATATCAGGTAATTTGTATCTGCATGAGCCAAGATACATCGCAGGGGTGTGCTTAAGGCAGGTAAGATTCCCGGAATCCTTTTCAATCAATGCAGTAAGGTCGGTAATCCTGTCCTCAAGAATTCCCAAAATTCCATTTACCGAACCATATGCTTTGTCATATAAATCACAGTTGATTGTTCCGGATATTACTCCTGCAAGGCTGGAATTAATGGCAACGGTAGGACCGCCGGACTGTGCAACCATACAATTAAATTTACTCATATATAAACTCCTTTTGTAGAAATTATTTTCTCTGTTTTAAGCATACCTAAATTAAAAATATATGTCAAGAAAGGTAAATATATTAAATGAATTATTTACCAATAGAATATTTTATAATATAATTTAAAATATTTAGTGAGAGTTTTTATATATTTATTCGAATAAAGAATGAGCAGGAAAAATGCTCATGGGTGTATTTCAGGGAGGAACCGATATGGATAATGGCGCAAGTAGCTACCGCCATTTTCTGGAGGGCGACGAAAGTGCTTTTTCAGAAATACTGGATATGTATCGTGATAATTTAATATTTTTTATTAATCGGACTGTTAATAATTTAAGTATTGCTGAGGAAATTGCAGCGGATACTTTTGCGGAGCTGTTGGTTCATCCTGACAGGTACGATTTTTCAGTGACCCTTAAAACTTATCTTTTTGCCATTGCACATCATAAAATGGTGAGTCATATCAGACGATCTGCCAGATTTGTAATGGTACCATTTGAAGAGGCACCGGTTAAAAGTCTGGAATATGCTTCTTTTGAGGAGGAAATTTTCAGGGAAGAGCAGAAGAAAATACTTCATAATGCTCTTTTGGAATTACCGAAGGATTACCATACTGTTCTTCATTTAATTTATTTTGAAGAAATGAGTTATGAAGAAGCAGGAAAAGTAATGCGTAAAAATGTTAAGCAGATAACTAACCTTGCGTACAGGGGAAGAAATGCTTTGCGTGTAATTTTGGAAAAAGGAGGTTTTAAATATGAGGAATAAGATGGAGTTTGAAGCAAGAGTACGTGAGCTTGCAGCACAAAAACAGGAAGCAAGCCTGAAAAGACAGCGAAAAATAAGGAATTTTACTATAGTGGGAGGAGTTGCAGCGTGTGCTGCGTGTTGTGCTATTGTATTTACCAGAATGAACGGAATTAATAAGATATCAGGTTCTTCAAATTTGAAAAATGAATCATTTTCCGGAGCGGATTTGCATAACGAGATGTATCAGGAGGATGGTACGGAGATTATTATGAATAACGGTGTACTGCCGGAAGCAGATGGCAATAAATCCGAAATAGAAAATGATGCAGTTAGTGGTGGTTCTCTGGAAACCGGTGGAATAAGAGTAGACGCTGTATCCATACTTCGGGAGGATAATATTTCTGATGCAACAGCAACGCAAGTCCTATTGGACGGAGATAATGAAGGGGCGGTTGAATTGATTGCATGGATTGAAGAATTGGAAATTACGGAGATTTCTGAAGGGGAAGTTTCGGAAACTGAAATAAACTACGAAATAAAACTATATATGGGACAGGATACGAATTTATTACTAATTAAAGATAACCATATTAATAGAGATGGGACATGGTATTCCTTCTCCGCAGAGGCTGAGGCTGCCTTAAATGAGATTTTGAACAAATGTTTTTAGGAGGAATGTTTTATGAAAAAAATAATTTCTTTTGTTTTAATTTTTGCAATGATTTTTATTCCGGGATGTACAAAAGGCAATGCAGTTAGTGCAGAGAAAATTTCAGGTGCACGAGAGCCAAAAGAGCAGACAGGAGAGGTCGAACTCGATGATAAATTTACAGATGCAACAGTTGATTTTGCAATTGAGTTGTTTAAAAGAAGTGACTCGGAAGAAGCAAATGTTCTGATATCACCGGTTTCGTTTATGCTTGCTTTGGGAATGACCGCAAATGGTGCAAATGATGTAACGTTAGAGGAGTTTGAGAGGGTTCTTGGCTATGGGATGACAATGTCTGAGATTAATGCATACTACAGTGCATATGTAAAAGGTCTCCCTGACAGTAAAGAGACTAAGATGAGTATTGCTAATTCGATATGGTTTAAGGATAACGAACAATTTCAGATAAATGAAAATTTCCTTACTAACAATGAAATGTATTATAAAGCAGATATTTATAAAGCAGCCTTTGACAAAGGAACGGTTAAGGATATTAATAACTGGGTTGAATCTAAAACTGATGGAATGATTGATAAAATTATAGAAGAATTAGAACCGGATGATATAATGGTGTTGCTTAACGCAATTTCTTTTGACGGTGAATGGGTTGAGTTTTACGAGGATAATCAGGTTCATGATACAGAGTTCACTGATTACTCAGGTAATAAGCAGATGGTAGAGGGTATGTATTGTTCTGAGTATACTTACCTTGAGGATGAGAATACAACAGGTTTTATTAAGCATTACAAAAATGGTTACAGCTTTGTTGCATTACTACCTGATGAAGACATTGCGATTGAGGATTATATTGCAGATTTTACCGGAGAAAAATATCTTGCTCTTGTTAATAACGCAGAGAGCTGTAAGGTTGATACAATGATTCCGAAATTCTCGTATGACTATTCGATGAATGCTAATGAGGTTCTTAAGGATATGGGACTTGTAAGTGCTTTTGACATGAATAATGCTGATTTTAGTAAAATGGGATTATATGATGGCGGGAATTTATACGTTGGAAGCGTGATTCACAAAACACATATTGAAATGGGTGAGAAAGGAACAAAGGCCGGTGCTGTAACAGCTGTAATAATGTGTGGCAATGCTTCTATGCCGGATGAGGTTAAAGAGGTTAAGCTGGACAGACCTTTTGTATATGCAATTGTAGATGATGAAACCAATATTCCTATATTCATTGGTTCTGTCAATTCAATAGAATAATATAGATTAACGGCTCATGCTCCATTCAAAAGCATGAGCTGTTTTGTTTTGGGCAAAAATGTGGTATAATAATTCTCTAATTAAATTTACAAGGTGAAGACAATGAATCAGACAGATAATAGAGAATATACAACAAAAACATTGATGAAGAGGTTTATTCCGTATTTTAAGAAGCATAAGGGTGTGCTGTTTACGGATTTATTATGTGCGGCCCTTACAACACTGTGTGAACTGGTTTTTCCCATGATAATCAGATATCTTACGGATACAGCACTTAACAATCTTGCAACACTTACCATTGAGATGGTTGGTAAAATGGCTTTATTGTATCTTGCATTGCGTTGTGTGGATTGTGCGGCTAATTATTATATGGCGGATATGGGACATGTAATGGGTGCAGGAATAGAGACTGATATGAGAAGAGATGCATATTCCCATTTGCAGAAATTATCCAATGGATATTATAACAATACCAAGGTTGGACAGATTATGGGGCGAATTACCAATGATTTATTTGATGTAACGGAATTTGCACATCATTGTCCGGAGGAGTTTTTTATCGCAGGAATTAAGGCGGTGGTTTCATTCATAATTCTTCTTACTGTTAATGTGCCTCTGACGCTTATTCTGTTTGCAATTGTGCCGGTTATGGCTGTTGTATGTATTAAATTAAACAGAAGAAGCCGCAAAGCTTTTGCCAAACAGAGAGTACAGATTGGAGAGTTGAACGCACAGATTGAAGACAGTCTTCTGGGACAGAAGGTGGTCAAAGCTTTTGCCAATGAGGAAATTGAAGAAGCTAAGTTTGAAAAGGGAAATAAGAAATTTTATGACATTAAGAAAGAAACATATAAATATATGGCAACCTTCCAGACTTCAACAAGAGCCTTTGACGGTTTGATGAATCTGGTGGTTATTCTCGGAGGGGGAATTTTCCTTATAAAGGGACTTATTACCCCGGGTGATTTGGTGGCTTATGTTATGTACGTTACTACGCTGATTGCCACAATAAGAAGAATTATTGAGTTCGCAGAGCAGTTCCAGCGTGGTATGACGGGAATTGAGCGATTTCTTCAGATAATGGATGCGGATATTGATATTTTTGATTCTGAGGATGCAGTGGATATGCCGGCTCCCGAGGGAAGAATTGTGTTTGATAACGTGTCATTTGAGTATCCGGATGACCATAATATTGTGTTTACGAATCTGAATCTTACGGTTAATCCCGGAGAGAAGCTTGCAATTGTGGGACCGTCCGGAGGCGGAAAAACAACTCTTTGTAATCTGATTCCGAGATTTTATGATATTAATGGCGGACAGATCCTTATAGACGGTACAGATATCAGAAAACTTACTTTAAAAAGTCTCAGACAGAATATCGGAATTGTTCAGCAGGATGTATATCTTTTCTCCGGTACGGTTCTTGAGAATATTATGTACGGTAATCCAAATGCTTCTCGCGAAGAGGTTATTGAAGCTGCCAAAAAAGCAGGTGCACATAGTTTTATTATGGAGTTAAAGGATGGTTATGATACCTATGTCGGTGAAAGAGGGGTTAAGCTTTCAGGAGGTCAGAAGCAGAGAATAAGTATTGCGAGGGTGTTTCTCAAAAATCCACCGATTATGATTCTGGATGAGGCTACTTCTGCATTGGATAATGAGAGTGAATTTGAAGTTGCAAAATCCCTTAATAAACTGTCGGAGGGCAGAACCACAATAACAATAGCTCACAGATTATCCAGTATTAAGAATTCAGACAGAATAATTGTTCTTACGGAGGAGGGTATTACGGAGGAAGGTAATCACGAGAAGTTAATGGCACTCAAGGGAATGTATTATCAATTTTATACAATGGCAGACCGGTTAAAATAATTTGTGCTTTATGATATATCATATTGTAAAAAATAGTTTTTTTTGTTAAAATTGACATAGGGTTAGTTTGAAATAAAAATATTGGGAAGTCGTGCTTATGGAGAAAAAAATTATTTTAATGGTGGATGATGTAGAGCTTAATCATAAGGTGGCCAGAGAGGTGTTGGAGGACACTTATGATTTATATGAGGCTCATTCAGCAACGGAGGCTTTTGATGTATTGGGGACGGTTGTTCCGGATTTGATTCTGTTGGATATTGTTATGCCGGACATGAATGGATTTGAGATTCTTAAGATTATTAAAAAGAATAATAAGCTTAGAAAAATTCCTGTGATCTTTCTTACAGCTGATTCATCTCCGGAAGCTGAAGTTGAAGGCTTTAATCAGGGCATTGCGGACTATATTATCAAGCCTTTTGTACCACTTGTCATGAAGAAGAGAATTGAGATGCAGATTGCACTGGCTGAATATGAGAACGGATTAGAAAAGCGGGTTGCGGAGAAGGTTGAAGAAATCGAGAAGATGTATGATTTGATTTCCGTGAGCTTTGCCGGACTTGTAGAATCAAGAGATGGTGTGACGGGCGGACATCTTAAGAATACAGCAATTTATTTTAAGACTTTTATGGATCATCTGATACAGGTTCCTAAATATAGCTGTCAGCTTACACCGGAGATTGTGATTAAGGCAGGTAGAGCAGCTCCGCTTCATGATGTAGGAAAGATTGCTATTGAGGATGCGCTTCTGCAGAAATCTTCACCTCTTGATGATGAGGAATTTAAGAAGATGAAGAATCATGCAACAATAGGCGGAGATATTTTTGCATTTATTAAAGATCGTATTGTTGATAAGGAATTTGGAGAGATTGCAGAAAATATCGCAAGACATCATCACGAAAAATGGAATGGTAACGGATATCCTGATGGACTTAAGGGTGAAGATATTCCGCTTGTTGCCAGAATAATGAGTATTGTGGATGTTTATGACGCACTTACCTCAAGGCGGCCATATAAAGAGCCTTTCTCACATGAGCAGTCAATCGAGCTTATTAAAGCCAATAGAGGAGTAGGGTTTGATCCGGATCTTGTGGATGAGTTCCTTAATATTAGCGATAAGATTTATGAATGTCTGCTTACGAAGGAACAGTTGCTTGTTAAGGAACAATATTTTGATATGAATAAGAGAAAATAGAAAATAAAGCGTATCAGGGATTGTTATCCGGGATACGCTTCATTCTGCTTATGAGAATTATTGTTGTGGCATATCTGCTGCTGTACATTGTTCAATGACAATTGAGTTAGCCCAGAAACCCGGCTTAATACGACCCTTTAAGAAAGCCACAGGGGCTTCAGGGGTAATTGTAACAGTGATATCCTTGCATTTCCTTATCATACCACATGTCATATGGAATGTGTATGTACCGAATGGGAGAGTATAAGCAACTGTCTCTGTGTTGCCGATATGTCCGAATGGATTGCCGTTAATATATACTCCGTAACCGGCTGCTACGCCTATAGGACTTCCCATACGATATACCTGAATTGTACCCGGAAAAGCCTCCAGAGGAGTATTGCATTCAGGGCACATTGTCGGTGCAGTTATATCCATAACTTTACCACATTTTGGACATTTAATACGTAAACCTGCCATTTTTTGTCACCTCGTTTGATTTAAATTCGTTTTTATGGTATCATATTGCAAAGAGATATGTCAATTATTATATCATAATGGGAATGTTTTTAAGATGGTTAACTAAATATATCTTAAACAGGGGGTTAGTATGATACGTGAAGAATTGGATTGCCTGAACAGCTACATGGAATCATTATGTAACAGAAGTCTTAAAGATGGCTGCAATGTAGTGCTAATGAAACATACTAATAAAATTGAATTAAGCAGAGAAGAAATTGCGTCTCTGTTACCTAAAGAATATACTTTGAGGGTATTCTATCACAGTTTTGAAGAAAATGTGATGAATGGGGTATATGCACCGTTTCTGTCTATAATAGAAGAATTAATGAATGTTCAGGGGATTAAGCCTTCTGAACTTATTAAGGATGCAGGTGTTTATGCACTACATGAGACAATATATGAAAGCTATTTTGCAACCGGAAGATGTAAAAGAGTGGAGGAGCCGCTTTTCTCAGAAGTACGTTTTGAAAAAGAAAAGCTGCTTAATGGAATTGCAAATATGCTTGTGAAGGTATGTGGTGAACAGGATATATATATTGTTCTGAACAGACTCAATTATGCAGGTGCCTCAACATTGGAATTATTAGATTATATTATGTGTGCACCGGAATGTGAACATATCAGGATTGTAGCATTTGATAATGAAAATGGCAAAGCACGTGTCTGCGAAGAAGAATATAAGCATAGATTTGAAACTCACTGTGAGAAGCGTAATTGTGTGTTTGACTGGTCTGTGAATTCAGAAATTATAGAAAACGTAACCCATAATGACTTTGTATTTAACGGAGATGATATTGATGTGTATCTGATAAATACTTATAATATGTACTGCATGTTTGCCTATGATGAGATGAGATACTATTTGGATTTTATTTATCAGAAGGTTCAGATTGAAAATGTGGGTATTACGAAGGAACAGGAAGTAAGGTTATATATGCAATTGGCTATCCTTGCTGTTTTACAGGGAGATTGTTCACATGCATTATTGGTTGCGGAAAGTTTGCATCAGCTTAGTGAAGAAACCCGGAACCGGAGTATTGAGTATGGATATCATTATATCATCGCATATGTTAATATGCACAATGGAAATATTAATGCAGCCAGAGAAGCGGCAGATAAATGTATAAATCTGGCGCATGAGATGAATGACAGATATTCGGAATTCAAGGGTAAGATTGCAAAGGTCATGAGTAAATTCAGTGGCTTTTATAATATTTTGATTTCCTATGAAAACTATCCGATAGAGGATGATTTGCTGGAACAGTGTATTGAATACAAATATTTTAATCATCTGGCTCATATATATGTGTATTGTTTTGAAAATGAATCATTTCAGGACAAAACAATAGAGAATATAGAAGAGAAACTGCCATATTTCAACAAGGGTATTGAAATTGGTGAAATGATTGGTAATGACCAGTTTCTGACCGATGCCTACAGAAGTGTAATCATGATTGCTTCCTATAGTGGCAATCGTGATATCGTAAATTATTTTTACGAAAAAGACATCCTGGTTGCACAGAGAAGCGGCAATCGGTTTGAAGAAGCCATGATATATAATGGTCTGGGATATAATTATTGTTCAGGAGAGGATTATACAAAAGCTAATCATTATTTTAATCTTGCAATGGAAATTTTCCATAAGCTGGGACTTTGTGATTATATTATAGAAACTTTATATAATATGGCAATTAATGCGATTATGGCAGAAGAATACTCAAATGCAACTACATATCTGGAAAAGACCTTATATCTGTTGAATATTAACAGAAAAAACAGTTTGCGTGTATGTAATATTTCCAAGGTTATAGGAATGGTTGCACTTTCATCATTCTATCAGGGACGGGTATACAGTACCGGCAACTATCTGCTAAAGGACGGACAATTTCTGGATTACATTGTTGAAAATGACCATGATAATAACAATAATTATCTGTGGGATGATGATTTGTTCTTATATTTCATTTGCCAGGCACTGTTATGTAATTATAATGGTAAGTATGCAGATGCGATGAAAATATATGAGCGTGCGGAAATCTATATGAATCGCTCAAAGGGGAATTATTTTTTCTCCTATCCGCAATTTTGTATGGCAAAGCAATACACCCTGTATAAGCTTGGTTTGGAAGAAGACAGGGTTCAGCTTTTAAATGAATATAAGGAATTCTGTCAAAAGAAAGGTTATATGCGTCATTTGCAATCCGCTGACAGACTACTTGAAGATGCATGTGGGAACAATGCTTCTGTTCCTAATTCATTGACATGTCCGATTATGGATGAAGTTTGTGAAGCTGAGAGAATGCGAAGTATCGAACGGGATGCCCGTGCAAGGCGTAAAGAAATACAGTTCTTCTCCTTATTCCAGAATCTATTGGATAAGCGTGAGGAGAATATCAGCGAACGAATGAGTAATGTGCTGTCTGCACTTGCAAGCAACTATAATCTTGATGGAATTTTGACAATCCATATTTCCGGAGATGAACGTTTTGTTTATCAGGAAAGAGCCAAGGAAATGACAAATGAAAATATAGATTTGCTTGTCAGATTTTTCGCAGAGAAACGAAGCGGTTTCGCCGTTTCAAAATATAACGGAAATTATAAGGATTACAGAAAATTATTTTCTGTAATGTTTGGAGAAAAAATCTTTTCAATGGTAGGAGTTCCTATTTTTGAGAATGAGAAGCTGACTGCTATTTTTGTCGCATACACCAAGAGTAGGGAGAACTGGAATGCTTCTACCGACAGATATGTTTTAAATGACTATGATTTAGAGATTTACACTTATCTGTTCAGACAGATTATTAATGCAATTAAGAAATGGCAGGCTCATGATGAAATTGAGCGTATGAATGAGCTTTTAAAGAAACAGGCTGTTACAGATGAACTGACAGGATTGTTTAACAGACAGGGATATTATTCCATTATTCGCTCAGTAGTTTCAAATAAAGAAGAATGTGAGAAGAAATATGCATTTATCTATATGGATTTGGATCATTTCAAATACTACAATGATACTTTTGGACATCATGTAGGTGATGCCATTTTAGTAAGCTTTGCAGATATTTTCCGTAAGATGGCACCCAAAGGAGCAAGCACAATCCGATTGGGAGGAGATGAATTTGCCATAATTCTTACATATCAGAACAGAAAGGAAGTAGAGGAAATTGCAGAAAATATTTTGTCAGAAATCCGGAAAGCGGAGGGCTTTGCAGATGTTGTAGAGCGATTTGCATTGAAGAAATTCAAGCTTGACAAAGAACATTATGCGGGATGTTCTATCGGTATCGCATATCTGGAAGGTGTTACATGCGAAGAGGACTTTGAGACAGTTCGCAAGAATGCGGATGCAGCACTTTATTATGTTAAAGAGAATGGTAGAAACAGCTATAAAGAGTTTGAAGTAATCCCGTAGAATAGAATAAAAATTTTTTTTAAAAACAGGAGGAATAAGCATGGCGTGGTATGACGAGGCCGTATTTTATCATATATATCCACTGGGGTTGACAGGGGCACCAAAACAGAATTCTTATGGAGAACCGGTACACCGGTTAAATACATTACTTACATGGATTTCTCATATTAAGGAAATCGGTTGTAATGCAATTTATATCGGACCGCTTTTCGAATCTGTGGGACATGGTTACGAAACGACAGATTATAAAAAATTAGACAGCAGACTTGGAACAAACGAGGATCTGAAAAATTTTGTTGCGGAATGTCACAAACAGGGAATCAGAGTTATCCTGGATGGAGTATTCAATCACACAGGCCGTGATTTCTTTGCATTTCAGGATATTAAAAATCATAGAGAAAATTCACAATACAAAGATTGGTACTGCAATGTGAATTTCGGGGGGAATAATTCCTTTAATGATGGTTTTTCCTATGAAAACAGGGGAGGATATGACCTCCTTGTAAAATTAAATCAGCACAATCCGGCAGTCAAGGAATACATTTGCGATGTAATTCGCTTCTGGGTAAGTGAGTTTGATATTGATGGAATCCGTCTGGACGCTGCGGATGTTCTGGATTTTGATTATATGAAGGCGCTTCGTCATGTGGCGAATGAAGTAAAACCGGACTTCTGGCTTATGGGGGAAGTTATTCATGGAAATTATTCCCGTTGGGCAAATGATGGAACCCTTCATTCAGTAACAAATTATATGCTTCATAAAGCATTGTACTCCGGTCACAATGACCATAACTATTTTGAAATTGCACATACAATCAAATATGTAAACGATATGGTAGGAAGTAATCTTAAGCTTTACAGCTTTGTAGATAACCATGATGTAGAACGTATTTATACAAAGCTGAAAAATAAAGCACATTTTATGCCGGTACATGTAATGCTGTATACATTACCGGGAATTCCATCCCTTTACTATGGTTCAGAGTTCGGTATAGAAGGAAGAAAAGAAAAAATTTCAGATGATTCTTTAAGACCTGCATTAAATTATGAAGATTATAAAGATGCAATTAACACAAATCCTTGTACAAAGCTAATTGCAGCACTTGGTAAGATTCGTCAGAATACACCGGCACTTTGTTATGGTAATTATCAGGAATTGGAGCTGCAGACTACTCATTATGCGTATGCGAGAAACCTTGACGGTAAGTCTGTAATCACTACAGTCAACAATGGTGATAACGATGCTTACATGAACCTTGTGTGTGGAGATTCGGCAGAATATGTAGGTGCATTATCCGGAGAAAGAGTATCCGTAAACGGTGGACGCATTCAGGTGAGAGTAGCGGCGAACGCTGGTGAAATCTGGATTCCGGCAGAACTTTGTGGTGAAAGTTTTGAGCCTGTTAAAACGCCAGAGCATCCGAAAGAGGAACCCGTAAAAATCACGGAAGAAAAGAAACCTGAGAAAGTAGTCGTTGACTTTAGTAAAAGATATGAAGACATGTCTGTGGAAGAACTTCAGGAAGTTATTCTCGAAAAGATGAGAAGGAACGGTCCGGTAACGGACTATATGTTAGGAACCGTCAGAGAGAATACTCATCATGACTCATTAGTGGCTTGGGCCAGAAGTTTTGGATAGAATAGTAATATTTCCGGATATTCCAATATAATATTATATAAAAATATATTGGAGAATAATCCATAATGAAAGAAAAAGTAACTTCATTGGTTAATACATGCAATTTTGCCGGGGTAACACCAATTATGATGGAGCTGCCTTATCCGCCGATTCAGGTAAGAGAAAAAAATCAGGCGTATGCGAAGCTGCTTAGTACTGATTATTGCGGTACGGTATCTGAGTTCTCGGCGATTGTGCAATATATTAATAATGAAAACCGACTGTCTTTAGAAATGTGTGCCATTGCAAAAACAGTTTTAGGAATTGCCATTGCAGAAATGGTACATCTTCAGAAAATAGGAGAATTGATCATCTTATTGGGTGGCAATCTTGATTTTGTGGCGAGATACGGTGACGGAAGGCAAAGGATGTGGACCCCGCAATATGTTGCCATTGCAGACAATCCGAGCGAGATGATGCTTGCCGGAATCGATGCGGAAAAGCAGGCAATAGAACAATACAGAATGCACATAAAAAGAATTGATGATGAGTATGTGAAGGCTGTTCTGGCAAGAATTATTCAGGATGAAGAGTATCATATAATGATATTACAGGCATTGATGAAAGAATTGTAATTTGTAACGGAAGTTATATAGAAATGTAGGCTTTTCCAAAACAACTATGTAGGAAAACCTACATTTTTATTTTGGATTTTGCTGATGTTCCTGCTATTGATACAGGTTTACACCCTGATAAAAAAACTATATAATATTTGTATTAAGCTGGAACTAAATATCAATACATCATCAACATTATGGCATTTTGGAATTGCACCAGTTGTTTCGCCATAGAAATTTGGTGAGACTGCAAAAGAAGCTGTGGTGCGAGAGGTATTTGAGGAAACCGGGGATGCATAAAGAACTAGCAAGTATTATCGGGTGAAGAAGGAGGACTAACATGATTTTACCTGAAATAATTGAAAAATACAGAACAGAGCTGTAAACCACACTAAAGACTTCCAACGAAATCACATTTTCCCTGGAGGAGACCAAGCCGTGGGAGAGCAAGCTGGGAGGATGCCCGTATCTTGAAAGCTTGGAGGATTTTCCCACAAAAGGAATTTTGCAGTTTTACATAGAGGATATTGAAGTTTATGGATATGATGAATTGTGCAAGGTTCGTTATATCGAAAATTACATTAAGGATGAGGAAAAGCTCATAAAAGAAAATCCGTTTCGTGAAAACTATGTGGAGATGGAGCCCTTTGAGCGTCCGGGTAAGATTTCATTCATACAGAGACAGATGCCAATTTCTGCATCCCTTAGAAAATTTGATAAAAATATTGCGCAGAAGGCAACAGATGAAGAACGTGAAGCCTTATATGATGTGTGTTATGCATCAGGCTCACGGGTTGGCGGTTATCCATAGTTAAGAGAGGCAGGATATATATGAATAGACCGGGATAAGGTAAATGAAGTTAAATGGTGTGAAGTATACAGATGTTGAAGTTGATAGTGTTTATTTAGTTTTTTAGGTGCTTGTTATGCAGAGAGAAAAAATAGTAAACCTGGTGAAGGCTGCTGATATTTTAGAGGCCCAAAAGTGTTCGGTGCCACAATTTTTAGAGGGTGTGGATGAAAAGTATTATGAAGCATTGGTGCGAGATATTGAAGAATATATTAAAATAACACAATGAATTACAGGAAGCTTAATGTAACAGAGAATATCCAAAAGGAGGGCATTGTTAGTACTTACGGCCGTGAGGGAGATTTTGATGACTGGGATGGTGATGTGTTGAGCGATTTTATGGAATAGAGCAAGCTGAATGAAGCTTCCTCAGGCTGAATTATTTAAGAGGTGTAGCATATGACATGGTCTGAATATTATGAAAAAATAAATAACTGGGCGGTAAGTACTGCCGTAAACAATATATCATCCCTTGAGAATATGGGAACACCGGGTGAAATTGTGGATGCGCTCAACATCATTGCCTTTGAGGATGAGAAGGGTGCAACCAGGCTCTTGAATAGGGCTTTGCAACATGGCGTAAAGTTTTCCGGAGAGAATCTTGCGGAAATTGTTGACCTATGTGCAGAGGAGAGTTTTAAGAAAGCATTGTATCAATCTGCGGACGAGTTTACTGCACAGGACTTAGAGGATTTGTACGGCTGCATTGATGATGAACTTATTATCGATGTGGCGAAGCGATATAAGATATCTGCTCCGGTGGATATTGTACATGAGTACGAGGAGGAACTATGTCCCGATGCCAGTGCACCGATCTCATGGAGCAGATTTTACGATGCTTTTTATGATTGGAAACCGGAATATTCTAAAGCTCGATTGCATGCAGTCACAGACTTTGGTAACGATGATGAAGTCTTGGAAGTGGCGCAGGAATTGTTCTGGAATGACGAATATGAGGCAAGCCGGTTTATTACAAGAGCATTGGATGCCGGTGTACGGTTCCGGGATAAAAATTTGTTGGAATTGAACGGGCTGTGTAATGAAGATACGGTGAAACAGGCAGTGTTTCTGTCAAGATTATTGTTGACGGAGGAATCTCTAGAGGAACTGTATGGGAATGTAGATGATGATATTATTATACAGGTGGCAAAAGTGCAGAATCTGAAACTTCCGGAGGATTTGCGCGAAGAAGAGGAAGAAGAACAAGAGAATTTGAGTTTTGAGATTCAGTCTGCTATTGATGCGGCTGATCATGCGTTGAGATGTCTTACGCAGGCACAGCGAACATTGAATGATAGTAGTAACATTAGCTTCATTGATATGATGAACAGGGATTTTTTCTCATCAATGTGGAAATACTCGTTTCTTTCAGAGGCAGATGTGGAGATACAGCAGGCGCAGAATGCTTTGGATAGTTTGAATGCGGAGCTACGAATTTTACAGAAGAATAAGAGTGTACAATTGAAATACGGTCGCTTGGCGACTGCAATAGATATGTGGATTGATGATGGTTTTTTAGATGCGTTGACACATTTGCAGATAAATAAGGCACAGAAGAGAATTGAACGAACGATAGCGCAGGTAAAGGAAATAAGAAAGGAACTTTTAATGTTATTTTGATTTTTTTTTTTCATGCATATAATAGTTATAAAAACGACATAAATATTGACAATAAAGATATAAAAATGGTGCTATATATGTGGAGGTGAGACTATGTTGAAATCTTACTTGTTAGAGAATTATGGATATAATGAGTCAATCTTTTAAAATGATTTGAAAATAGAAGAATTATCTGAGAATGCAGTGCGCCAGTCGGTAAAAAGACTTGTGGCAAATGGTTTTCTGGAACGGTATGATAATGGTATTTATTATATACCCAGACAGGAGGATTATATTATGGCACGAGTAGTTAAATTCTTGAAAGAAGCAGAGATCTATTATTTAGCAACAGTAGAAGGGAATCAGCCAAGAGTAAGACCTTTTGGAACTGCCCGCATTTTTGAAGACAAGCTCTATATTCAGCTTGATGCATATCCATCTTTACAGAAGATGTATTCCGCAGATGTTGGCAATACAGAGGTGTTTTATTTTAAGAATGGCACAGCTACATTTTCATCATTTACACATGAACCGGAAGTCGTTAAGTTCTAAAAGGTAGCAGATATATGGCAAAAAGTAAGAAAACAAAGATACATAAAAAGATAGATGGTCAGCTTTTGCAGATGAATAAGAAGTTCAGTAATCTCAAGATGAAGCAGAAAGACAAGATTACAGGATGGGTGTATGAGGAATATAAGAAGTATGTTACTGAGAATGAGAAAACACCTGATTCTGTGGCAGATGAACATATCATCGAGGCTGTTCTTGATAAAATACATGAAGTGCAGATATGGATTCCGGATGATGAGATATACAGCTATTATCATAGTAAGAAACCACATCTTCAGAAACGTTTGGATAATGAAAAAGCAATCAAATTCAAGTCTTATGTCAGTTTTTATAAGAGTATTGTGGATCAGGACAAGACTTCTGTCGTTATATGCAATCTTAAGCATGAGATTATTTATATGAATCCGGCAGCAGCACTTAACTATTCAAAATATGGAGGAGACAAACTGATAGGAAGAAGCCTGTTGGATTGTCATAATCCAGAATCAAGGGAGAAGATACAGCAGGTGGTTGATTGGTTTGTAGCAGATGAAAGCCACAACATTGTTTATACATTTCATAATGAGAAACAGAATAAGGATGTCTATATGGTGGCTCTTAGAGATGAAGGAAAACTAATCGGGTATTATGAGAGGCATGAGTATCGAGATGTAGAAACGATGAAACAGTATGATTTGTGGTGATTTTATGACGAAGGATGAATGGTATATCCGACGGTTATTCCGAATGACGGAAAGCAGAGACCATCCGGTATTTGTTGCCCAACATGCGACTGCAACCTGTTGTAGGGAATGTATTAGAAAGTGGCATGAAATGAAGCCTGGCAAGGAGTTGAGCCAGGTGCAGCAGGATTATCCTGTAGACGTAATTATGACATGGATTCAAAAGGAACTGGAGAGATAATAATGCAGATATATGTGGATGCGGATGCCAGTCCGGTGGTAGGCATTGTTGAGACAATTGCTGAAAAATACAATATTCAAACTACGCTGCTGTGTGATATGAACCATGTGTTGTATTCTGATTACAGTGAAGTGATTGTTGTAGGAGCAGGGGCTGATGCAGTAGATTATAAACTGATTAGCATTTGTCACAAGGGAGATATAGTTGTATCTCAGGATTACGGAGTTGCAGCAATGGCACTTGGCAAAGGTGCGTATGCCATTCATCAATCCGGTAAGTGGTACACGAATGAAAATATTGACCGGATGTTGATGGAGAGACATCTTAACAAGAAAGCTAGACGAGGTTCTCACAAGAATCATATAAAAGGGCCGAGGAAGCGGACGGAGGAAGATGATAAACGCTTTGCACAGTCATTTGAAAAGCTTGTATCGATGGCGCAGGCGAAAGAAGGTGGACATGATGGGACTGTTTAAAAAGAAAATAGTAACACGGTCTTATGATATGGAAAATACGAAACCGGTAATCAAGGCAAGCATTTGTAATGGAGAGCAGGTTGCAGGTTTTAAAGACATTCATACAGGTAAGATAGAAGAGGTAATGCTGATAAAATGTCCGGCAGATCTTGAGTTTTTTAAGAAAATGTATGGAATAGATGAAGAAATAGCGAAGGAATACTGATATGAACATACAGATATTTGGAACAAAAAAATGTAACGATACTAAGAAAGCTGAACGATTTTTTAAAGAGCGTGGCATTAAGTATCAGTTTATTGAAATGTAGAACACTTCATGGATGTGAAACAGGAGAAGCAAAGATAACAAAGACAGGGCTTGTATATCAAATAAAACAAGTGAGATTCTAAAGATAGAAGCAGAAACTGTGTTGAAAATGTTTGTATAAAGGAATATAATATAATACGTAGTGAAAAGTTTAGAATAATAAAAAACAGCGGAGGATAAGGGGATTTCCTTTTTAAAAAAAATGGACTTTTTTTCACGAATGAAGAGCTTTGGCGAAAAACTAGGACGAAAGAAAATAAAGTCAGAACCGAGTTCAGAATGTATAAAAATTTATAAATTAAAGGATGACATAAAAGCGTTATTAAATGGTAATCATTATGTGGCCAGAAGTGAGTATGCAGAAATAATACCTGTGTATAAAGAAACTGTTGAATTTTTCAGGGTTTTGCAGAATAGCAAGATGCTGAAAAGTTATAGTGCTAAAAATGGAATTACAGAAGGTGAAGTATTAAAGGTTATTGAATTGTATGACCATCTTGGGGAGAGGGTTGATGCTGCAAATGATGAATATATAAATAGTCAAATGTTATCAGAGAAAGAGTACCTTGATAATATTTTAAAGGATGTTGACCCAACTATTGTGCTCGACGAGGACCAAAGAAGAGTAATTCTGACAGATGAGGATTACTGCCTCGTAATTGCTGGAGCAGGTGCCGGAAAAACAACTACAGTTGCTGCCAAGGTCAAGTATTTGGTTGAAAAGAAAGAAATAGAGCCAAGAGATATATTGGTTATTTCTTTTACGAATAAAGCAGTAGGTGAACTTCGTGAAAAGATAAATAAGGATCTTCATATAGATTGTCCAATTGCAACATTCCATTCAACGGGTAATGCAATCTTAAGAATAAATGATCCAGAACCACTAAATATATTTGATGGTTCCAAGCTATATTTTCTTTTACAGGATTACTTTAAACAATCAATTTTAACAAATGAGTCTTTAGTGAATAATCTTATTATGTTTTTTGCCTCATATTTTGAAGCTCCTTATGAAGGGGCCGATTTGAATGAGTTCTTTAACAAAACTGCCAAGGCAAACTACACGACTATGAGGAGTGAATTAGATGAGTTTAGACGTGAAGTAATAGATGCCAGAACGAAGAAGAATGTTACTATTCAGAATGAGGTATTGAAATCCTATCAGGAAGTACAGATAGCTAATTTCTTGTATTTGAATAATATTGATTATGAGTATGAACCGATTTATCCATATAACATTACATTTTCAAGGAAACCGTATACTCCGGATTTTATTATTAAGCAGGGAAATAAAGTAGCCTATATTGAACATTTTGGTGTTACAGAAGATGGGAAAAATAACAGATATACGGCAGAAGAATTGGTAAGATATAAAAATAGTGTAAATGACAAAGTGAAACTCCATAGAGAACATGGAACTACGCTGATTTATACCTTTTCAGAATTCAATGATAATAGAAGTCTACTGAAACATTTGCAGATAAAATTGGAAGCAGCAGGTGTTGAATTGACGCCAAGGTCGAATAAGGAAATTATGGATAAACTTATTTCCTCAGAGGAGTCAAGATATGTTCGAAAGTTAGTTAATCTTATTTGTAGATTTATTACTAATTTCAAAACAAATGGATTTGATGCTGATGAATTTGACAGAATGTATCATTCTACAACAAACGTTAGGTCAAGGTTGTTCCTAAATATTTGTCAAGACTGTTACTTAGAGTATCAGAGATATTTAAAAGCAAACAGTACTGTTGACTTTGAGGATATGATAAATGAATCTGCCAGGGTACTTCGTCAGGTTAAGGAAATGAAAGAGAAACTCCATTTCAAATATATTATTGTAGATGAGTATCAGGATATTTCTAGACAGCGTTTTGATTTAACCACTGCTCTCTCAGAAGTTTGTGACGGAAAAATAATTGCAGTAGGAGATGACTGGCAGTCAATATATGCATTTAGTGGTTCTGATATATCATTGTTCACTAAATTCCAAGAGAAGATGGGATACGCAAAACTCTTAAAAATAGTGCGTACATATAGAAATGCCCAAGATGTGATTGATATTGCAGGTAATTTTATTCAGAAGAATCCTACTCAGATTGAAAAGCAACTTGTCTCACCAAAAAATATTGATGATCCTGTAATTATCTATACATATGATAATTCTTACAAGCAAAGAGGTGATGATAGAAGAGGTGGAGTGTTGTATGCTACTGCAAATGCAGTTGAGACAGCTCTTAGTCAAATAATTGAATATAATCGTCAAGCCGGAAAGAAAGATAATGGATCCATTCTTTTGTTGGGAAGATATGGTTTTGATGGAGATTATTTAGAACGTTCTGGTCTATTTGAATATACGACTAGAGGAAGCAAGATAAAGTCTGTAAAGTACCCACAACTAAATATTACATTTATGACAGTGCATATGGCAAAGGGACTTGGTTATGACAATGTTATTGTTGTAAATGGTAAAAATGAAACTTATGGATTTCCATCAAAAATAGAAGATGACCCAGTACTTTCGTTTGTAATTAAAGGGGATAATTCTATTGATTATGCAGAGGAAAGAAGATTGTTTTATGTAGCAATGACCAGAACAAAGAACAGGGTGTATTTTATTGCTCCAGAACAAAATCCTTCGGAATTCCTTCTAGAGATAAAACGTGATTATAAGAGTGTTATTCTTATGGGAAAGTGGAATGATGAGGTAATAAAGAAGGATTCTACAAGAAAAATATGTCCTATTTGTGGGTATCCATTGCAGTTTAGATACAAGAATGCCTATGGTTTGAAATTATATATGTGCACGAATGACCAAGAAATGTGCGGCTTTATGACTAACGATATTAAAGCAGGGAAACTGGCGATTATGAAATGTGATAAATGCCGAGATGGTTATCTCATTGCAAAGAATGCAGGAAATGGATATTTCTTAGGGTGCACGAATTACAAAAATGATAAGACGGGATGTAATAATACTATTGGTACGAATGAGTATCTTACATTAAGAAATATTGAGCCTGATTTTGCTGAACCATTTATTTCTGCAGTAAGAGTTGTCCCGGTGGAGGAAAAGAAAGCAACTACTGATAATCCAATTCGAAAACCTGAGGTAGAAAATGTTCCAGACGTAAAACATGAACAGTCCGTTACCAGAACTATTATTTCTACGGATGGCAATACAAAGGATATGAAAGTTAATGATTTGAGTGATATGAGTTTTAAAGGACAGAATTTGATGGAGTTGGCTAGAAATACTGTTAATTGTTTAGGACATATTAGCGAGAATTACTATTTTGGAATCACAATTCTTATCAGTGTTTTACGTGGAGGAAATAGAAAACAGATTATAAAGCATAAGTTGGACGAAGTTCAGGAGTATGGAATCTATGCGGATATGAGCAGGGACGATATGAGAGCTGTTGTTCAATGGATGATAAATAATCACTATATGCTTAAGACTAAGGCAAAATATCCGGTTCTTCATCCAACATATGAAGGAAATCATTTTGATGATTGTATTACGAAGAAACAGATAAAAGATTTAAAAAAGTATTTAGAAGATCCAAATAGAGAACTCTTTGAAGATGAGGATCAGTAAGAGTAAAAAGAAGTATTGGTAGGCTTTCGGGAGTGATAATTCAAATTATGTTGATGAATCTTGAAAACAATTTATCAAGGGCTGATTTTTGGAGGACATAGTATGGAATATTTAACAACAGCTGAATTTGCGGAAAAGTGAGGATTTCGTAGAGAAGAGTAGGAATATATTGCAGGGAAGGTCGATTGGAAGGGGCTATGATAAAAGGAAAAACTCCGATTATTGAAATTTTATCAAATGAAGACTACTTGAAAGAACTTGATAAAAAGTTAAACGAAGAGGTAGCGGAGTATCAGGCTGATAAGTCTATCGAAGAAATGGCAGATGTTCTTGAGGCGTTATTTGCAATATGTGAAGGAAGAGGATATACCGTTGAAGAATTAATGCAGGTTAAGAGCGCCAAACGAGAAAAAAGAGGCGGATTTAAAGATAGAATTTATTGGGTGGGAAATGAGGAGTGAAATGACAGAGGAAAGATTACTGGAAATGCGAAATGGCTTTGAAACGGCATTTATAGACGGAACAGTTGCGTCCAATCTTGCATATAAGCCACAGTTTATTTCGAACAATTACAAGCAAGGAAAGAAAGTTTTATCATCCATCGAGGATGAATTGTTGGTATGCGATCAATTTCAAATTAGCGTAGCATTTATTACGATGGGTGGAATTACACCTTTGTTACAGACTCTAAGAGAACTTGAAAAGAGAGGCGTTAAAGGAGAAATCCTTACAACCAATTATTTGAATTTTAGTGAGCCTAGAGCACTGGAGAAACTAAATAAACTCTCTAATATTACATTGAAAATGTATGATGTGGAAGCTTCTGGTGACGGGTTTCATACAAAAGGATATATTTTCAGAAAAGAAGAAATTTATAGAATTATTATAGGTAGCTCTAATATGACAAAGACAGCACTCACAAGTAATCGTGAGTGGAATACTCGTGTTGTATCGACAGAAAAAGGCGAGATTGCTCAGAGTGTTATAGAAGAATTTAACGAACTTTGGAATAGCGAATATGCATTAAATTTTGACGAGTTCTATGAGATATATAAAGAGCGATATAAAATCATCAAGAAGCAGCGAGAAATTGCGCGTAATGAGGAATTACCATCTATTGAAAAGTACCGTTTACAACCAAATTCTATGCAGGTTGGTTTTATCGTCAATTTAAAGGAAATTATCGAATCAGGAGAAAAAAGGGCGTTGCTGATTTCAGCTACTGGGGAACGTGATATATTTATGACAGACGCAGGAAACCTAGGAAATATAAGGGTTTCGGCGGCCTAGTCCTAAGTATGTAAGAGGAAACTTAATAGGTATTTTTACTGGATAGGACTAATTGATGAGTAGAAATTGAATCGTAAGATTTGATGGAAAGCTACAGTCAGGTAGTTCTATTTTTGTGCGCTAAAATGAGCCGGGCGGGCGTCGTGCTACGCGTAAACATCCGGCGAATGCGCATCACCGAGTGATTTTAATCACGAGGTATACCCGTTTCGGGTGGCTCCCGATGGGTGGAAAGGAGGATTTGATGATGCAACTTGTTGGAAGAGGAATATTGATGGTGTTGAAGGCGATAGTTTGGCTGGTGCTTGCGATACTTCGCTTAGCACTGGAAGCACTAAAGATATTTCTATTGTTGTTCGGACTGGTAGCAAGAGTGTTTCTGATTTTTGCAAGGGCAGCAGTTGATTAGAAAGGGCAGATGATTGAACTGTCAGGCGTGGACAGTTGTTATACATAGCTTCACAAGGAGCAATGAGAAGGGAGGATTTTCTGCATGGCAGAACATTTGAGAGCAGAAACTCTCCGCTGGCCGGCGTTAAGGCAAATACAAAATTTGAACAGCGCAAGGCGCTGAAAGGATGTTTTATGAACGAAGAAACAAAGGTGACTGCAGCACCTACACTTGCAGAGAAATTAGGGATTGAGTACAAGGAAGTTGATGGGTTTTATTACCCTGTACTTGAGGAAACAGAAGAGAATGAGTTTTTGAAGCTTGGGAAGTGGGGGCATCGCTGGCTGGGTCTCATGATGGAGCATGACCGTTATTTATATAATCTGTATTTTATGGGTGGAGTGCTCTATCAGAAGGCAAAGGAGTATGAGGACTATGCATGGCAACTTCATGATGAACTGGTAGAAAAACTTAAGACTTCGAGAAATGCAGAACATGCAATGTCGGATACTATGGAGAAAATTCATAGGGTACAGGAGATTGAGTCTACGGTTGAGGAGATTATTAATAACGACCTTTACGAGATGATAGACACTATCAAAGAACAGCGTGCTGTATATATCAAGGAGTATATGGAGCAGAAAGCAGAATTGGAGGATTAGATTTTATGGAAGAAAAGAGAATATTTTACGTGGGAATTGACCACGGCAATCACCTGATGAAATCAGCAAACCATGTGTTTGAGAATGGCGTGGAGAGGTTGGCGGCCAAGCCGACCTTCTCTGCCAATACACTGATACACGAGGGTGTATTTTATAAGATTGGCGAAAAGCGTAACAGTGTGAAGGACAGCAAGCTGGCAGATGATGACTATTATCTGTTGACGCTGGCGGCACTTGCTAAGGAGTGTCAGAGTGGTGCAATACCTAATGGCGCCAGTGTGGTTCTTGGCGTGGGACTTCCGCTGAAACATTTTGCAACAGTGAGAAAGTCTTTTGTAAGGTATTTGAAGCGTGGAGAGCAGCCGGTGAAGTTCCGCTATGAGGATGTGCAGTACAGCTTTACCATCGAAAATGTGCTCGCATTTCCCCAGTGTTATGCGGCGGTGGCTGACAAGCTTGGTGATATGAGGGGCGAATATCTGATTGTGGATGTTGGCTCCTGGACCATTGATATTATGCATGTGAAGGATGGTGTGCCGGTAGAAAGTAAATGTGAAACTTTTACAGAATCCATGGTTTCGGTAATTCAGGAAATCAAGGGTAAGAGCAGTGAAAAGTTTGGCAAGGAAATACCCGAAAGCATCATTACGGATTATATCAGCAATGCCAACTGCAATTATCCGGAGAAGTACACGAGACTGATGGATGAGTGCCTGGATGCTTTTGCAAAAAGGGTAGAAGGGATTTTGAAAGAGAATGGTCATGATACGGAATTTGCCAACATTATTTATGTGGGTGGCGGCGCCAAGGTAATGGCTGCTTATGGGCGCCATAGCGATAATATTTCCTATGTGACGGATGTCAGGGCAAATGCCAAGGGATACGAGTATCTGGCCGGACAGATTGCGTAATGCGAGGTGATGCACATGATGGGATTAGGCAGAGAGAGGCGGCTAAACTGCCGTCTCTATGTGGACCGCCAGGCAGATGCCACAGTGGTTGAGAAACTGGACCGGTTGATTGTGGAGAAGCATTTCTTAAATCAGACTGAGCTTATCAAACACGGCATTGAGTTGGTTTATCAGGAAGTCTATGAGCGAGAAGATGCAAGTGGTATGTCTGATATCTCGGATGTGGATTTGCGGAAACTGGCAGAGGCAATTGCAGAAGAGTTGAAAACGGAATTGAGAATTTTTTTGGAAGGTACTGATGCAAGACTTTTGGAAAAGATGGCAAGTCAAAAGTTAAGTCCTAAGGTGTCAGTTTCAGAAGCAGTTGCAGAGGTCAGAGATGTAAATGAAAATGGGACCACAGCAATTGTGGCTGCCACACAATCAGAGGAAAAATCTGAGAAAATTCCAGAGGTTCCTGCGGAAAAGATTCTTTCAACTCAGGCAATCAACTTTTTGAAGGTTTTGAATGATGATTAAGGCGGAGATTACAGGCGTCAAAGTGACGACAGGAGTATCTGAATTGGTGTCAGACTGACGCCAATCCTATATAAATACTATATATTTGGAGGCAAATTGACGCCGGTTGGCGCATATTTGACGACAGTTATTGGCACGCTAGTGTGCCTTATATAGGGTGCAGGTGCTCCTGCCAAGACGAAAAAATGTGGTTCACCGGAAGGTGAATATATTTTTTCGGGGAAAGGTCCGACCTTTCCCGTATCTTGCAAAAAGAGTAAGCAACTCTTAAAGAAAATTTTGAAAAAGAAGGAGGACACAACCATGGGATTGGAAAGTGTGATTTTAGAGGCAAGAAACAATAGATTTGGAGGTTATGTATATGGCAGATGGAAACAAAAGATATAAGTCGGATAAGAAGGCTTACAAGGTTTCTTTTAAGCTTTCTGAGACGGAATTATTAAAGCTGGAGTCGGATGCAAGGAAGGCCGGTAAAAACAGAAGTGAATATTTGCGTGAGCTTGTAAAGAACAGCAAGGGTGTGGATACCACATTTGCATCGGACAGAAGCACTTTTATCAGACAGATAACAGGAATTGCCACCAATGTGAATCAGATTGCAAAGGTGGTAAATACCCAGGGCTTTGCTTATTCAAGTGATATTAACGGAATTAAGCGGGATCTGGAGGATATTAAGAGGCTGATGCAGGAGGTGCTTGTGACATGGCAATCACTAAGATACTGCATATAAATGAGGTGGATACCGGTAATCCGGCAAGGCATCTGGAGCAGGCTCTTGATTATATTCAGAATCCGGAAAAGACCAAGGGTAATGTTCTGGTGGGCAGTTTGAACTGCCTGCCGGAAACGGCTTTTGAGCAGATGCTGGATACAAAAGAAACTTTTGGAAAAGTGAATAAAAGACAAGGGTATCATGTCATTATTTCTTTTGTGCCGGGAGAGGCTACGGAGGAGATTGCTTTCGATGTGGTGGAGCGGTTTGCCAAGGAATATCTGAAGGATGAATATGAGGCGGTGTATGCGGTTCACAATGATAAGAATCATTTGCACGCACATCTGATATTCAACAGTGTCAATCTTGTTACCGGTGCCAAATATGAATATCGCAAAGGGGAATGGAAGCGCAGGATGCAGCCAATTACCAACAAGCTGTGCAAGGAGTATGGTTTGGAAATAATGCCAGCAGAGTATGCCAGGGAGCCTAAGAACTTATCCCGTGTGGAATGGGAGCAGGAGCAGAAGTTCCGTGAAATGATTCTAGCAGATGCAAAGTTTTGTCAAAATTATGCGGGGAGTATGGACCATTTTATTTTCCTGATGAAGCGAATCGGTTATCAGTTTGAATATGGTCAGTATTTATCCGTAAAGGTGCCCGGCGGTAAGTGGTATCATCAGCTGGCAAAGCTGGATGAGTGTTTTGGGGAAGAGCAGTTTAAGTATTATCTGGATATGGGATTTGCCATTCCGAGATTTATTTCCTCAAATCCGACGTATCTCTATCAAAAAGGACTAAGTGAGTTTCAGCTGAAATTCTATCACAAAATGTATCGTGTCCGCATGGTAGAGCAGAATCGATTTGAAAAAAATGCTGCATGGATGGCGAAGGAGTTGCAACGCTTTCATCAGTTGCAGGACCAGTATCTGTTCCTTGTGCGGAATGATATTAAGTCTGTGGAAAGTCTGGTTGCTTATGAGTATTTGGAAGGAGACAGAGCGGAGCAGATATCAGCCCGCCAGAAGGAGATTTATAAGGAAACCGGTACCCGTAAACGTGCATGTAAAACAGAGGATGATATCAGGGATTATCAAATCTGGCATATGCAGGCGCAGGAAGAACTGGATGCCCTGAAGGCTGAGAAAAAGGAGATTCGGAATAATCTGAAACTGGTGGAAAGTTGTAAGAAGGAATATAAGCGTTTCACTATGGTGGATTTAGCGAGTATTGAGGAAGAAGTTCGTAATACAGTCCGTGTGCCAGAGTATCCTTTTGCGGTGAAACTGGTGATAGAAGACTTGGATATGGTTGAAAATTATGAACGATCAGAGCAGGAGCCGGTTCGGGAAAGTGTTGCGGAAAGTGTAGTTGAAGCTGGTGATGCTGTTGATGTGGGTGTGGCTGTTGAAGCGGTAGCAGTTAAAGCGGAACCTGTTGAAAATGCACCAATAGAAGAAGTGACCGTTGAGGAACCGGTAGAAGTAGCGGAAGTTATTACGGATGCTGAGAACCACTTACCGTCTTATGAGAGATTTAAGAATATGTTGCCGGAAGAGAAGGCGGATATTTGGAGATTTAAGCAGATGCAGAGTTTCGATACGGTACACAACTTAGTCAGCTTGTTCTTCTATGATATTGACCATGTTGCTGATGGAAATGAGATTATGGAAGAAGCGAAGCTGGTGTATAAGGGAATGCGTAGTAATTTCATAAAACAACGCACAGAGGAGATTGTGGAGGCAATCAATTCCATGGAGTATTCTTATCTGGCTCTTACGGATAAGGAGAAGGCTGAATTGTTCCAGTTTGAATCGGATGATAATAACTACAATCTGGAACTGCACATGGCGGTCTTAAAGGCTTGCGGATTAAAGCTGGATTTCGACGAAGTCTATGAGGATTATCAGAAGATTTATGATAAGACCATGGAAATGCAGGGCGATAAGAAGAATGAGAGGGGTGAAAGTGGCAGAGGCAGGGCACGATAGGGTGCCCTGGGCTCGTAAAAGTATGTAAAATAGAGACTGGCTTAAAAAAGCGGCGGTGAATGTATAAAAATGTTTCGCCGCCGCTTTAAGGTGCGACATAAATATATACAAAATAGATATAAAAATGGTACTATATTTATGGAGGTGAGACTATGCTGAAATCTTATTTATTAGAGAATTATGGATATAATGAACCAATCTTTTTGAATGATTTGAAAATAGAAGAATTATCAGAGAATGCGGTTCGCCAGTCGGTAAAGAGACTTGCGGAAAATGGTTTCCTGGAACGATTTGATAAGGGTATTTATTATATACCTAAACAGGATGGATTACTGGGTAAAAGTTATCTGGATCCGGTTCTTGTTATTATGCGCAAATATGTGAAAAACGAATCTGAAACATATGGTTATGTAACCGGAATGACGTTTGCAAATCAGCTTGGATTAACAACGCAGATGCCTGCAATAATCGAGATTATTACAAACAGGGAAGCAACAAATGGACGTACGGTTACGGTAGGAAATCAGAAGGTCAGAATTAAAAAAGCAGCGATCACTGTTTCAGACAATAATGCGGATATTTTACAGTTGTTGGATTGTGTTGGGCAGGCTGAGAAATATACAGAGTTGCCGATGGAAGAAACCATAGAGATTATGAGTGCTTATGTGAAAAGGAAAGGCTTTACAAGAAAACAGTTGGCTGGAGTTTCATCTGTTATAACCGGTACGACTGCGAAGAAATTGATTGAGTGGGGACTGGTTTATGAGTTTGTATAATGATAGATATGGATAGATCATTAAAGAAATTATTTACAGAGCAGATTTACAGAGCAACTTTACAGAGCAATTTATGAGAGATGTTTATCGGACATGGTGCGAGTATAATTTAATTAAGGGCTATACATGAAAAATAGTACTATTATGACAAGCTTTATAAAACTTATAAATATTTGAAATAACCCATTTATAGTGCTTCCGGGTAAAAAATATCTTCGAGAACCTAAAAGTTTTGATTGAGACATAGAGCCATTTATGATATAGTATATTTGTTGGAATAATTATGCTATAGAAATAATTATGAGGTGCTATGTGTATGAAAACATCGTATAACGGATTGTGGAAAATTTTGATTGATCATGGAATGCAAAAAAAAGATTTAATGGAAGAGTTAGGAATAAGCTCATCTACGGTTGCTAAAATGGGAAAAGGAGAAAACGTGTCTTTGGATGTTTTGGCAAGAATATGTACTCGTTTTAATTGTGATGTTGGCGATTTGATTAGTTTTAGAAATGACAATTAGGGGAGGCTTTTATGGACGAAGGAAGAAGTAAGAAACAAGCGGGATTAATTGTGTCATATTACTTATCGAGATGCAACATGAAGGCAGTTAGAGCATTAGGGTATAATAGTTTCACAGAAGCTTTTCAGAAAATTGGAGATATTTTAAATGAAAATCCTAATAACATCAAGAACATGCGAGATGAGTTTGATCCATATTTTGACAATGGAAGGCGAGGTTGGTATCAACGAGAATTAAGAGCTTCCAGGCAAAAAGTATTTGATGATATGGCTAAATATTCGGATCAGCAAGTTGAAAATCTTGTTAAAGAAATTTTACATATGGCAAATGGTGGTGTCAAAATGGAAAGTATGGAGATATTAAAAGATTTAAGAGCTTTAATAAGACAATCTGCAATTCATTACAATCAGGATTTTTCTTGGCAGGATGTTGTATTAACGCAAGAGTTCAAAGATGCATATGAGGAGTATTTGGAAAATAATAAAGCAAAAATTGAGTATAATACAGCAACATCTGTGATAACCACGTCAACGTCTAAGTATATTTTTGTGCCAAACCAGTGGTTTGTAATGGCTTCATATGCAGTAGGTGTGCATGGTGAATTACATAGATACAAGGCGTATCTTGAAAAAGTGAGTGAATTACAAAGAGAGCGGTTAGATGTTTATGCAAAAAAATTGCGAGATCAGACACATGAAGTTGATAAAGTGGCTTTTATAAAGACCGGTAGCCAGGTTTTGCAGGTAGAACATAATTCGAGTGATAATGCTGAAAAAGCAGCAAGTAGATTATGGAGATTTGCAACAGATTATTCATGGTGGTCAGGTCAAAAGACTGTGGATAGAGGTGACTTTTATTATTCTGTTGTACTTAATATGTTGAATTTAGTAAATGCAAGTCAAGGATATGTAGGAGATATTGTTAATGCATATGGTTCAAGTCCAAAGTTATTGGCATTAACAAAAGATTTAGGTAATTTTACTGAGAACTTGGAAGGCAGAACATATGATATTCCCATTGTGGCAGAGGACATTCACGATTACGAGATTAGAGCAGAGGAGAATCCGCTTAGTTCGGCACCCACTCGCCATAGAATATCTATCTCGGCTAATAGCATAAAGAAGATTGGAGGAAAATAGTTTGATTGGAAAATGGACTATCAGTGATAATCACATAGCGCTTATTTATGATAATCAGCTTTTTCATCCAAGTGCTAAAGAGATATATGCAGTATTAGAAGATGAAAGAGAGAACTTTGTTTCTGATATACCATGTAAAAATATAAAAGAAGCGTTTGCGAATGTCCATTTTTCTAAAATTGGCTCTCCAATTAAATGTCAGATGGATACGAGGAATGAAGAGATTGAGATGTCTCTTTATGTGATGCGTAAAGGAAAAAAAATTACGGTTGATGTTTTGGGAGGAGAGATTGTAGATCAGTGTGCTTCTGGAGATGATTGGTTTTATGTTTCTGGAAGTGTACAAGAACTGGCAAATATTTTCCAGCGAGTTGGTATTAAGGGATGTGGAAAATTAACATCTTCCCAATATGTTGAAATAATACGAAATCAGGATTCTTTTGAAACTGGAACACTTATTAATAATGTCAGGACAAGTTTGTTAAATAAACCTACAGGACTAGAAGGTGATATTCCTGTTAAGTTGAATGCAAAATTATACTCATATCAGAAAACAGGTTACTATTGGATGAAGTATATGCTTGAAGAGAATAAAGGGTGTATTTTGGGTGACGAGATGGGATTAGGGAAAACGCTTCAGATTATTACTCTTATGTTGGAATTTAAGCAAAAGCGAAACGTTCCAATACTGGTTGTAGCCCCAGTTTCATTGCTTCAAAATTGGAAAAGAGAATGTGAAAAGTTTGCACCTGATTTAAAGTGTTGTGTACATCACGGTATTCATAGGACAGGACGGTACAAAGAATTTGAAGATTATGATGTGGTTATTATTTCATATTCAATAGCTATAAATGATGCATCAATTTTATGTATGGTTGATTGGAAATTAGTAGTTTTGGATGAAGCACAAAACATTAAGAACCCAAGTAGTGAAAGAACAAAATTTGTAAAGAAAATACCCCGTAGAAGTAGTATAGCTGTTACTGGTACACCATTTGAAAATCATGTGTCAGATATATGGTCCTTAGCTGATTTTGTAATACCGGGTCTTTTTGGTAGCCAAGCTGAGTATAACAGAATTATTTCAGATGATATAGAAGGGGCAGATAAAGTTGAACCTATGCTATCTCCGATAATGATTCGAAGAATGGTAAAAGATGTGGCAACGGATTTACCGGAGAAAGTAATAATTCCGCAGCCGCTTGCGATGTCTTCTGTTGAAGGGCAGAAGTACGAGGAATTTCGTTCAGAGGCACAAAAAAACACGGAAAATGGTAATTTGAATTTAGGTGTATTACAGAAACTTAGAATGTTTTGTACGCATCCAATGATATGCGATGATGCAGGTACTGGAGATTATTATGGGGCATCAGTTAAATATCAAAGATTATGTGAAATTATTGAGGAGATTTGTGCAAGAGAAGAGAAAGTGATTATGTTTACTTCGTATCAGAAAATGTTTGATATATTAGAGGAAGATATACCGAAACGATATAATATTCCGGTGTGGAAAATTAATGGAAATACAGAAGTGGAAGATAGACAAAATATAGTGGATGCTTTTAATGGTTTTTCAGGAAGTGCATTATTGGTTTTGAATCCAAGGGCTGCAGGAACAGGACTTAATATAACATCAGCAAATCATGTGATTCACTACAACTTGGAATGGAATCCAGCTTTGGAAGACCAAGCGTCGGCAAGAGCATATCGAAGAGGGCAGCAAAAAACAGTTTTTGTGTACCGATTATATTATGAGGACACTGTAGAGCAAATCGTAAATGAAAGAATTGAAAGAAAAAGAGAAATGGCAAGTGCAGCAGTAGTAGGAACTGATGGAAAAACTGAGAATAGAGAGGATATTATTGCAGCGCTTAGCTTATCACCAATGAAGGAGGCAAAGTAATGATTAGAACAAAGCTTGATGAAATACAGGAAGTAGAAAATGATTCCATAAATTGTCCCCCAGATCCAGAGCGAATAGTAGAAGGGCTTAGAGATACTGGATATAATTTTAACACTGCTATAGCGGATATAATTGATAATGCTATAGCTGCAAATGCGTCAAAAGTTAATATTCTTATCAATATGGATCCAGCAGGTGTGATAACAATTTATATTGCTGATAATGGGGATGGAATGGATAAGGATGGTTTGATAAATGCAATGACGTATGGTTCAAAAGTTAGAGCTGATTTAGGAAGCCTGGGTAAATTCGGTTTGGGATTAAAGACAGCTTCTACAGCATTCTGCCGTTCGTTATCAGTGTTATCAAGAGGCGGGGATGGTGTAGTAAGAAAAGCGCAGTGGGACCTGGATTATGTTGCAAAAGCCCATGCCTGGAAACTTAAATTACTTGAACCAAGTCGAGATGAAATTGATACATTGGAAGAAACAGCAGAAGATGGGACGGGGACACTAGTAGTATGGGAAAAGGTGGATCGTCTTTTAAAAAGCTATAGTAATTTTGGAAATGCAAAAAATGCATTGAAGAGAATAATAAATGATTTACAATTTCATGTGGGCATGGTTTATCAAAGATTTCTAGACCATGAGGACAAAAGGGCTAATAATGTTGAAATTACTATAAATGGCATTAAAGTTGAAGCATGGGATCCATTTGTGGTTTCAGAACCTTTGACGGAAAAGTTAGCAGAAGATGAAATTGATGTGGATATGCCTAATAATACCAGTCCAAGTTTTACATTGAGAGCGTTTATGATTCCTAACAAAGATAGTTTTTCAACACCGCAAGCTGCTAAAAAAGCACGCGTGGGTAATGATATGCAGGGATTTTATGTGTATAGAGAAAATCGTTTGATTCATTATGGTGATTGGCTGGGATTATTCACTAAAGAGCCTCATGGTGCGTTGTTGCGTGTCGAATTTTCTTTTGACCATATGCTTGATGAGGCATTTAATGTTGATATTAAAAAATCCAGAATACTTCCTGCAGAGGAAATTTTGGAGTATATAAAAAGTTCATTTATACCAGCACCTCGTCGAGCTGCATCTGATAGATATCGTCACGGAACGGCGCAGCAGGTTGGCAAAGCGGCAGAAAAACGTGATGCACATGCTGAATCAAATCGAAATATCGATGAAAAAGCCCGAAGTGTAGAGGGGGCAAAGATTACTGTAACTAAACCTGACGAAGCAACCATAGAGAATCAAAATGGTACATTTACACATAAAATAACAATTATATCCAATCCGAAGCCAGGCCAGGTAAGAGTAATTCCGAAGCCAACATTGGAATATGGGCAATTATGGGAACCCTGTATTGCTGATGGAAAGCATGCTGTACAAATAAATCAAAGCCATCCGTATTACCAAAAAGTATATTCTCCAATTCTTGCACAGAATGTTATGGTTACAGGGATGGATGCTTTGTTATGGGCTCTTGCAGAGGCAGAACATAAAACATATAACGAGGAGATAAAAGAACAGTATGAAGAAATTAGAATTGCTGTGTCTAGGATACTTAAAACGTTGGTAGCAGATCTTCCTGATCCGGAAGAAGAGGATGAACAATAAACATGTATAATGTAAGTAAAGAAATAAAAGAACATTTGGAAACCACATATGATATTCCGATTTGTGTAAATTGTGGAAGCGAATATAAAGATATTAGCTATAAGATATGGCCGGAAAATGATCTTGGAGAATTGTTTGAGATAAAAATGCTGTATCGACAAGGAATTCGTTTGATAATTGATATTTGTCCACAGAAGTATGCAGCAGGAATGCTTGCTGATATGCAACATGCAGAAAAAGAGAAAATTGAAGTGTTTCTAAAGTATGTCGATATAATGCGTAGGCAGAATGCCAAAGTAGAAATGAGTATTAATCAAAATTTGTGTGCTCAGATTGATGAATCTATTTGGAAATATGCATGGAAAAATCTCAGAATCAGGATCAGTATAATACCTGAAAAGGATGATGAAAATTATTTGGAAAAACGTATATTCGTTGATTGGGCAGAATATGCGATGGGTATGATGCTATCTTTATTGAACATCGAGAAATTGGAAACTGTGGAAAAATTGTATTTAGAGGGTGGACGTACACAAGTATTAACGAATAAATATGAGAGAAATCCGGTTAATAGACAACTTTGCTTATTGGCAAATGGCTATGTTTGTAAAATATGCGGGTTCGATTTCGAAAAGCAGTATGGGGAAATAGGATATAAGTTTATTCATGTACATCATATTGAAAAGGTTTCTGCACATGATGCAGCATATTATATTAACCCAGCAGAAGACCTTATACCAGTATGTCCAAATTGTCATGCTATGCTACATAGAGAGGAACCGCCCATTAGACCGGAAAAATTAATTGAGATAATACAATTTATTCGAAATAATGAAGGAGATTAAGTATGGAATTAGCAGTTGAAATAAAAAATAGACGAGAAACTCTAGGACTTTCGATTAAAGAAATGTCTGATGCCATAGGTTTGGGAAGAGACGGAGATAAATTATTTAGAGCATGGGAAAAAGGTTCGATGAAGCCTACAAAGGAACAAGTGGGAAAAATTATTTCATTTGCTACATATGCACCGTATGTAAATGAGGATGCAAATCCAGAATTTAAATATATTGATTTATTTGCTGGGATAGGGGGTATTAGAATTCCTTTTCAAGAGCTGGGTGGAAAATGTGTTTTTACATCAGAATGGGATTCTTTTGCACAGAAGACTTATAGTATTAATTTTGGTGGCGATATTGCTGGGGATATTACTAAAGTTGACCCCAAGACCATTCCTGATTTTGATATTTTATTAGGTGGATTTCCTTGTCAGCCTTTTTCACAAGCAGGATTACATAAGGGATTCTCAGATACGAGAGGAACGTTGTTTTTTGATATTGAGAGAATTATTCAAGTAAAAAGACCAAAAGCTTTTTTGCTGGAAAATGTTAAACAGTTAAAAGGGCATGATAAAGGCAGAACGTATCAGATTATTGAAGAACATTTGAAAGCGCTAAATTATACTGTTACACCGAAAGTATTGAGGGCTGGCGATTTTGGTGTGCCTCAAAATCGAGAAAGAATCTATATCGTTGGATTTGACCGAGAATATTATGATATTGATGAGAATTATAATTTTGAATTTCCTACACCACCTAAAACCAAAACTCGCTTAGGGGATATATTAGAACCTGTAGTTGATGAAAAATATACAATTAGCCAAAGATTGTATGAAGGACATCTTAGAAGAAAGGCTGAGCATAAGAGAAAAGGTAATGGATTTGGCTTTTCTTTGTTTAACGCAGATTCAGAATATACCAATACGTTAAGTGCCAGGTATTATAAAGATGGTAGCGAGATACTTATTGAGCAGGAAGGGGATTTGCCAAGAAAACTTACTCCGAGAGAATGCGCTAGGTTACAAGGTTTTCCTGAAGATTTTATAATTCCTGTATCAGATACAAGAGCATATAAGCAGTTTGGAAATTCAGTTGCAGTACCGGTAATAAGAGCGATTGCTGGTAATATGATAAGTGAGATGAAAAAACTTCCAAGAAAACAGAAACGTTAGAAAAATTTGAAAGAGGTGTAATAATATGACAGGTACTTTTTCTGCTGAAATGAAAAGTTATTTTGGCGCTGATGACGGAGCGTATACTTCTTTTACAGATGTTGAAATTAGAAAGGGGACGTTTAATGTAAAAGCAGTCATTCGTGATTTGTTAATAGAACGTTTGGGGTATGATAATATACCTAGGGCAGGAGTAAGTAATAATCAGGATATAGAATTTGCTGTATGTCCTCGAAGTAAAATTTATAATGCGAGTAGTGTAAATATACCATGCAAGTTTTCAAAGCAAGATAAAGATGAGATGACAATTTATTTTAATAGAGTTCAAATGTCCTCTTATCAAGATGGTGATTGTTGGTATGTGTATTTTGCAGAAAACAGTAATGTGCCGGTTATAGGAATTTTGTCTGAAACAAAATGGAATGACCTGTTTTCTATAGATACTGTTGATGAATTGCAGGAACCGGATGAGAATAACGAAAACGAACTTTCATATACGATGTCAGCAGAAGATATGGATATTAGTGAAGTGATCCCGCCAGAGCCCAATGCGGTTATTAGAATGTGCGCGGACAAAACAAGAAAAAGCATTTCGGCAGGTGAATCTGCAGTAAAAGCATATAACAGAAAAGCAAAAGGAAATATGGGTGAGGCAATTGTTATGGAGGTTGAGAAGAGAAGACTTCTTTCAATTAATCGTCCAGATTTGATTCCTAAAATTGCGCATGTTGCCAATTATAAAGATGGTTTGGGATATGATATCATTTCTATGGATGTAGATAGTAACGGTAATGAGCTGGAAATATACATCGAGGTAAAGACTACCGCTGGTGATGTTGATATGCCTTTTTATATTTCACGTAATGAATTAGAAGTATCCCGTAATTTGAAGGAATTATATTACATTTATAGAGTATTTAACTTGAAAGAAAATGCTAATAATGTAAGCTACTACAAATTGAATGGAGCTATTGATGAAAGCTGCGATTTGGTGGCGATGAATTATATGGCTACACCGAAAGCGGTAAGTGATGAGGAATAGAATAATTGTCAATTAAAGCATTTCTGGATACTGGAAATTTTGGCAATGCGTTTAATGGTTTTATTCATACTAGAGGGTATTAAAAATGGCTGATGTGTTGACAAAAGAACAACGAAAGAAAAACATGCAGCATATTAAGGCGAAAGATACCAAAATAGAAATAATACTTAGAAAGGCTTTGTGGTCAAAAGGGTATCGGTATCGTAAAAATTATAAAAAGTTACCAGGTAATCCTGATATTGTGCTGACAAAGTATAAAATAGCGATTTTCTGCGATGGTGAGTTTTTCCACGGTAAAGATTGGGAAGTATTGAAACCAAGGCTGGAGAAAAGCAATAACAGTGAATTCTGGATTAGTAAGATATCCAGGAATAGAGAACGGGATGATGAAATAAACAAAAGATTGTTGTTTGAAGGATGGACGGTTATCCGGTTTTGGGGTGATGATATAAAGAGGCATACGGATGAGTGTGTGAAGGTTGTGGAAGAAGCGATTTTTGACAGTATGTACTTAGATGAGATATTGTAGAAGGTATTAAGAAAAACACAATTTTCGTCAACTAGGTATGAAAAAAATCTTCGTGTTGGTGGGAGGCAGATAATGTCTATTATTACAAAAAAAGAAGAAGGAATGTTTTTGTTGCTTTATAATCGCGGGGGATATGTATTGGATTTCACCAATAATACTTTCGATGTTTTTACGACAGCGAGTGTAGGAGAAGCTTTGCAGACAAAATATGGATTATCAAAGGGAAAATCTTTGGTTGCATATCTTAGTGAAGCTTCTGATGCAGATAGAACAAAGTTGCTTGTGGATCTATTTCATCATTATGAGGAGCAGATGGAGTATGAGTATAATCCGGATTATGAAGATATCCTTTGGTCTGGAATTTCGCGATATGACGAAAAATATGCAAAGATATATTTAAAGTGTAAGGATATAATGAATAGACTGGACGGCGGAACCGTTGTTATTACTAAAACGGCAGAATTATTAAAAACGAAATTTTCTAGTGAATATTTGTCAAAGCAAATTGATTTAATGGTGCAAATGCAGATTACAAACCCTACTAATGCCATAGGAATGGCTAAAGAGTTAATTGAAAGTTGCTGTAAAACCATTTTGGACGAGGAGGGCGTTTCATATTCTAAAGACGATGACGTTCCGCAGTTAGCTAGTAAGACGATGAATATACTTAATCTTCTGCCGGATAATGTTCAGGCTACAGATAGAGGGGCTGATGCAATTAAGGCGGTTCTGGGGAGTTTAAGAGCCATTCCTACAAAGCTTGCTGAGATTAGAAATCCTTTTGGGAGTGGTCATGGCAAGAGTGCTTCATTTCAAGGGCTTGAAGTACGTCATGCAAAGTTAGCCGTAGGAAGTAGCATAACATTTGTGGATTTTATTTGGAGTACATATGAAACTCGTAAAATGTAAAATAATATGTACGTAGCAAGGAGGAATAATGGTTAAATTATCAGATTTAAAAAGAGATAGCTTATTAAAAGAAATCCCATGTGCTACTAAAGAAGAGAAGCAAACTTCTTTGCAAATTGAAGAAGATGATGAATATACAAGTGTCTTTATTTTGTTATTTTATTTGATATTAATATTAGA
This sequence comes from Lachnospiraceae bacterium, assembly GCA_045129695.1. GTDB lineage: Bacteria > Bacillota > Clostridia > Lachnospirales > Lachnospiraceae > Eshraghiella. Next base: position 4,150 of record JBGVJZ010000013.1, on the reverse strand, counting down.
TTACGATACGCAGAAGATATGGAAAGAGTTTGCTGATGAGATAAAATATAAAAGTCGTTTTTTCCCAGATAGTCAAATTTTAACGAAAATAGAGAAGATATCAGATGTTGCAACAATTATTATACAAGAAGGGGACATACTATATCGAGCTAGGGAATATTCAATTTCGCATTTTTTGGAAAGCGAAGTTGCAAAAACTATAACGAAAGAGTTAAAGAATATATTACCTGAATTAAATATAGAAGATGATGATATTAGAAGTGATGCGGCTATGAGCATTATTCAGTTTCATTTATTGGCAAATAGAGAAAAGTCAAAGAGTGTTTTGGAAAAAATGAGAAAAATACTTGAAGAACAGGCGCCGTTTTATGGATTCGATAAAAAAAATTCGGATGCACCACCGAGTTGTATGGCGAAAGAAGGCAGAGCAAATGCAAAAGGAATAAGTTATTTATATGCGGCTAAAGATATAAAGACTGCGATACTAGAAATGCGTCCACAGATGGAAAAATCATATAATGTTTGTTCTGTAAAAGTTATAAAAGATGCAAAAATTTTCGATTTTACATATGCTCCAACTGAAATAAAAGATACAGAGTATTCTATATTATTAGATTTGCATAGGATTTCTGAGGAGTTTTCAAAGCCTAATTTTGGTGATCCAATTGAATATTTGCCAACCCAGTTTTTGTGTGAATACATAAGGAAAATGGGATTTGATGGGATTAAGTATAAAAGTGCAGTGTCAGCTGGTGGATATAATGTATTGTTTTTTGATACAAATGCTGAGACTAGAGTGTATGACGTTCTTGATTCGAAGGTTTATAAGGTAAATTCAATTGATATTAATATCAGCCAAGCATTACCAATAACGGAATATTTATGTGGTGAAGAGAATATGTTAATTTGATTAGCAGCCATAATGCCAGTAAAAATTATTATGTTCAAATAAAAATAGCCAACCCCAGGAGCAAAGGATTCTAAGCACTTAAGTGCCTACTCCCACTTGGGAACCCAGCTTTCATCCGTCACAAGTTGACTACAAATAGCATAACACATTTTGTGGTCATGTCAAGTTGCGTGTGGTGATGCGGCAGATTTTATTTGACAGGTATTTGATTGAAACGGCTTATTTTGAAGGTGTCGAATCGAAAACACCTGATATTTAGGGCATTATTTTATTTGATGGCTATTTGATAGGATGTCAGTAAGATGTTGATGCGCAAATTTAGTTGATGGGTAGTTGATGGTATTATGGAAATCCAAGACACATCATTACGGAAATGCTTATAATATGGGCGTTTACTGTTAATATATGATGCAAATTTAGTTGATGGATAGTTGATAATGTAGTCTTGTGAATGTTTATTTCAAATCGGTTACAGGTTGTAATCCTAATATAAATTTGATGCTTATATTCAAGGAAATTGCCGTTTCTGCGAAATTGCTATCGAAGAAGTCAGCAGAAAAGTATCAGAATCAGCAGAAAAATCAGCAGAAAATAATGCTGATGGATTGTCCAAAAGGCAGAAGCAGATACTGGAATATATGGAAAAAGAAGTATTGTATAGTACAGAGGAGATTGCAAATGCAATTGGGTTGAAGGGACCGCGTACGAGACAGTTATTGAATGAACTTGTGGAAATAGGTGTAGTGGATTGTACTGCAGCTACAAAGAACAGGAGATATGTTAAGCGGTAATACTATGATTGATAAGAGACAATTCTTGTAGATGAAGAATTTGCTTGATTTTTTATTCGAAAATACGTACACTATATGCAGCATCATAAAACACATATGTGTTTTTGTAAGGGCGGCGTTGTGACGGCGCTCTATTTTTTTGAAAATGCGTGATAAATGAATTTCACGCAATTAATCACGCATTTATTTGATGTGAACCATTCGAAGCCACTATTTTCGCGGTTTTTATTATATCGGGAATTGAGTGGTATATAAATTATATGACTATTTCTGCGCGATTTGCCATGTCGGGAGTGGGCTGTAAAACCCCACCAATTCCTGGTGTAAATTCCTCAAAATACACCAGCCCAGTCCATAGCCAACCTTCGAACTTTATAGTATGATACTCTTGCAAAGAGAAATTCATACTGAAAAGAATAGTTTTTTGCGGAAATTGGTCTTTTTAGGATATGTACAAGCATCAAGTTTTGCTTTATGCTTTACACAGGCTCTGAAAAGCCGTAGAAATTTGACAACTGAATAGCAGTTACAGATGAGTAGAATTACGGTTCATATACCCGCAGGATGAAAGTCACAGTTATCATATCAGTAGGCTGATGGATTGAGAGATGAAGGTCGAGAGGCTGGGCGAAAGTCCGGAACATGTGGGAGCAGGTATGTTGCGTAAGGATAATAACCCATGAGGGGCGAGAAAAGAGTTTCGTCCCGGTCCCCGAAAGGCAAGCAGGGGAGATAGTGCTTCTCTTATGAGAAGGGCGTCGTGAACACAATTGAGTGGCCGTCTGTAATTCCCGGAGGTGAGTACACTTCTACGTATACGGGGCGATGAGGGGTTGGAATACCAGCGTATACCTTGATAAGAACCATAAGTGAGATGGTTTGAATAATAATAAAAAGATTGCAGTAGATAACAAAATCGTTATCCATAGTTTGTGCATTTATAGAAGCTATGGGTAGCGATTTTTTTGTTATGGCAACGATAATGCAAAAAATAAAAATGGAGGTTACGCATGGACGAGAAAATAAATTTAACAGATAAGAATATCAGTATAAAAACCACCAACGGGACGGTGGTAAATGTCACCTGTTCCTACGCAGAAGATAAGACTTTGGAAGCATTGTTTTTATCCTATCTGGAGCAGACAAATGCAGCGAAAATGGCAGCATAACAGCGGGTGCCCGATGATGCAGAGGGGGTTCGTGTCACACTTGTGATTGGCAAAAATAACGAAAATAAAATTTTGTCGAAATTTTGGAAAATTGTGGTAGACAAACATATGGTTGTGGTGTATTATGAGGTCGTGGCAAAGATGAATGAATAGAAAATAAGAATATAAACATAGCCACGGATACCTATTAAGTGCATTGTGAGCGACCAGCCATCGCAAGACCAATGAGTAAGTATTAAATTTAATAGTTGACAATAGACAGCTTGAAATATCAGTGATTATAAGACACTAAAAATGCAGACCGCTGTCCATGGTCAACAAAGCGAGCGAAAGCTCATTACATACGATGACGGAACCAATGTGTTCCGTGTTAGGACTAAGTAAATAATGACAAGCAATGCAAAATGTGATAGCGCATATTTTGTTTTTACTTGTTGTACTTTCGTATGTATGAGTTTAGCGGTTGTTACGAGTGTAACAACAGACTTTGTTAACTATGGAGAGCGGTCTTTTTAGGTCTTAGCCGGTGTGCCGGTGAAGTGATATTTTAAGCTGTTTTTTCATGTTGAACGGAAGGGAGATGAGTATATTTTGCAGCAGACAAAGGAACAGGCTCAGGTTGCGGAAGTTAGTACGCAGCAGGAGAAGAAATCACAGGGCAAGGTAAAACAGTATGGAAAATATACTGTGCAGTCAACCTTTGCCGGGAATTGTAGTATTACAGACATTATGAATTGTTATATAGAGCGCAAGGCGTCGCTTAAGTACCAATAACAGACGAATCAAAGAAGAACAACAGGAGGAAATGTAATGAGTAAGAAAAAGATTGATGTGTATAGAACCGGAATTTATTTGAGATTGTCCCAAGGGGATGAGGATATCGACGGATGGGAGAAACAGGAGAGTAACAGTATTTCCAACCAGAGACTTTTGCTGGAAGGATTTATTGATGCCCATGATGATTTGAAACTGGTGGATGTATTTATTGATGACGGTTACACCGGAAGTAATTTTGATAGACCGGAGTTCCAAAGAATGATGAAGTCCATGAAGGCGGGAAATCTGGATTGTATCATGGTAAAAGATTTGTCCAGACTTGGGCGAGAGCGAATCGGGGTAGATGAACTTATACTGAGGACTTTTAAGGAATATGGTGTGCGTTTTATTTCCGTATCGGATAACTATGACAGTCTGACTGCCAATCGTGGGGAGACTCATACCATCATTCCTTTTAAGAATCTGATGAATGAGCAGTACAACAATGATACTTCCCTGAAGGT
>JBGVJZ010000012.1:0-164854 GCA_045129695.1 Lachnospiraceae bacterium | reverse complement strand
TGGACTGATGGTTCCTTTCAACGTATATACACGCTGGAAGGAGGCAGATATGGGTAAATCCATAAAAGGTAAAGAACTTGGTAAAGGCATTACGCAGAGAAAGAGTGATGGACTTTATCAGGGACGATTTGTGAATCGTTTCGGCAAGACGCAGACCATATACGCAAGCAATCTGAATGAGCTTCGTAAAAGGATGCGGGAGGAACAGTACGAGGATGAGAATGCACTCAATGAACTTGTTTCTGACAATGCCAGAAAGAATACGTATCGGAGAGCTTTGTGGTGTTCAGTGGAAGGACATTGATTTTGATAAGAAGGTACTGTATGTGCGTCACACATTGTGCTATTTTCAAAAAGGTGGTAAGTACATTTTTGAGATGCATGATGCAAAGACAAAGAATGGAAGGCGAACGATTCCATTAACCACGCGAGCGTTGGAGGTATTGAAACGACAACGCATTCAAAAACAGAAGATTCTCGGACATGGCTCTTTGCAGATGACAATGGATTTGTATTGTCATGTGACAGAGGATACCCTGTTTACAGAGATGATGAAGATGGAAAAGGCTGTGTAAGCTCAAAAGTGTGTAGTAAGGCAATTTTGAGAATAAGGGGTTCCCAGGAACCCCTGTAAATACAAGGAGGTTTTAATAAAATGGAACAGTACAAACAGGAATTTATTGAGTTTATGGTGGATTGCAAGGTTCTTAAGTTCGGTGATTTCGTAACTAAGAGCGGAAGAAAGACACCTTTTTTTATTAATACAGGATTTTACCGTACAGGTTCACAGTTAAGAAAGCTTGGACAGTATTATGCTAAAGCTATTAACGAGAAATATGGTACGGATTTTGATATTTTATTCGGACCTGCATATAAGGGAATTCCTCTTTCAGTAACTACAGCAGCAGCTATTGATGAGTTGTATGGTGCTGATATTGGATATTGCTCTAACCGTAAAGAGATTAAAGATCATGGTGATACAGGAATTTTACTTGGAAGTCCTATTGAAGATGGTAATAAGGTAGTAATTATCGAAGATGTAACTACAGCGGGTACATCTATTGAAGAGACACTTCCGATTATCAAGGCTCAGGGTGATGTGGATGTTCTTGGACTTGTGGTTTCTGTTGACAGAATGGAAAGAGGTAAGGGTACTAAGAGTGCACTTTCTGAGATTGAAGAGAATTACGGAATTAAGACAACTGCTATTGTTACTATGGCAGATGTAATTGAACATTTATATAACAGACCATATAAAGGACAGGTAATTATCGATGACACTCTTAAGGCAGCCATTGATGATTATTATGCTCAGTATGGTGCAGAACAGTAAGGTTTGGAGGTATTTACTTGTCCGGAATTTTTAAGGATAGTACCACCAGAAGAAAAATAAGTATTGTTTTGTTTATGATTTATGGATGTGTTTTGGTATATTTTCTGTTTTTTGCAGAGAATATGGGCAGGAGTGCAACAAGGGATTACAGTCTCAATCTTATTCCATTCCATGAGATTAGAAGATTTATTATCAAACGTGACAGACTTGGAAACCATGCAGTCTGGATGAATATAGCAGGTAATGTGGCAGCATTTATTCCGTTTGGCTTGTTTATAATACCTGTTATAGGAAGAAGTATTGGTTTTTTGGAAGTGGCGATAATGACCTTTGATATTTCATTATGTGTTGAGATTATTCAGTTAGTAACAAAGGTTGGAAGCTTTGATGTGGATGATTTAATTCTTAATACGATAGGTGGAATTATCGGAGCGGGAGTATATGTAATTCATATAAGAATTGAAAGGAACAGAGCTAATGGCAAAGTACAGATATAAATTTTCTACTAAGAAGCATAGCATCGGCGGTGTTATATCAACGATTATGTTTGTGTGCGCAATAGCTTTGTTAATATGGGCGATAACTGTTTCCTATCAGGCTAATGGCAAAGGAGGAAGCCTTGTCGGAGAGATTGCCCTGACATCATTTGCGGTAGCTTTTTTTGGCATGATAATCGGGATGTTAAGCTACAAAGAATTAGACAGGTATTACACATTTTCTTTTACAGGGTCTTTACTTAATGGTATTATGTCAATTATTATGTTTATGTTATTTGTTGTAGGATTATAGAAAAGGAGTTTTTAAAATGGCAAAAGTAGGAATTGTTATGGGCAGTGACTCAGACCTCGGAGTGATGAGCAAGGCCGCAGAAATCTTAGAGAAATTTGGTATTGATTATGAGATGACAATTATCTCAGCACATCGTATGCCGGATGTGTTTTTTGACTATGCTAACAAGGCGGAAGAAAAAGGAATTAAAGTGATTATTGCCGGTGCGGGCGGAGCAGCTCATTTACCTGGTATGTGTGCAGCTATTTTCCCAATGCCCGTTGTAGGTGTACCTATTCACACTCAGTCACTTGGCGGAGTTGATTCACTATATTCAATTGTTCAGATGCCAAGCGGAATTCCTGTAGCAACAGTTGCTATTAACGGAGGTGCCAATGCGGCACTTATGGCAGCTAAGATACTTGCTGTTTCTGATGAGGAGCTTCTTACCAAATTAAAAGAATACAAAGAAGATTTAAAAGCCGGCGTTATGAAGAAGAAAGACAAAATTGAAAACGTTGGTTACAAAAAGTACATGGAGGAAATGTAAAATGGATTACAAGAAAGCCGGAGTTGATATTGAAGCAGGATATAAGTCAGTTGAACTTATGAAGGAATATGTTAAGGGAACAATGAGACCTGAGGTAATGGGCGGCATTGGCGGATTTTCAGGAGCCTTCTCCATGAATGCGATTAAGAATATGGAGAATCCTGTTTTGTTATCAGGAACCGATGGTTGTGGAACCAAGGTTAAGTTAGCTTTTATTATGGACAAGCATGATACAATCGGTATTGATGCTGTTGCAATGTGTGTTAATGACGTTGCATGTGCAGGTGGTGAACCGTTATTTTTCCTTGATTATATTGCATGTGGCAAGAACTATCCTGAGAAGATTGCTACAATCGTTAAGGGTGTTGCAGAGGGCTGCAAGCAGGCGGGATGTGCTCTCGTCGGAGGAGAGACAGCAGAGCATCCTGGTCTTATGCCTGAGGATGAATACGACCTTGCAGGTTTTTCAGTAGGCGTTGTTGATGAAAAAGACTTAATTACAGGTAATGAAATCCAGGATGGTGACGTACTTGTCGGAATTAAATCATCAGGTGTTCACAGCAATGGTTTCTCACTTGTCCGTAAGGTGTTCAATATGGACAAAGAGACGCTGGATACATATTATGATTCACTCGGAAGAACACTTGGAGAGGCACTTTTGGAGCCTACAAGAATCTATGTTAAGGCACTTAAGTCAGTTAAGGATGCAGGTGTAAGAGTAAGAGGCTGCAGCCATATTACAGGCGGCGGTTTCTATGAGAACATTCCAAGAATGCTTCCTGAAGGAATCAGAGCAGAGGTCAAGAAGGACAGCTATGAGATTCCTGCAATCTTCAAAATGTTAGCAGAAGAAGGAAATATTGCAGAAGAGATGATGTACAACACATTTAATATGGGTGTAGGTATGTGCCTTGCAGTAAGACCTGAGGATGCAGATAAGACAGTTGCAGCAATTAATGCAGCAGGAGAAGAGGCTTTTATTCTTGGTAAGGCAGTTGCAGGTGAAAAGGGTGTAACTATATGTTAAGAATAGTTGTTTTGGTATCAGGCGGAGGAACTAATCTTCAGGCTATAATGGATGCAATTGATAATGGAACCATACGCAATGCTTCTATTGAAGCAGTAATCAGTAATAATGCGGGAGCTTACGCTCTTACAAGAGCTAAGAACTATGGTGTTGCAGCGGAGTGTATTTCTCCTAAGGATTATGCAAGTAGGGATGTTTTTAACGAAGTGCTTTTAAAGGGTGTTGCTAAGTACGAGCCTGATTTAATTGTTCTTGCAGGTTTCCTTGTAGCAATTCCTGCGGCAATGGTTGAAGCGTACAGAAACAGAATTATTAATATACATCCTTCATTAATTCCATCTTTCTGCGGAAAGGGCTATTATGGACTTAAGGTGCATGAGGCGGCTCTTGCAAGAGGTGTTAAGGTAACAGGTGCAACAGTACATTTTGTTGACGAAGGAACTGATACGGGTGCTATTATTTTGCAGAAACCGGTTATGGTTGAAGATGGTGATACTCCGGGGATACTTCAGAAGAGGGTTATGGAGCAGGCAGAATGGATTATTCTGCCAAAGGCAATTGATATGATTGCTAATAACGAGATATAAGGAGATATATATGAAAGTACTTATTGTAGGAAGCGGCGGACGTGAGCATGCAATTGCATATGCATGTTCAAAAAGTTCCCGGGTTGATAAAATATATTGTGCTCCGGGTAATGCCGGAATAGGTCAGATTGCAGAGTGTGTTCCAATAGGAGCAATGGAATTTGACAGTCTGGTGGCTTTTGCCAAGGATAATGCAATTGATTTAACCGTAATCGGTATGGATGATCCACTGGTAGGCGGTGTTGTTGATGCATTTGAAGCAGAAGGCCTGAAGGTGTTCGGACCTCGCAAGAACGCAGCAATTCTTGAGGGTTCTAAGGCATTTTCTAAGGATTTAATGAAGAAATATAATATTCCTACAGCTGCTTATGAGACATTTACCTCACCTGAAGAGGCACTCCGTTACCTTGAGACAGCGGATTTTCCGATTGTTCTTAAAGCGGACGGACTTGCGCTCGGTAAGGGTGTTTTAATCTGCAATACCAAAGAAGAAGCACAGGAAGGTGTTAAGACTCTTATGCTTGACAAGCAGTTTGGTTCAGCAGGAGACAAGATTGTAATTGAAGAATTCATGGTTGGACGTGAAGTTTCCGTATTGTCCTTTGTAGATGGTAACACCATCAAGATTATGTCATCAGCACAGGATCATAAGCGCGCAAAGGATGGTGACGAAGGTCTTAATACAGGTGGAATGGGTACATTTTCACCAAGTCCTTTCTATACATCAGAGGTTGATGAGTTCTGCCACAAATACATTTATCAGGCAACCGTTGATGCGATGAAGGCAGAAGGAAGAGAATTTAAGGGAGTTATTTTCTTCGGATTAATGCTTACACCAAAGGGACCTAAGGTATTGGAGTATAACGCAAGATTTGGTGACCCTGAGGCACAGGTTGTTCTTCCGAGACTTAAGAATGACATTATTGATGTTTTTGAGGCTTGTGTTGATGGAACGCTTGATAAGCTTGATTTACAGTTCGAAGATAATGCCTGTGTATGTGTAGTGCTTGCGTCAGACGGGTATCCTCTTGCTTATGAGAAGGGCAAGCTTATTACAGGCTTTGAAAATTTTGAGAACAACGAAGGTTATTATTGCTTCCATGCAGGCACAAAGCTTACAGACGATGGTATTGTAACTAACGGCGGACGAGTACTTGGAATTACTGCAAAGGGTGCAACTCTTAAAGAAGCAAGAAGTAATGCTTATGAGGCAACCAAATGGATTAATTTTGAGAATAAATATATGCGTAACGATATTGGTAAAGCAATTGACGAGGCATAGTTCACAGAAAAATCATAAATGGTAATACATGGAATTGCAGTCAAAAGGTTGACCTTTAGACTGCAATTTTTTATAATAGGCTTGTTGGATAAAAGCAACAAAGGAAGAAAATAATGTACAAATATACAAAATATTACAGAGTTAAAAGTTTAATATGTCTTATAATGATTTTGGTTATGGGTTTTACTGCTTTTGGAGGTTTTGCCGTCAATGTGTATGCTGATGAGACCGAAGCAGCAGGTACATCTGAGGCAGTAACAACGACACAGTCTGAGACGGCACAGCCTGAGACGACACAGCCTGAGACGACAACACAGAATAATTCATTTGAGCAGTCCATAGCTGCTTTTCCTGAATCATACAAGCCAATGTTAAGGGCACTTCATCAGGCACATCCTAATTGGACGTTTGTTGCGTTTAATACAGGACTTGACTGGACTAATGATGTGCTTAAGAATGAGATGAAATTAGCAAGAAATCTTATGCCTAACAATATCATGGGAATTAATGGTAAATGGTTTAAGACACCTACTGCATGGAAGGATTTTGAAATGTCCGGAGCGTTCAACTGGACCAGTAATGACTGGGTTGAATTGTGCGGAGGCGGATGGGTACAGGCATCAACCGGTGCTGTTGCTTATGTAATGGACCCTAGAAACTGGCTTACGGAAGAGAATATTTTCCAGTTTGAGATGTTGAGCTTTAATGAGACATATCAGACCTATGAAGTGCTTAAGAAAATGATGGATAATAGTTTTATGGACTGTGATTATGCTGTCGTAGGCGGAAGCAATAATAAAACATATGCCACTGTGCTTATGGAAGCAGGTCAGGAATATGGTGTAAGTCCGATTCATCTGTGTGCCAGACTTTTACAGGAAAAAGGCAGGGGCACTTACAATTCTTCTACCGGAAAATATGCTTTAACAGACAAGCTTGCATCCGGTCAGAAGGGTTCTGATGGTGTTACATATTACAATTTCTTTAACATAGGAGCATCAGGAAGTACGGCAGAAGCTGTTCTTAAAAATGGTGTTGCAGAAGCTCAGAAAGAAGGCTGGAATACCCAGTATAAGGCTATTATAGGTGGTGCTTCAAAGGTTTCTACGGGTTATATTAAAATTGGACAAGATACCATCTATTTCCAGAAATTCAGCGTTGTTGATAAACAATATTATTACTGGAAGCAGTATATGCAGAATCTTCTTGCACCTATTAATGAGGGTTACAATGTCCGTAATGCATATGCGAATAACGGAATACTGGATTCGAATTTCGTTTTCAGAATCCCAATTTATAACAATATGCCTGAAAAGGCGTGTCCGATGCCGGAAGGTGATGGTAATCCTAATTATAAGCTGTCGGGCATTTCAATAACAGGTACAACAATTGAGGGCAAGACATCCAAGCTGGGTCTTACACCTACTTTTTATATGGATACCAATACATATTCGATAATTGTTCCGTATGATATGATTAAGGTTAATATCAGTGCTAAGGCAATTGCAAGTACAACCTCCAAAATATCCGGAACGGGAGCATTTGACCTAAAGGTTGGAAAGAATTCTTTTAAAATAGTGTGTACATCAGAATATGGTACTTCAAAGACCTATACTGTCAATGTTACAAGGAGTGAAGGAAGCACATATCTCACAACATTGAGTACCTCTATAGGGGGCTTTAAGGAAAGCTTTGATAAGCTTAAATATGAATATACCATGACAGTTGATAATAAGGTTGAAACACTTGATTTGTACTATGGTGCCGAATCCTCAATAGCATATACTGAATATGTTTACGGCGGTGCGGCTACACAATGTACGGGAGGAACAATATCAGGAATTAAATTGAGTGAGGGACTTAATACAATATCAATTAATGTATATCCTTCATCAACTGATAAATCTGTTAAAAAGACTTACACGGTTAAGATAATTAAATATACACAGACGACAATTAATCTCAAGGAATTACAGCTTAATGCTGATTCAACACTTCTAAACGGATTTACGGTTGGAGATACTGTTGAGACGGCTTCTGCAAGATTAGAGGTATTTAACGGTTCTGTTGTTATAAAGGATGCAAAGGGAAATGTCAAGACCGGGGATTCCGTTGTTGGAACAGGTGATGTTGTGTGTGTTATTGATGGAAATGGGTTTGAGTATAGTAAATATACAATCATCATTTACGGAGATGTAAACGGAGATGGTAAAATAGATTTGTTTGACTTTGCGTATGTTAAGAAAGTAATTCTTGAGAATAGCGGGCTTACGGGAGTTTATCTGATTGCAGGGGATGCATATCAGCAGTCAGAAGGAATTAACCTGTTTGATTTTGCGGTAATCAAGAAATACATTTTGGAAAATACACCAATACCACAGATTAGGGAGGCGGCATCATGAAAATAAAAAGAATATTGGCAGCTGTTCTGGTTGGCATAATGACTTTTTTGATGGTAACAGGTCTGGAAGTTAATACAGTTAAAGCAGCGGGAGAAAGTGTAGTTGTTACTACAAGCACTACTGATGTTATTGTAGGTCAGGATATCAATGTTACGGTTACACTGAATTGCCCCATAGGTTTATATGCGGCCATGTTTGAGCTTAAATATGACCCGGCAATGTTTACGTATGTGGGCGGTGATGCTGATGGCAGCTCTTATTCAGGAAGTATACCGGTTAATTATTTGGAATCCGGTGTACCAACCAGTATGACATGGAATTTTACCTTCAAAGCAGCACAGACGGGAACGAGCAGTTTTTCCATTGTGGGCGATACCTTTATTGATAAAAATATTGCCGGATTTGAACCGGCATATCAGAATGCTTCAGTTAAAATCTGGGCACCGGGGTCGGATGATGCAACCTTAAGTACTCTTCAGGTTGCGGGTGCATCATTAAGTCCTGCATTTGCTAAATGGACAATGCAGTATACCGCATATGTAGGAACAGATGTTACAGCTGTTGATGTTGTTGCAACATCATCACAGGGTGGAAGAACAGCAATTAGCGGAAATACAACCAATCTTGTCTATGGTAATAATGTAATAACAGTTACCTCATATGCTCCAAATGGTAAGACAATGACTTATACCATTACGGTTGTACGATCTGAGCCGCCTACTGAACCTCCGACAACGGAGCCGCCAACAGAGCCACCGAAGTGGACGGAGGTCAAGATTGATAATGCGGTATATCATATCAGTCCGGATTATTCCAGGGAAATGATTCCTGAGGGATTTGAAGCCAATATTATTGAGTATGGTGAGAATGAAGTTCTTGCAGCAACCAATAATAAACTTAAACTGCAGTTGTTCTACCTCTTAGACGGTGAAACAAATGGAAACTTTTACATATATGATTTAAAAGAAAAAAATTTTTATCCATTTATATCAATTGATTTTATTGAGAACAGATATATTATAATTGATGCGGGTAAGGCAGATTCTATACCCGGAGATACTAAGGCGGGCACTATTACGATTGGTGAGAAGGAAATCAAAGCATATATTAATTCAGAAGAACCAGGCTTTGCATATTTCTATGCTGTGAATCAGAATGGTACATATAGCTGGTATTGCTATGATACCGTGGAAAAGACGATTCAGAGAGTTGCCCATACGGAGATGAATTCAGTTGAGGAGGAAACCACAACTGTTGAAGAAACTGCTACAACCGAGCATGAAAGTACATTTGATTATTCATCTGAGAATGAATCTTTAAAGAATGCCAATGAGGGACTTTTGCGTATCAGAAATATAGCAATTGTTGCTGCCGGAGTTCTTCTGGTAGTATTAATTGGTCTCATTGTTGTACTGATTGCAAACAAATCAGAGAAGAAACATTCTATTTCGGATGAGAAGATTAATTACAGTGAAATGGAAGAAGAGATGGAAAATTCTGTGGAAGAGGAAATTGCCGGTGCGGAGGCTGAAATAGCATTGTCACTCGAAGAAATGTCTGCGACATCTGATGAAATACCACAGGAGATAACGGATGAAGTGCCACAGGAGGAAGCTGTTGAAGAGCCGGAAGAGTTTGTAATCGGGCTGTCGGAAGAACCGATAGCGGAAGAACCGGTAGCGGAAGAACCGGATGATGAATCTGTGGAAGCTGTTGAAGAGATTCCTTTGGAGGAAGATGAAGAATTTTTATAAAGAATAAATAATTTATAGAAATATTATGATTGTAGGAAAGCAAAATATTGCTTTTCCTACAATTTTTTGTTATAGTGGCTGTATAACAGAAGAGGTGATGTAATGTATATTACAATAGACTTTAACAGTAATGAGGCAATTTATTTACAACTGTGTAATCAGATTATTTTTCAAATAGCTACGGAGCAGATTAAGGAGGGTGATTCGCTTCCTTCTGTAAGACAACTGGCTGACACAATTGGTATTAACATGCATACCGTAAATAAAGCATACACTGTTCTTCGCGAACAGGGTTATATTAAGCTTGACAGGCGGCATGGTGCCGTAATTGCGGTTGATATGAATAAGCTTGCGGCATTGAATGAACTGTCGGAGTCTCTTCGTGTTGTTATAGCAAGAGCTTTGTGCAGAAATGTATCAACTGAAGAAATACACCTGTTAGTGGATGATATAATAGAAGAATTTAATGCGTAATATATAGGAGGATATACTATGCTGTGTGAGAAATGCAGGAAGAATCAGGCAACTTTTCATTATACAGAGGTTGTAAATGGTGTTAAGAATGAACATCATCTCTGTGGTGAGTGTGCCGCTAATACAGATATAAGCTATTATTCAAGTGTTTTTGATAATGACCAGTTTGGTAAGCTCTTGTCAGGAATACTTGGTAGTCAGCTGTTTACAGGAGAGAAAGAGGCAGATCCTGCCGGAAATGTCCAGTGTCCGACTTGCAGGATGACATATGGTCAGTTTGTGAAGAATTCCAGCTTCGGATGCCCGGATTGTTATGATGTGTTTGGACCGCTTATTGCAGACAAGATTAAGAAACTGCAGGGAAGTGACACCCATTTGGGAAAACGTCCAATGTTGTATAACAGGGAGCGGGCTGATGATAAAGTCAGTGAAACGGCAGCTGACCGGGAAAAGGATTTGCGTAAAGAAATAGATTTTCTGTCCAAAAAGCTTAAGGAAGCCGTATATATTGAGGACTTTGAGGAAGCAGCAAGACTTAGGGATTTAATTACAGAACTTAAGGAAAAGGGAGGCAGCAATGAATAAATGGTATGACAAAACCGGTACTAATGAAGACGTTGTCCTGTCAAGCAGGATACGTCTCGCAAGAAATTTTTCCAATTACGTATTTGCTGACAGACTTTCTGAGGAAGCTGCTGCCAATATGGTCAATGAAGTAACGGAGAAATTTCAGACAGATTATCCCGGAGAATATGACTGCATTTACATGAGTAACTGCAACGAAAGGAAGAAAAAATCACTTAAAGAGAGAAGGCAGATAACCTCAGCACTTCTTAATGGAAGTAACAAGGCTGTTCTCTTATCCAAGGATGAATCTACGGCAGTTATGCTTAATGCAGAAGATCATGTGAGAATTCAGACTTTGGCAAATGGCATGAATCTGGATTCATGCTTTAAGCGCGCCAATGAAGTGGACGATTATATTGATTCTAATTTTGATTATGCATTTTCAGAGAAATACGGATATAAAACAACTTTTCCTACCAATGTCGGAACCGGGCTAAGGGCGGGTTATACATTGCATCTGCCGGGACTTACGGAGGCAAAAAGAATATCCCATATCAGTACTGAACTTGGCCGTTTTGGTATGAAGCTTAAGGCTCTTTATGGTGATGATGTGGGATATGGTAATTTATACCAGATTGCCACTCAGAAGACACTTGGGCAGACTGAAAAAGAAATCATGAATGATTTAAATGATATTGTTACACAAATTATCAGTCAGGAGAGAGAGCAGAGACGATATCTTTATGAGAAGGACAAAATACAGATGGAAGATGCTGTTTACAAGTCCTATGGTGTTTTGAAATATGCCAGAAAGATTCCTTTAAGAGATGCAATGACTTTATTGTCTGAGATAATGCTAGGCAATTCTCTGGGTATAATAACTTTTGATAAAACAGGCGGATTCAGCATTAACAAAATTATTATGGACATACAGCCGGCAGTACTTAATAATACTGTGAATAAGGCTATTTCTGTGGATGAAGCAGATATTTTGAGGGCACAGTATATTAGAAATAACTGTCCTGATATTATATAGAACAGGAGGCAATTATGCAGAGTGGATTTACAAAGAAAGCAGAGGAAGTTCTGAAAAATGCAGCAGTGGCAGCAACTGAGTTCGGTCATGGCAGCATTGGGAGCGAACATATTCTGCTGGGATTAATACGGACCAAAGATTGTCAGGCGGGAGAAATTTTATCTGATGCCGGACTTGAAGAAGATAAATTAATTGAAATAATTCATCAGGTAATTAACAGCAGTGTAGTTGGGTTAAGAGAACCTGACAGTTATACACCAAGAGCTGCGAAGGTTCTTGAAAATGCCAGAAGAGAGGCAAAACGATTTGGCGCCAATCTTATTGGAAGTGAGCATATTCTGATTGGGATAATCAAGGAGCCTGAAAGTGTGGCATCCAGACTTTTATCAACCATTGGAATTAATTTGCAGAAGGTGTATATTAATCTTATGATTTCAATGGGTCAGGACAGTTCAGTGTACAAGGATGAGGTGCCGGGTAAGAATAACCGCAAGAAATCGGCGACAGCGACGCTTGACCAGTATAGCAGGGATCTGACAAAGCTTGCTGCTGAAGGTAAGCTTGATCCTGTAATAGGAAGGGAACAGGAGATTCAGAGGGTAATTCAGATTAGCAGCAGAAGAACTAAGAATAACCCTTGCCTTGTCGGAGAGCCGGGTGTAGGTAAAACTGCAATTGTTGAAGGTCTTGCAATCAAAATCGTAGAGGGCAATGTACCTGATACAATCAAGGATAAGCGACTGATTACTCTTGATCTTTCAGGAATGATAGCAGGTTCTAAATACAGAGGGGAATTCGAAGAGAGAATTAAAAGAGTAATATCGGAAGTAAGAAGTTCAGGTAATGTTATTCTGTTTATTGATGAACTGCATACGATTATAGGAGCAGGCGGTGCGGAAGGCGCTATTGATGCCTCCAATATTCTTAAGCCTTCACTTGCAAGGGGAGAGGTACAGATAATTGGTGCAACCACAATCAATGAATATCGTAAATATATTGAGAAGGATGCAGCATTGGAGAGACGATTCCAGCCTGTTACTGTGGATGAGCCATCTGAGGAAGAGGCAGTTGAAATACTTAAAGGGCTAAGAAATGCTTATGAAGAACATCATTCTGTTACAATCAGGGATGATGCACTTGTAAGTGCTGTTAAGCTTTCCAAAAGATATATTAATGACAGGTTTCTGCCGGACAAAGCCATTGATCTTATTGACGAGGCTGCTTCCAAAACAAGACTTGGCACCTATGTAAAGCCTGAGGAAATTGCACTTCTTGAGGAAGAAATAGAGAAACTTGAGCTTGCCAAGGAAGAAGCAATTAAGTCGGAGGCATATGAAAAAGCCGGAGAAATTAAGACTAAGAGGGACAAAAAGCTTGAAAAACTGGAAAAACTTCAGGCAAAATGGCAGAAATCCAAGGAGAACAGAAATCTCACTGTGGGTGAGGAGGAAATCGCGGCAGTTGTATCGGATTGGACCAAAATTCCTGTTAAAAAGCTTGCAATGGAGGAATCGGAAAAACTGATTAAGCTTGAAGAGACACTGCATGAAAGAGTTGTAGGACAGGATGAAGCGGTAACGGCTGTTGCAAGGGCTATTAGAAGAGGAAGAGTAGGACTTAAGGATCCAAAACGTCCGATAGGATCATTTCTGTTTCTTGGCCCAACCGGTGTCGGCAAGACAGAATTGTCCAAAACACTTGCGGATGCACTGTTTGGTAACGAAAATTCACTTATCAGAGTTGATATGTCAGAATATATGGAGAAACACAGTGTTTCCAAGATGATAGGTTCTCCTCCTGGATATGTCGGCTATGAGGAAGGTGGGCAGTTAAGTGAGAAGGTACGCAGAAATCCATATTCAGTAATTCTTTTTGATGAAATAGAGAAGGCACATCCGGATGTTTTTAATATCCTGCTGCAGATTCTTGATGATGGTATGGTTACTGATTCAACCGGACGCAGAATCGATTTTAAAAATACAATAATTATCATGACCAGCAATGCCGGAGCTGAGAATATCGTTTCGCCTAAGAATCTTGGCTTTAATGTCTCAGCAGATCCTGACCGTGATTATCAGAATATGAAAAGCAAGGTTATGGATGAGGTTAAACGTCTGTTTAAGCCGGAATTTATTAACCGAATTGACGAGATGATCGTATTCCATATGCTTGGAAGAAATGAAACACTCCAGATACTTAATATTATGCTCAAAGCTATCAATAAAAGACTTGGAGAACAGCTTGGACTTGCACTGGAGCTTTCAGATGAAGCGAAGGAGTATATAGTTTCAGAAGGATTTGATGAAAAATACGGTGCGAGACCATTAAAGCGTGCGATTCAGAATAAGATTGAGGACAGACTGGCAGAAGAGATACTTGAGGGTAAAATAAAACCAGGCAACATGGTTCATGTAAGCTGTGAAGATAAAAAACTTGTTTTTTCTACAAATTGATGTAGCAATAAAATACAAAATATATTATAATTATTACACAAAATACTTTTTCGATTTTTGAAAAACAGGAGGAACGGAAATGGCTGTTATTGAAGGGTTAATCCGTATTGAAGATGACGGAACAATAAGTTTCGGTAATCATTTACTGGATACCAAGACTAAACTGGACAACGTAGAGTACAACGGAGATATTTACAAGGTCAAGACTTATAACGAGATTACCAAGTTAGAGCGTAATGGTATGTTTGTATATGAGTCAGTACCGGGAACAACTGTCCATAATTATAAGATGGATAATGGTGTTGTTTCATTAAATGTTGAGAGTGATAAGGATTCACAGATTACACTAGAGCTTGAGCCTGCTACAGAGTATAAGGTATATGTTAATGATGTTACAATCGGAAGCATGAAGACCAATATCAGTGGTAAGCTTAGTGTCAGTGTTGAGCTTGCAGATTCAGCGGCAGATATTAAAATCGTTAAGATGTAATTTTTCGGACTGTGTAATCACGGTTGTGTTGTTATTTAAGAGAGGATTATATGGCAAAGGCTAGAAATACCGCATTCTTTTGTAAGGAATGCGGATATGAATCTGCCAAATGGATGGGGCAGTGCCCGGGCTGTAAGCAATGGAACTCTTTTGTAGAGGAAATGGTTGCAAAGAAGAACAGCAGCACTATTCGGGTTCAGAGGAGTGACAATTTACCTGTTAAGCTGTCAGCGGTTGATACATCCAGAGAGGACAGATATACCAGCGGATTTAGTGAACTGGACAGGGTGCTCGGTGGTGGAATCGTTGCGGGCTCCATGGTCTTAGTGGGTGGTGACCCGGGAATCGGCAAATCCACTATTTTACTTCAGGTATGCAGGAATATTGCATCAGGAAGGAAGGTTTTATACATATCGGGTGAAGAGTCCCTGAGGCAGATTAAGATGCGTGCTGACCGTATCGGTGTCATGACTGAGAATTTTTATCTGCTGTGTGAGACCAATCTTTCTGTTATTGATGAGGGCATCCGGACAATTAATCCGGATATGGTTGTTATTGATTCAATACAGACAATGTTTTGTGAGTCTTCTGATTCTGCACCGGGAAGTGTAGGACAGGTAAGGGAATCTACCAATATTCTTATGCAGATTGCAAAGGGTCTTGGAATTACGGTTTTTATTGTAGGGCATGTGACCAAAGAGGGTGTTGTTGCAGGTCCGAGAGTGCTGGAGCATATGGTTGATACGGTACTTTATTTTGAGGGAGAGCGTAGCGAGTCCTATCGTATAATACGGGCCGTTAAGAATCGTTTTGGTGCGACGAATGAAATCGGTGTGTTTGAGATGTGTCAGGAAGGTCTCAGGGAGGTACTTAATCCATCTGAATATATGCTCAGTGGAAGACCTAAGGGGGCAGCCGGTTCAGTTGTTGCATGTCTTATGGAAGGAACGAGGCCGATTCTTGTTGAAATTCAGGCATTAGTGTGTCATACTAATTTTGGACTCCCGAGAAGAACAGCAGCTGGAGCTGATTATAACAGAATGAATCTTCTTATGGCAGTGCTGGAGAAGAAGATGGGGATGCAGTTATCCGGATGCGATGCTTATCTGAATATTGCCGGAGGACTTAAGGTTAATGAACCTGCTTTGGACCTTGGCATGGTAATGGCAATTATTTCAAGTTTTAGAAATACGCCGATTGGAGAGAAGACGATTGTATTTGGCGAAGTTGGACTTGCCGGAGAAGTAAGGGCTGTAAGTCAGGCTAAACAGAGAGTTGCAGAAGCAGTTAAATTAGGATTTGAAGAATGTATTTTGCCTTATGCATGTCTCAAATCCGTAGGAGAAGAGAAACGAATTAAATTAACCGGAATACAATCCGTTTCAGAACTATGTAATAGATAGAGGAGGATACATACATGGAAGAACGTTTTATTAACCAAATGACAGAAATCATTGGAAACCTTGATGAATCACAGTTAAAAGTTGAGAAACATGCCTTTGACGTGATTAATTCATCAGACACATCACTCAATCTTGTGAAGGAAGGTATCACAAATATTGAAGCGGTGGTAAGTCAGATTAATGACCTGAATCAGCTGGTAGAGCAGTCTACACAGAATATTAAACAGCTTGAACAGCTTTCTAAATTAATCGAAGATTTTGCAACGTCAATTTCCAAGATTGCAGCGAAGACCAATATGCTTTCACTTAATGCTTCAATTGAAGCTGCAAGAGCAGGTGAGCAGGGAAGAGGTTTCGCAGTAGTTGCCAAGCAGGTAGGAGAGCTGGCTGCACAGTCTACCAAGTCTTCAAAGGATATTTCAGATACAGTTCGCGAAGTACAGGGATTTGTTGAGACAATGGTTGACTCTATGAATGACATTCATAAGATGTCAGTTAAGCAGCATGATAAGGCTTCAGAGATTAGTGAGCTTCTTAATAAAGTGCTTGAGGCTGCAAAGGTTGCTAATGATGAATCAAGAGGTATGGAGCATGAAATTGCATATCAGAGGGATATTACTGACAGTGCAAAGGCAGCTCTTGATAAATATTCAGATTAATAAAATTTATACTTGCAATTATTGTTGTCATGTGGTATAAATAATATCGGCGGTTTCGAGACCGTCGATATTAAATAGGGGTATAGTTCAGCTGGTAGAGCGTTGGTCTCCAAAACCAAATGTCGTGGGTTCAAATCCTACTGCCCCTGCTATTAGTTAAAACCCGTGTTGTTAAAACGCGGGTTTTTTGTGTTATTGCGGCATTAATGTGATGAATTGATTCAAAGTAACACTTATATCTGTCTCATTAAAGATAAAGTAACAATACAAAATGTATTATTTGTGTTATGGTTGAGACAGGAGGAATTGATATGGAATTTAAAGACAAACTTAAAATTTTACGAAAAGAACGTGGAATATCACAGCATCGGCTGGCAGAAGAAATATTTGTAAGCAGAAGTGCAGTTGCCAAGTGGGAAAATGGATTAGGACTTCCTAGTAAAGAATCATTGGATTTGCTATGCAGTTATTTTGGAGTAACACGTGAATATTTTGCAACAGATGAACCTGAACTTCTGGTTGTAGAGAAGAATATAACAATTCACAGACTTATCACAGTGTTTATTACATTTGTGGCAGTAATAGTGGCATTATACATTGGAATTATGTCAGAAAACTATGGTTTTACTTCCAAAATGGCGGCGGGGCAGGATTGGATGGATGAGCATTGTATACATACGGATGATTATGATATTTATTATTATTCATGGGATGAGGGGCAAGAATATGAGGAAATTGCCAATTTTAAGCCTGTCAGGAAAAAGTGGTATGGATATATCTGCTCAGAGGAGGATTATGAATATCGTGACGTATATTATGGTGACAAACAGGTTGCTATAATATATACTTTAGAGGGAAAAGACTATTATTATATGCTTGCAGTAATGTGTGCACGCTTATAATAAATTAAGAAGATAATTAAGATGAGACGAGATTTATGCTATTATTTTGCTGCTGATGTATGTTCTGTTTATAATGCCTATCTTATGGCTGCAGGTAATCAGCAGTTTAGACGGGAATGCAGACAGGAACCATACCATACTTTAGGATTTGGACTTAACTTTTCTATGAAGTACAATATGAATGGAGGCTCATGTACAATACATTTTATTCCTTATCAGGGAGGAACGGCTGTTGACTTGCGTTTTTCAATTGCACAGTTAGCAGGTGCACGATATAAAAGGTATGCTGCTGACCTTACAAATACAGTTATACGTATTCTTAATATAACAGCACAGCCAATCAGGCTTAATATAGAAGAATTTACAAAAGAATGTAACAAAGTTGTGTTACAGAGAATGCCTGTTTTTTGCAAGCACTTTTTGGACAAAATTGCAAAATATTTTTGGACATTGTTGCAAAACATTTTTGGACATTGTTGCATGTCCAAATTGTACAAAGTTGCAATGCCCCCAGCTGGCTACGTAATAAACCAGCCGTAAAGCCATTGCAGATATTATTTAATTGTTACAGCACAAGATATGGAAACGGAAGTTCCGAATTCTCATCTTCGTGTGCATGTTCCCTGAAATAGCGGAACTCTTCATCCATCCTTTTGTAATGGACGAAATCCTTCAGATATTTCAAATCTTCTTCGTTCTCCATGAGATCAAGAAGATAATCACTCATCTCCTCATAGCGTTCCTGAAGATTTTGATATTTTTTCTGTTCCTTGATAACTTTTTTGTTTTTAGCCATTGTTACCTGCCTCCTGACTGTTGATTCTTGAAAGGGTTTCATTGATACTTGATTCTCGTAACCGGTTATTGATTCCGGGAAACAGAACCAGTTCCACATGGTGGGTGAGACGGCCGATCAGTGCGGTTGTCATCCTTTGGTCGTAAAGAACATTCACCCACTGTGAGAATTCAAGATTCGTGTTAAGAATCACGGATTTCTGCTCGTGTATCTCAGATAGATAATCAAACAGAAGCTGTGAACCGGTGCGGTCATACGGAACATATCCGAATTCATCCAGTATCAGTATCTGGGCACTGTTAAGCTTCTTTTTCAGAGCGGTAAGTTTTCCGCTGCTCTGGCTTTCGGAAAACAGATTGATCAGTCCGGCAGTACGGTAGAATCTTACCGGGATTTCCTGGTTACAGGCAGACATGCCAATCAGGATGGAAAGCATGGTCTTACCGGTTCCGGTTCCTCCATACATGATAACGTTTTTGCCTGCGTGATAGAAATCAAGGTCCAAAAGACTCTGAAAGCTGACGTCTTCCGGGAAATCTATCTCATCGGTTCGGAACTCTTCCACACGGTATCTGCGTGGAAATCCGGCGGTGTTAAGGAACTTGCTCTTTCTCTTTGCTGTCCGGTATTCAATTTCGTTTGTCAGAAGGTTTAAAAGGTATTCCTGCGGTGTGTCTCCTTTCTGCAGAAAAGCCTGCCCCGCAAAGTTTGTAGACAGCTTGAGCTGTTTGCAGCATTCTGCAATGGATTTTTCTATATCAGCCATTTGATACACCTCCCTTCTTAAGGGCAGCATCCAGCATCTTCAGATCGTTCCTAAAGGGAATGACCTTCTGCTGTGGCAGTAAAGCGTTGTTTTCAAGCGGAGGCAGAAGCGGTACATCTGCATAAGTTCGTCTGTAAAGGCTCTGCAGACTGTCCGGATCTGTTGCATTCAGCCGGACTGCTTCATCCACTGTTTTAACGGCACTGGCAAATCCTGTTCTTTCTGTAAGTTCAGCAAGAACCTTTAAGACCCGCCCCCGTTCCCTGCTTTCGCAGTTATCCATGTAAATCTGCATGGTCTGGGGCATCATGTCATAAATGCCACTGTTTCGCAGAGAGCGTGGTTTCCTTGCGATATATGTAAGATATGGCAGCCAGTCCATTCTTTCATGCTCATCACCATAAAGGCGCTTGTGACGGACAATTTCGTGCATGTCGGCATCCATGACAATCACAGCAGATGATGTAATCTCAAGATTGACGATTGACTCACAAAAAGCCGGTGAAGCGGAGTAGCGGTGCCTTCCTGCATCAAGGGTAAATTTGCCATATTTATCTGTGGTCGCGGTCGTGTAAAGAGCCGTGTCGAATGGTACGGAAGGGAGTGGCAGCAAACGTGCCTTATCTTCTTCGAACAGTTCGCTGATAAAGCGGCTCTCATTGTCATCATAGTGCTCACGCTGCATATCAATTTCGCAACAGCCAAGAAGATGGCGGTTTTCTTCCGCAAGATCATCAAAGTGGGGCACCGGTACCAGTTCATTGCGGCGCAGGTATCCGACCTTGTTTTCCACGTTTCCCTTTTCCCATCCGGATTCAGGGTTCATGAATACCGGCTTGATTCGGTAATGCTCACAGAAGCGCTGGAAACGCTCCGTTACATCACGTCCGCCACCCTTAATGATTTTGGTGACAATGGTTCTGGTATTGTCAAACCAGATCTCAGCGGGTACCCCGCCGATGTGCTCAAATATGGCAACCAGTCCCTCCATAAGGCACTCCATGTTTTCCCCATAATTAAGCTGGAGAAAGCCACCGTTACTGAAGGGAAAACTGAGCACAAGATATTTGGCTTCGTGATGGAGCTTACCGTTTTCGTAAAAATCGGCTGTTCCAAAATCCGCCTGGGCTTCACCGGGACGATGCTCAAGAGGAATGTAGCCATCGGTTCTCTTTAGCCGTAATTCCTCTTTCTTCTGTTTGACGTATAAGGCGACAAGCCGGTAACTGCAGTCAAAGCCATCCGCCTCATCTTTAAGGCGCTTAAACACTCTTTTGGCTGTATGCCGCTGCTTTCGTGGTACAAGTTTGTCTGCCAGCAGCCATTCATCAATCAAAGGCTTGAACGGATCAAGCTTGGATTCATGAATCTCTAATGATGCCGGCGCAGGTGGCGGACTGTTGAAGTCCTCCATATCCACGTATTTACTGATGGTCTTGCGATTAAGACCGGTTTCAGATGCTATTTTGGAAATGTTTTTATCTTGTTGATAGTACATTTCTCTGATATGATGTATCTGATCCATTGTAGTTGACATTCTCCTTTCCTCCTTGTCTTTATTGATTTGTCTACAACAAAGACAAGGTTAATGGTTTTGGGTTATGTCTGCAATGGATCTTTTTATGAAAAGCTCATACTTGGCGGCTACCACTCAGGTGCTCACCGTTCCTGAGAGCCTTGATACAACGCATTGCAACTTTGTCCAATTTGGACTTGCAACAATGTCCATTTTTGCTTTGCAACTTTGTCCAATTTTACCTTGCAACTTTGGGTAATTTTATTTTACAACAAACAAATGCCTGAGTCAGTTAGTGTTCCTCAGAATGTAGCTAAACAAAGTGGATTCTGTATTAATTGCGGAAAACAGATAGATAACAATAACAATTTCTGTATTTATTGTGGAACAAGGATACATAATGCATAAGGAATACAATAGGAGAACTCCAAATAATAATGCCGTTCTGTTTATTCATGGAATTGTCGGAACACCTGACCATTTCAAAGATTTTGTTCCATTGGTGCCGGAGCAGTGGTCTGTCTATAATGTTCTGTTAGACGGACATGGCGGACGGGTAGAGGATTTTACACGCACTTCAATGAAGAAATGGAAGACGCAGGTTAATAATAAGCTTGAAGAAATATCACAAAATCATGATAATATAATAATTGTTGCTCATTCAATGGGGAGCTTGCTTTCAATGCAGGCATTTAGTGGCTATAAGGACAGAATTAAAGCTATGTTTTTTCTCCAGTCGCCCATAAAATTATTTATCAGGCCAAGGCTGATAGGAATTCTTTTTAAAGTGCTTTATAACAATATTAAGCCAGAGGATGTTGTTGCAAGAGCTGCAAGTGATGCTTACAGTATAGACAGGGATAAGAGATTGTGGAAGTATCTTGGCTGGATTCCAAGATTTCTGGAATTATTCAAAGAGATTAGAAGGACACGTAAGGTTGTGGAAGGCATCTCTGCACCTGTATATGTTTTTCAATCTGCCAAGGATGAACTGGTTAGTATATCAGGGGTAAAATATTTTCAGGGAAATCCTAATATTCATGTGGAGATATTAGATAACTCAACACATTTTTACTATGATTCAGAAGATTATGAATATATGTTAAAGGAATTTAAAAAGTTGATGCAATAAAATAAATCAAATTAAATGATTAAATTTAATCATTTAAAAAGTTGTAGTTTAATGTTATGATAGCACAGTAATCGGAGGTAAAGTTATGAAAAATTCCAATAAGTATATAAGACAATATTTTATGCCGCCAGTATGTGAGTATGACTGGGTTAAGAAGGATTATATTGATAAACCGCCTGTATGGTGTTCTGTTGATTTGAGAGATGGTAATCAGGCGTTAATAGAACCGATGAGCCTTGAAGAGAAAATTGAATTTTTCCAAATGTTAGTGGATATCGGATTTAAAGAGATTGAAGTTGGATTCCCTGCTGCATCTGAGACAGAATATGCATTTATGAGAGCCCTTATTGAGAGAAATATGATTCCCGAAGATGTTACCGTTCAGGTGCTTACACAGGCTAGGGAGCATATTATCAGAAAAACCTTTGAAGCAGTTAAAGGTGCGCCACATGCAGTAATTCATCTGTACAATTCTACTTCTGTTGCACAGAGAGAGCAGGTATTCCGTAAGAGTAAGGAAGATATTAAGAGGATTGCGGTTGAAGGAGCAGAGCTTCTTAAGAAATTAGCAGATGAGACTGACGGAAACTTTTCTTTTGAATACAGTCCTGAAAGCTTCCATGGAACAGAAGTTGATTATGCTGTTGAGGTATGTAATGCAGTGCTTGATGTATGGCAGCCTACAGCAGAAAATAAGGCGATTATCAATATTCCTGCAACTGTTGAGACCGCAATGCCGCATGTTTTTGCAACACAGGTTGAATATGTCAGCCATAATCTTAAATATAGAGATAATGTTGTTTTAAGCTTACATCCTCATAATGACAGAGGAACAGGAGTAAGCGATGCAGAACTTGGACTTCTGGCAGGTGCAGACAGAATAGAGGGTACATTATTTGGCAATGGAGAGAGAACGGGTAATGTGGACATTATAACTCTTGCAATGAATATGTTTTCACATGGTATAGATCCGCAGCTTGAGTTTTCCAATATGCCTGAAATCAGAGCCCGATACGAGAGACTTACGAGGATGCATGTATATGAAAGACAGCCTTATGCAGGTGATTTGGTATTTTCTGCTTTTTCCGGTTCACATCAGGATGCAATTGCTAAGGGTATGGCGTGGCGTGAAGAGAAGAAATGCGATAACTGGACGGTTCCATATCTTCCGATTGATCCTGTAGATGTTGGACGTACATATGATGCTGATGTTATTAGAATTAACAGTCAGTCAGGAAAAGGTGGCGTAAGCTATATTCTTAAACAGAATTTCAGCATTCAGCTTCCTGAGAAGATGCGTGAAGAGGTTGGATATGCAGTTAAGCATGTTTCTGATGAGGCACATAAGGAATTATCTCCACAGTGGGTATATGAGATTTTTGAAAACAGCTATCTTGAATATACACCACATTTTAAGATCACGGAATGTCATTTTAAGCAGAACGAAGGAATTATGGCTGAGGCATCTATTTCCTGCGGTGGCAAAAAGGTTGTTGTTGACGCTAACGGCAACGGACGTCTTGATGCGGTAAGCAATATTATTAAACAGTATTTCGGAATAAGCTATGAATTATCAGAGTATGAGGAGCATGCCCTTTCCAAGGGGTCGTCATCTAAGGCTATGGCTTATGTCGGAATTACCTGTAATGGTAAGATGTACTGGGGAGCAGGTCTGGATGAGGATATTATTAAGGCCTCGATTCATGCACTGACTGTTGCTGCCAACAAGCTGCCACAGATAAATTCTGATGATGAAGAGAAGGATGACAGACTTATTAATATTTTGAATTACATTCAGACTAATTATCAGAGTGTAACTTTAGAAGAACTTGCAGAGAAATTCCATCTTTCAGAGCCTTATATTTCAAAATACATTAAAGAAAAATCCGGTAAGACTTTTGGTGAGCATGTTGCCAATGTAAGAATGAAGAAGGCAAAGGTGCTGCTTAAGAATGGTAATATGACGGTTGAGAATATTGCATATTCAGTAGGTTATCAGAATGTTGAACATTTTAACAGGACATTTAAGAAAATGTATGAAATGACACCGGTTCAGTACCGGAATGCCAACAGATAATAAATTGTATTAGTATTTAATCCCTCGAATATTAGTCGGACAGACTGACGTTTGAGGGATTATTATTTATAAAAATTTCATATTTCATTTATTGACTTTAAACGAAATAGTAGTAAAATGATTTGAAGTCGCTATGTGGGAAAATTTAAAAGAATTCTGTGTAAAATACAGAACACTATAAATATTATTAATAATCAGGAGGAGAATTGATGATAAAGACATTAGCACGTTATATCAAGGAATTTAAGGCTGCGTCTATTGTAACTCCAATCTATATGATTGTTGAGGTTATAATGGAAACCCTTATTCCGTATTTTATGGCATCCATTGTTGATGAAGGAATCAAAAAATCTGATATGGATCATGTAGTAAGAATTGGAATAGTTATGATTGTTCTTGCTGTAGTGAGTCTTGTCGCAGGCGTCTTAAGTGGTAAATTCGGTGCAAAGGCTTCCGCAGGTTTTGCACGTAATCTCAGGGAAGGTATGTATAACAATATACAGACTTTTTCTTTTTCTAATATTGATAAGTTCAGTACTGCCGGACTTGTAACCAGACTAACAACGGATGTAACCAATGTTCAGATGGCATATCAGATGATTTTAAGATTGTGCATGAGAGCACCATCTACGCTGATATTTTCAATGGTTATATCCTTTATGATAAGTCCAAGAATTGCATTAATATATCTGGGGGCTGTAGCTTTTCTTGGAATTATTATGTTTTTTATTATAAAAACAGCGACCGGATATTTTAAAACAGCATTTCCTAAATATGATAATCTTAATGAGAGTGTTCAGGAAAATGTGTCTGCTATCAGGGTTGTAAAGGCATATGTAAGGGAAGATTACGAGAAAAAGAAATTTGGTAAGGCAAGCAATAATATTTATAAGCTTTTTGTTAAAGCAGAGAATATTGTTGCATTCAATTCTCCGGTAATGATGCTTACGGTATACGGATGTATTATTCTTATCAGCTGGATTGGAGCCAATCTGATTGTTAATTCGGGAGCTACAACTCTTGAAACAGGAGAACTTATGAATCTCCTTACCTATTGCATGAGTATTCTTATGAGTCTGATGATGCTTTCAATGATTTTTGTTATGATGACCATGAGTGTGGCGAGCGCGGAGCGAATTGCGGAGGTTCTTAATGAAAAACCTGATATAACCAATCCTGAACAGCCGGTTATGAATGTGAAGGACGGAAGTATTGATTTTGAGAATGTGAATTTCCGTTATAAGAGCGGCAGTGACCAGATGGTTCTAAAGAATATTAATATTTCAATAAAAGCAGGGGAGACTATTGGTATTATCGGTGGAACCGGAAGTTCCAAATCCAGTCTTGTTAATCTTATAAGCAGACTTTACGATGTTACTGAAGGAACAGTTAAGGTTGCAGGAGTTGATGTCAGGGATTATGATATTGAAACATTAAGGAATGAAGTAAGTGTTGTTCTTCAGAAAAACGTTCTTTTCTCAGGTAGTATTTATGAAAATCTCCGTTGGGGTAATGCCGGTGCAACCGACGAGGAATGCAGGCATGCATGTCAGCTTGCCTGTGCGGATGAGTTTATTGAGAGGTTTCCTGATAAATATGACACTCATATTGAGCAGGGCGGAAGTAACGTTTCAGGCGGACAGAAACAGAGATTATGTATCGCAAGGGCTTTGCTTAAGAAACCGAAAATACTTATTCTGGATGACAGCACAAGCGCGGTAGATACTGCAACAGATGCCAGAATCAGAAAGGCATTTGCAAGTGAGATTCCCGGAACTACAAAGATTATCATTGCACAGAGAGTTTCCAGCGTAATGCATGCTGACCGTATTATTGTTATGGAAGACGGATGTGTTGACGGCTTTGGAACACATGAGGAACTTCTCAGAAATAATGAGATTTATCGTGAGGTATATGAATCACAGACCGGTGGCGGTAGTGGTGATTTTGACGAGAATAAGGATGGAGGTGAAGCATAATGCCGGGACCGGGACCAAAACCAAGGGGAATGAAACCTACCGTTGATAATCCGATGAAGGTTTTCGGAAGAATAATGGGATATGTTTTCAAAAATTATCTTCCCCACTGTATTATTGTGTTTATATGTATTATTGTAAGTGCTTATGCATCGGCACAGGGTACAATGTTTTTGAAAACACTGATAGACGGATTTATTGAGCCGATGCTTGGACAGGAAAATCCTGAATTTAAACCTCTGATTAATGAATTGATCAGGGTAGCAGTTATATATGCAATAGGTATAGTTTCAAGCTATACAAATGCCAAATTAATGGTATATGTTGCACAGGGTACATTGAGAAATTTAAGGGATGATATGTTTAATCACATGGAATCTCTTCCAATTAAATATTTTGATACACATGCACATGGCGATATTATGTCAATGTATACTAATGATGTTGATACTTTAAGACAGATGATTAGTCAGAGTATTCCACAGCTTATTAACAGTGTAATTACAATAGGCTTTGTGCTTGTATCTATGTTTAGGTTAAGTGTTCCGCTTACATTCTTCAGCCTTCTTATGGTTGGTGTGATGCTTATTGTTACAGGTAAGATTTCCAAGAAAAGCGGCTCGTATTTTATTGACCAGCAAAAAGATATCGGTAAATTAAACGGATATATCGAGGAAATGATGGAAGGACAGAAGGTTGTCAAGGTCTTCTGCCATGAAGAAGAATGCAGGAGAGAGTTTAAGGAATTAAATGACAAATTGTTTGACAGTGCATACAATGCTAACCAGTTTGCCAATATTCTTATGCCTGTTAATGCACAGATTGGAAATATCAGTTATGTTCTGATGGCAATTGCCGGTGGTGCTCTTGCAATTAAAGGTTTGGGCGGTTTTTCGCTCGGAGCACTTGCAAGCTTCCTTCTGTTCAATAAGAACTTAAATATGCCGATTAATCAGGTAAGTATGCAGCTTAACAGCATTATAATGGCACTTGCCGGAGGAGACAGAATTTTCAAGCTCCTTGATGAAAAGCCGGAAGTAGATGAGGGATATGTTACGCTTGTCAATGCTGCAAAAGAAAACGGTATTATAACAGAGAGTGATAAAAGAACCGGATTATGGGCATGGAAGCATTTTCATAAAGCAACCGGTGAGACCGACTATATTGAACTGACGGGTGATGTTGTATTTGATGACGTGGATTTCGGATATACTGATGACAAAATGGTTCTTCATAACGTGGACCTGTTTGCAACACCGGGACAGAAAATTGCTTTTGTAGGTTCTACCGGTGCAGGTAAAACAACCATTACCAATCTGATTAACCGCTTTTATGATATTCAGGACGGCAAAATTCGATATGACGGTATTAATATTAATAAAATTAAAAAGGATGATTTAAGACATTCGCTTGGTATTGTTCTTCAGGATACACATCTTTTCACCGGCACTGTTATGGAAAATATCAGATATGGTAAATTAGACGCAACTGATGAAGAGGTATATGCAGCAGCTAAACTGGCTAATGCAGACGGCTTTATCAAATATCTTCCGGATGGCTATAATACAATGCTTACCGGAGACGGAGCCAATTTAAGTCAGGGACAGAGACAGCTGCTTGCAATTGCGAGAGCAGCAATAGCAGATCCTCCTGTGCTTATTCTCGATGAGGCAACAAGCTCAATTGATACCAGAACAGAGAAAATCGTACAGAGTGGTATGGATAAATTAATGAAAGGAAGGACCACTTTTGTTATTGCCCACAGGCTGTCAACAGTCAGAAACAGTGACTGCATAATGGTTCTTGAACAGGGCAGAATAATTGAAAGAGGAACTCATGATGAATTAATTGAACAAAAGGGTAAATATTATCAGTTATATACCGGTAATAATATTGGAGCATAGACCAATTTAATCAAAGAAAAATGATATGAATATGCGAAAATTGATATTTGCGAAAATTTGCACCTTTGTTAAAATTATTGTATATGTATAAAGAAAGAAAGGTGCGATGTATGAAAAAATTTAAAAGAATTTTGGCTATCTTATTAGCCGCAACTCTTGTTTTCTCTCTAATCGGATGTAGCCAGAAACCTTCAAGCAGTGAAAATGTCACAACTACATCATCTTCAGTAGAGCAGGAAACTACTACTTCAGGCGGTTCTGAAAATTCGAACTCTACTGAAATTACCATTAATCTCCACTATTTGAGGGATGATGGTACATATGACGGATGGAACGTATGGCTTTGGCCTTCAAACGGAGACGGTGCTGCTTATCAGTTTGGAACAGAAGCAGACGATAATGGTGTTGTTACTACAGCAACATTCCCGGCAGGTACAGAGCAGGTCGGTTTCATTGTCAGACTCAATGAATGGGAATCCAAAGATTTTGATGGTGACCAGTTTATTGATTTGGCCGGCATGGGCATTTTAGCAGGTACTGTTGATGTATTTGTTAAGAGTGGACAGGAAGGCTATGAGCATGAATTAGGAGACGATTGTGTGAAAGGATTAGGCATTATAAAGGCTGAATTATCAGGTGACTACAAAACAGTTAATATTACAGTTTCACAGGAATGGACAGACGAAAATACGATAATTGTTAAGGATGCTAAGGACAATGAGCTTGCAGTTGAATCTCAGAATGCTGACGGAAAGGCAGTTACAATTGTTCTTTCAGAGGAAGTTGATCCATTTGGTGGATATAAGGCAGTACTTAATGGCAGTCTTGAATATGAAATTAAGGTTCCGGATGTTTTCTCAACAGATGGATTTGAGGAAGAATATGGATATGACGGAGATGATTTAGGAGCAGTTTGGTCTAAGGATTCCACTACATTTAAGGTATGGGCTCCTACAGCTGAAGCTTTAAGCGTTAATCTTTATGAGTCAGGAACTGAAGGAACAGATGATTTAATTAAGACAGTTGAAATGACCAAAGGCGAAAAAGGTGTTTGGGAAGCTAAGGTTGATGGAGACCTTAATGGAACATATTACACATACACAGCGAAAGTTGGTACAGCAACTAACGAAGCATGTGATCCTTATGCGCGTGCAGTAGGTGTTAACGGTAACAGAGCAATGGTTATCGACCTTGATTCAACTGATCCGGAAGGATGGGATAAAGATAAGAATCCTAACAGCGGAATGGACGCTACTGATTCTATCATTTATGAGTTGCACATCAGAGATTTATCTGTTGATGAGAGCTCAGGAATTACCAATAAGGGTAAATACCTTGGATTAACAGAGCTTGGAACTACCAACTCAAATGGTGTTTCAACAGGTTTAGACCATATTATTGATTTAGGTGTTACACACCTTCAGTTAACTCCTGTATATGATTATGCAACAGTTGATGAGTCCGTTAAGGATTCAACACAGTATAACTGGGGATATGATCCTAAGAACTACAATGTTCCTGAGGGTTCATACTCAACAGATGCATACAATGGAGAAGTTAGAGTTAAAGAGTTCAAGGAAATGGTACAGACACTTCATAACAACGGAATTTCAGTTGTAATGGACGTTGTTTACAACCATACCTATAATACAGATTATTGTTTCAACAAATTAGTTCCTGGATATTTCTACAGAGCAGATTCAAACGGTTCAGGATGTGGTAATGACGTTGCATCTGAGAGAGCAATGGTTAGCAAGTTCATCGTTGACTCAGTAGTTTACTGGGCAGAAGAGTATCACATTGACGGATTCCGTTTTGATCTTGTAGGTTTGATTGATACAGAGACAATTAAAGCAGTCAGAGAAGAATTAAATAAGATTGATCCATCAATCATCATTTATGGTG
Organism: Lachnospiraceae bacterium; assembly: GCA_045129695.1. Classification (GTDB taxonomy): domain Bacteria; phylum Bacillota; class Clostridia; order Lachnospirales; family Lachnospiraceae; genus Eshraghiella. The sequence continues at coordinate 135,095 of JBGVJZ010000012.1, read as the reverse complement.
AAGGCTGGACAATGGGAACAGTTGTAACCAAATCAGGTGTTACAATGGCTAATCAGTCAGCAAGCAACAGCCTTGAAGGCTTTGGAATGTTTAATGATACAATTAGAGACGCTATCAAGGGTAGCGTGTTTGATGAGATAGCAAAGGGCTATGTAAACGGAGATTTCAGCAAGACATCTACAATTGCATCAGCAGTAACAGGATCAGTTACATGGTCTAAGACCCCGTCTGCCCAGATTAACTATGCATCATGTCATGATAACAGAACATTATGGGATGAGATTAACCTTTCTAACCCGGATGATTCAATGGAAGATAAGGTTAAGCAGAATCTTATGTCAGCAGCAATTGTGTATACATCACAGGGTGTTCCTTTCATCTTAGCAGGTGAGGAAATGTTAAGATCTAAGCCAAACGGAGATGGAACATTCAACCACAACAGCTACAATGCCAGTGATGCAGTTAACAGCCTTAAGTGGGATGATTTAAATGATGCAACTTATCAGACAGTATATAATTACTACAAGGGATTGATTGCATTCAGAAAAGCACATGCTTCATTAACACAGATGGAAAATGCTACATCAAGCTACAATATGATTTCAGGACTTCCGGACGGAGTAATCGCTTACGAGCTTGCAAAAGCTGACGGTGAAGTTTCAGATGGAATCTTTGTAGTATATAACCCAACATCAACAGCTGTTTCAGTTGACCTTCCGGACGGAGATTGGACAATTTGTGTTCAGGGAGATAAGGCAGGAACAGAATCACTTGGTTCTGCAAGCGGCAGCATTTCTGTTGAAGCACTTACAACAACTATTTTAGTTAAAGGTGCTCTTAAATAAACAATTAATTATTAATGAATGATTAAAAGGACTTTTGCAAATATGCAGGGGTCCTTTTTTTAAATATTAAATTTTTGTAAACTATCCCCATTATGAAGATTTTTATGATATAATCTTGCAATAGGTTTATTTAGGTTAGAAGGAGGAGTGGCATGAGTAAATATAATGTTAATGATTTTACTAATGAATATGCAGCAGCTTGTGTTGAGAATCAGAAGATAGATATAGGTTTATTTGATGAATTCGGTGTTAAGAGAGGTTTAAGAGATAAGAACGGAAAGGGTGTTCTCTCAGGTCTGACTAAGATTTCATTAATTAAATCTTCAGAAGAAATAGATGGTAAGAATGTACCTTGCGATGGAGAATTATATTACAGGGGATATAATATATTTGATTTGGTTAATGGATTTCAGAAGAAAGACAGATTTGGTTTTGAAGAGATAACATATCTGCTGCTGTTTGATAAGCTTCCGACAGGGAATGAACTGGCAAATTTTGTTGATGTGCTTAATGCAAGCAGAAGATTGCCGACTAATTTTACAAGAGATGTTATTATGAAGGCTCCTAGCGGAGATATTATGAATTCACTTACCAAGAGTGTACTTACTCTTGCGTCTTATGATAATAATGTGTCTGATTTGTCAATTGATAATGTATTGAGACAATGCCTTATGCTTATCAGTGTTTTTCCAATGATGGCTGTATACGGATATCATGCCTATAACCATTATGAGAGAGATGACAGTTTATATATACACAGACCTGACAATAAATTATCATTTGCAGAGAATATTTTGAGACTGTTACGTCCTGATAAGAAATTTACAGATGTGGAAGCCAAGGTTCTGGATGCTGCACTTGTTCTGCATATGGAGCATGGCGGTGGAAATAATTCAACATTTACCACTCGTGTTGTAACATCATCAGGTTCAGATACTTATTCTGTTATTGCAGCAGCATTGTCCTCACTTAAGGGTCCAAAGCATGGTGGTGCAAATATTAAGGTCGTAAAGATGATGGAAGATATTAAGAAGAATGTACGTGATTTAAAGGACGAGGATGAAGTAAGAACATATCTTAGGAAAATCCTTAAAAAGGAGGCCTTTGACAGAAGCGGACTTATATATGGAATGGGGCATGCGGTATATTCAATTTCTGACCCGAGAGCAAGAATCTTTAAGGGGTTTGTTGAGGAATTGGCAGATGCAAAACATTGTGGTGATGAATTTGCACTTTATTCAATGATTGAAAGAGTGGCACCTGAGGTAATTTCTGAGTCATGCAGAATTTATAAAGGTGTTAGTGCCAATGTGGATTTCTACAGTGGATTTGTATACAGTATGCTGGATATACCTGTGGAATTGTATACACCGATTTTTGCCATTGCCAGAATTGTAGGCTGGAGTGCTCACAGAATTGAGGAATTGATTAATGTGGATAAAATTATTCGCCCTGCATATATGAGTGTAATGGACAGAAGACAATACGAGGATATTGAGAGAAGATAGATAATTTTATGGAACTGCCACAGATGTGACAGTTCCATTTTGATTTTGGGATAATATAATTTAACCTGCAAGCTCCTTCCAAAGCATATATAGATAATCCTTAAAAACAGATTTTTCTATATCTTCGGCTGCAAGAATATCTACAGTACCGATTATTTCATTGTTATATTTGTAAATCAGCTGTCCCATAACATCACCTTCACTAATTGGTGCGCTTGGAGAGCTTATAAATTCCAGCTCCTTGGTAATCAGCGATTCATCATAATTTTCCAGAAACAGATTGTTGAAGGATGAAGCATATTTACAATTAACTATACCTTTAGTACTGTTTTTTACTGTGAGTGGAGTAAGCAGAGGCATGTTATCATCCTTATACAGATGGCAGATTCCATACCCATAGTTTAGCAGGGAAATGGAATCGGATACCCTTGTTTTGCCGTTTGGCGAAGCCATAACAACAGATATCAGTTCAATATCATTTTTCTTGGCAGTAGCTGACAGACAGAATTTGGCAACACTTGTTGAACCTGTTTTCAGACCTGTAGCCCATTCATATTGCTTTAAGAGCTTATTGGTGTTGGAAAGAGTAAATTCACTTTCACCTTTTCTTGTTACGTGTGTGAAAGAATCCATCCAAATTGTGGAGTAGTCATGAATTTCAGGGTGCCTGGTGATCAGTTCTCTTGACATCAGTGCCACATCTCTTGCTGTTGTAACATGACCGTCGGTATCAAGTCCGCAGGAATTGACGAAGTGAGTATTGGTCATGTTAAGTCCGGCTGCACGCTCATTCATCCTGCTTACAAATATTTCTTCTGAGCTGCATATGTGCTCTGCCATTGCAACGCAGGCGTCATTGGCACTGGCGATGGCAATGCATTTTATCATGGTTTCAACTGTCTGTACCTCTCCCGGTTCCAGAAAAACCTGACTTCCTCCCATGGAGGCGGCGTGCTCAGAAACTGTTACCTCATCGGTTAGTGCTATTGTATTTTCTTCCAAAGCGTCAAAAATAAGCAGAAGAGTCATGATTTTGGTAATACTTGCAGGGGCAAGGACTTCGTCTGCATTTTTTTCATAAATTATTTTACCTGTGGAGGCTTCCATTAGAATTGCAGATGGTGCCTGAATATCCGGTTCATCTCCAAATGCTTTGATGGGAATGGCGGTTATCAAAAGGATTGTGCATAAAAGAGAAATTAGTATACGTTTCATAAATATCCCTTACCGTTAATAAAGTAATCTAATATATTTTAGTTACAATAATCTTATATTATGAAAAAAATATTGACTTTATATTTTAATATGTTAGAATTATATAAGTTTCAAATATCAAAGGCTATGAAAACACACAGTAATTAACTGGAATTCTTTCAGAGAGAAGGGGTCACCGGCTGCAAGCCCTTTTAAGTTCAGTCAGTTAATGAATTTCATGTTGGAGCTTCATCTTTGAATTAACAGTAGGGGATGACGTATTGGCACGTTACGCTATAATGAGTGTCGGCATTATGCCGGAATTAGGGTGGTACCGCGATTACATCGTCCCTTTGGGAATGTAATCGCTTTTCTTATGCAAAAAATCAGAAAGGATAAATATTATGAAAGAGAAATTACAATCGATTAAGGAACAGGCAATTGCCAAAATTTCTGAAGCTGCTAATCTTGATATGCTCAATGATATTCGTGTTGCATATCTTGGTAAGAAGGGTGAGCTTACAGAAGTACTTAAGGGTATGAAGGATGTTGCACCGGAGGACAGACCGAAGGTTGGAGCAATGGTTAATGAGACCAGGGCTGCAATTGAGGAGAAATTAGAAGAAGTTAAGACATTACTTGCCAATGCAGCCAGAGAGCAGCAGCTAAAGGATGAAGTTATTGATGTTACTTTGCCTGCCAGGAAGAATCTTGTAGGACATAACCATCCGAATACAGTTGCTCTTGAAGAGGTTGAGAAAATTTTTGTAGGCATGGGCTATGAGGTTGTAGAAGGACCTGAAATTGAATATGACTATTACAATTTTGAGGCTTTGAATATTCCTGCAAATCATCCTGCCAAGGACGAACAGGATACCTTCTATATTAACAGTAATATCGTACTTAGAACCCAGACTTCATCAGTTCAGGTTCATGAAATGGAAAAAGGCAAAATGCCTATCAGAATGATTGCACCGGGAAGAGTATTCCGTTCAGATGAGGTGGATGCAACGCATTCTCCATCTTTCCATCAGGTTGAGGGACTTGTAATTGATAAAAATATAACTTTTGCAGATTTGAAGGGAACACTTGATGTATTTGCTAAGGAATTATTTGGTGCTGACACCAAAGTTAAGTTCAGACCACATCATTTCCCGTTCACAGAGCCAAGCGCCGAAATGGATGTTTCATGCTTTAAGTGTGGAGGAAAGGGCTGCCGCTTCTGCAAAAATTCAGGCTGGATAGAGATACTCGGATGTGGTATGGTTCATCCTCATGTGCTTGAGATGAGTGGAATTGACCCTGAAGAATATACAGGCTTTGCATTTGGTATTGGTTTAGAGAGAATTGCGTTACTTAAATATGAAATCGATGATATGAGACTTCTCTATGAGAATGACGCAAGATTTCTTAATCAGTTCTAGGAAGGAGATTTATAATGAATACAGCATTATCATGGATAAAAGCGTATGTTCCGGAGCTTGAGTGTACAGCACAGGAATATACAGACGCAATGACATTAACCGGAACCAAGGTTGAAGGTTTTGAAGAACTTGACAAAGATTTGGAGAAAATCGTTGTCGGACAGGTTCTTAAAGTAGAACGCCACCCTGACGCAGATAAATTAGTAATCTGTCAGGTGGATGTAGGAACAGAGACTATTCAGATTGTAACAGGTGCACCTAATGTATATGAAGGAATGAAAACACCTGTATGCCTGGATGGAGGTAAGGTTGCAGGCGGACATGACGGTAACAGGACTGATGGCGGAATCAGAATTAAAAAAGGCAAATTACGAGGTGTACCTTCAAATGGTATGATGTGCTCAATTGAGGAACTGGGTTCATCTAAGGATTTCTATCCGGATGCCCCTGAAAACGGACTTTATGATATGGGAGCAGACGCAGTTGTTGGAAGTGACGCAATTGAGGCACTCGGACTTCACGATGTTGTTTTTGAATACGAAATTACATCTAACAGAGTTGACTGTTACAGTGTTCTTGGTATTGCAAGAGAGGCTGCTGCAACCTTTAACAAGCCTTTTGTTCCACCGGTTGTTACTGCTACAGGTAATAATGAAAATGTTAATGACATTGTTAAGGTAGAGGTAGAGGCAGCAGATTTATGTCCACGCTTCTGTGCAAGGCTTGTTAAAAATATTAAAATAGCACCATCACCTGAATGGATGCAGAGAAGACTTGCTGCAAGCGGAATACGTCCAATCAATAATATCGTAGATATTACCAATTATGTTATGGAAGAATATGGACAGCCAATGCATGCTTATGATTTTGATAAAATTGCAGGTCAGAAAATTGTTGTCAGAAGAGCTGGCGACGGTGAGAGCTTCCAGACACTTGACGGACAGGAAAGAAAGCTGGACTCCAATGTGCTTATGATTTGTGATGGAGAGAAAGCAATCGGACTTGCAGGTATCATGGGTGGTGAGAACTCTAAAATTACTGATGATGTAACCACAATGTTATTTGAAGCTGCTTGTTTTGACGGAACTAATATCAGACTATCTTCGAAGAGAGTCGGACTCAGAACTGATGCTTCAGGTAAGTTTGAAAAGGGACTTGACCCATATAATGCAGAGGCTGCCATCAACAGAGCATGCCAGCTTATTGAGGAGTTAGGTGCAGGTGAAGTTGTCGGGGGAATGGTTGATGTATTCCCTAATAAACCTGAGATTAAGAAAATTCCTTTTGAACCTGAAAAATATAATGCACTTCTTGGAACCAATGTTTCAACTGAAGAAATGCTTAAATACTTTGAAAAACTCGAACTGAAGCTTGATGAAGCAACTAATGAAGTAATTATTCCATCATTCAGACAGGATCTTATCGGAAGAGCAGATCTTGCAGAGGAGGTTGCAAGATTTTTCGGATATGAAAATATCCCTACATCACTTCCTTCAGGCGAAGCAACAATGGGCAAGTTGTCATTTAAATTGCAGGTTGAAGAAATTGCAAGAAAAGTTGCACAGTTCTGTGGCTTTTCCCAGAGCATGAACTACTCATTCGAGAGTCCTAAGGTATATGACAAACTGCTCATTGCCAAGGATTCACCGCTTAGAAATGCAATTACAATTTCTAACCCGCTCGGACAGGATTTTAGTATAATGAAGACAACTCCGTTAAACGGAATGCTGACATCACTTGCAACTAACTTTAACCGTAAGAACAGAAATGTTCGTCTGTACGAGATTGGTAATATTTATATTGCTAAGGAACTTCCGCTTACAGAGCTTCCTGATGAGAGAACGCAGTTAACACTTGGAATGTATGGCGAAGGTGATTTCTTTACCATGAAGGGTGTTGTAGAGGAGTTCTTCGATAAAGCAGGACTTGATGGTAAGATTAACTATGACCCGTCAGAGAAAGAACCGTTTCTTCATCCGGGAAGACAGGCTCATATTGTGTATGATGGGGAGGTTGCAGGTTACCTTGGCGAGGTTCATCCGCAGGTATGTGACAATTACGAAATTAGTGACAGAGTTTATATTGCAGTTATTGATATGCCATGTATTGTGGCTAAGGCAAAATTTATCAGAAAGTACACAGGAATTGCTAAATTCCCGGCTTCAACAAGAGACATCAGTATGGTTGTTGATAAGAATGTGCTTGTTGGAGAATTGGAAAACGCAATTGAGAAGAAGGGTGGAAAGCTCCTTGAAAGCTGTAATCTTTTTGATGTATACGAAGGTGAGCAGGTAGGCATGGGTAAAAAATCCGTAGCATTCAATCTTGTTTTCAGGGCAAAGGACAGAACTCTGGAGGATAAAGAGATTAATGAGCTTATGGATAAAATCCTTAATGAACTTACCAAGCTTGGTGCTTCATTGAGACAGTAAATGGTGATTAAATGAAACTTCAGGATTTTTATTATGATTTGCCAAAAGAACTTATTGCTCAGGATCCATTAGCCAACCGTTCCGGTTCAAGACTCATGGTACTTGACAGTAAGACGGGTAAAATAGAGCATAAGGTTTTTTCAGATATTGTTGATTATTTAAATCCGGGCGATTGCCTTGTTGTTAATGATACCAAGGTTATTCCCGCAAGACTCATGGGCGTTAAGGAGGGAACAGGAGCTACTATAGAGGTTCTCCTCCTTAAAAGAAAGAGTGACGATTCATGGGAATGTCTGGTTAAACCGGGCAAAAAGGCAAGACCCGGTGCATTGATTGATTTTGGCGATGGCCTTTTAAAGGGCGAAATAACAGATGTTGTGGAGGAAGGCAACAGAATTATTAAATTCCGTTATGAAGGTATTTTCGAGGAAATACTTGATAAGCTTGGTCAAATGCCTCTTCCGCCTTATATTACACATGCTTTACAGGATAAGAACAGATATCAGACTGTATATGCCAAGCATGAAGGCTCTGCAGCAGCTCCGACTGCAGGACTTCATTTTACTCAGGAATTATTACAGAAAATAAGAGATAAGGGCGTTGAAATTGCAAGTGTAACCCTTCATGTCGGACTTGGCACCTTCAGACCGGTTAAGGTAGAAAATGTTACCGAGCATCATATGCATTCGGAATACTATTGCATTGAGCAGGAAGCTGCTGATAAGATTAACAGGGCCAGAGCTGATGGACACAGGGTTATTTCTGTCGGTACCACGAGCTGCAGAACTTTGGAATCAGCAGTGAAGGATGACGGAACAATTCCGGCAACCGGAGGAGATACGGAAATTTTCATATATCCGGGATATAAATTCAAAGCAATTGATTGTCTTATAACTAATTTTCATCTGCCTGAATCAACCTTGTTGATGCTTGTATCTGCGCTGGCAGGCAAGGATAATGTTATGAATGCATATGCAGAGGCTGTAAAGGAGCGGTACAGGTTCTTCAGTTTCGGTGATGCCATGTTTATTAAATAATGCTGAAAAGCTGTCCGGTTTTAAACACCAATTTTAAACGGTTAAATATAGAGGAGGAATTTTATGTCTATCGCCGTAGAATCATTTGGAATTAATTCAGAAGGCAAGGCAATTAATTTATATACTATAATCAATAAAAATGGAGCAGTTCTTAAATTAACCGATATGGGTGCAGCATGGGTGGCGCTTATTGTACCTGATAAGAACGGCAGAATGGAGGATGTTGTTCTCGGATACGAATCAGGTGAGGAGTATGAAATTAACAATAATGCCGGAATGGGAGCAATTATCGGAAGGAACGCTAACAGAATATGCAGACACAGATTTTCATTAAACGGTGTTAAATATAATCTTGAGGATAACGGAAGAGGGGATAATTTACATAGCGGACCGGATTTCTATTTTTCAAGATTATGGGAAGCGGAGCCGGTTGAAACTGAACTGGGCGAAGGTGTGGAATTCACATTGTTCAGTCCGCATATGGACCAGGGGTTTCCGGGAAACCTCAATATTACTGTGTCCTATGTTTTGACGGAGGATGATTCCGTAATAATTGAATACAGTGGTGTAAGTGATGAAGATACAATTGTAAATATGACGAGTCATGCTTATTTTAATCTTGCAGGACATAAAGCCGGCTCTGTTAATGATGAACTTGTATGGATTGATGCAGATTATTTTACACATGGGGCAGACGACATGGTAACAACGGGAGAATTATGTCCGGTAGAGGGTACTCCAATGGATTTCAGACAGCTTAAAAGAATTGGTGAGGATATTAATACTGATTATGAGCCACTTAGACGCTGTGAAGGCTATGACCATAATTACTGCCTTAATACCAAACCCTGTGAGGTCAGTCTGGTTGCAAAACTTGTGGATGACAGAAACGGAAGGGTAATGGATGTGTTTACAAATCTTCCGGGGATGCAGTTTTATACAGGCAATTATTTATGTGGGGGTAAAAAGGGCAAGGAAGGAATGTCGTACCACAGGGGCTACGGAGTTGCTTTTGAAACACAGTTTTATCCTGATGCGATTAACCAGCCGCAGTTTCCGTCTCCGGTAGTGAAAGCGGGAGAGCATTTCTTTTACAGTACAATCTACCGTTTTTCAGTGATAGAATAGTGAGGAATGATATATGAAGGATAATCATTTTTTTGCAATGATGTCAAGAATGAAATATATAAATCGTTGGGGATTAATGAGAAATACTCTTAACGAAAATATAAGTGAGCACAGTCTTGATGTGGCTATGATTGCCCATGCACTGGGCGTAATCAATAATACATATTTTAACGGAAATATTAATCCGGACAGACTTGCACTTATGGGCATGTATCATGATGCAACGGAAATAATTACCGGTGACATGCCGACTCCTGTCAAGTATTATAATCCTATAATCAGGGATGCGTATAAAGAAGTAGAAGGCATTGCCAAGGACGAGCTTTTGCAGGGACTCCCTGAGGAGATGAGACAGGTGTACGATTCTATTCTGCAGGATACAGAGGAGGAAGCAGAATTATGGAAGTATGTAAAAGCAGCAGACAAGCTTTCGGCATATATCAAATGTATTGAAGAACAGAGAATGGGTAACAGTGATTTCGAAAAAGCCGGGGCTTCGATACTGTCTATAATCGAGGGTATGGGAATGCCGGAGGTGGATTTTTTCCTTGAAAAATTTATTCCGCCATATAAGCTAACATTGGATGAATCCAGATAGAAAGCGGTATTTATATGTCAAAAAAATTATTTATAGCTGAGAAACCAAGTGTTGCACAGGAATTTATGAAGGCGCTTGGGAAAACAGCGAATAGAAGAGATGGTTATGCGGAATCCGATGACGCAGTGTTTACATGGTGTGTAGGACATCTTGTAACAATGAGTTATCCGGAGGTCTACGATCCTGCCCTCAAAAGATGGAGCATGGAGACGATTCCTTTTATACCGAATGAATGGAAATATGAGATAATTCCTGCTGTTGCCAAGCAGTTCAAGATAGTGGAATCACTTTTGCACAGAGAGGATATAGATACAATTTATGTGTGTACCGACTCCGGACGGGAAGGAGAGTATATATACCGCCTTGTTGAACAGATGGCGGGAGTAACGGGCAAGACAAGAAAAAGAGTATGGATTGATTCTCAGACAGAGGAAGAAATCAAAAGAGGCGTAATGGAGGCCAGGGATTTGTCAGAATATGACTGCCTTTCGGATTCGGCATATTTGAGAGCCAAAGAAGATTATCTTATGGGAATTAATTTTTCAAGAGTGTTAACTTTGAAATATGGTAATGCAATATCGTCCTATTTTAAGGATAACAGGCGTTCTGTAATAGCAGTGGGCAGGGTTATGACCTGCGTTCTTGGAATGATTGTCCGAAGGGAGAGGGAAATAAGAGATTTCGTAAAAACTCCTTTCTACAGAGTTGTGGCGGATGTTGCAATGAATCAGAATGATACGCCTGAGGGCGGACATTTTGATGCTGAATGGAAGGCTGTGGAGGGTTCCAAATATTACGAAACACCGGCTTTATATAAGGAGAATGGTTTTAAAGAAGAAAAAACAGCCAAAGAACTCATAGCAATGCTTGAGGAGAATCCGCCGGTTGCAATGGTGGTTCAGGCAGTTGAGCAGAAGAAGGAGAATAAGATGCCTCCGCTTCTGTATAACCTTGCAGAGCTTCAGAATGACTGCTCAAGATTTTTTAAACTGAATCCTGACGAAACTCTCAGATATACACAGGAGCTTTATGAGAAAAAGCTTGTCACATATCCAAGAACAGATGCCAGAGTTCTTTCAACCGCTGTTGCCAAGGTAATTGACAGAAATATTTCAGGACTTAAGAATCTGCCTGAGTATTCCGGATTTGTTCAGAACATTCTGGAATCCGGCAGTTACAAAAATATTTCCAAAACAAGATATGTTAATGATAAGCAGATTACAGACCATTATGCAATTATTCCTACGGGACAGGGTTTTGCCAATCTTAAAGCACTTTCGCCAATGGGGCGTAATGTATATTATGCTATTGTAAGACGATTTTTAAGTATTTTCTATCCTGCAGCAGTGTATCAGAAGGTTGGAATTACATTAAAGCGGGAGGGCGAAAGCTTTTTTGCCAATTTTAAGGTATTATCCCAGGAAGGATATCTTGAAATTGCCAACAGCTTTAAGAGATCTGACAAAAATCAGGAAGAAAATACCGAAGATAATGATAAATGCGATGTTTCTATGCTGGAAGCATTGAAAAATATTAAGAAGGGCAGTCTTTTGCCGGTGAGGGGATTTGTGGTAAAGGAAGGCGAGACTACGCCGCCCAAAAGATATAATTCCGGTTCAATTATTCTTGCAATGGAAAATGCAGGACAGCTTATTGAGGATGAGGAACTGCGTGCACAGATTAAGGGCAGCGGAATTGGAACCAGTGCAACACGTGCTGAGATTCTTAAGAAGCTTGTTGATAAGGAATATATCAGATTAAACAGCAAAACACAGATTATTACTCCTTCACAGCTTGGAGAGATGGTGTTTGACATAGTTGAAGGCTCAATTCACCGGCTTTTGGATCCACAGCTTACGGCAAGCTGGGAGAAAGGGCTTACAGGGGTTGCTGCCGGCACAATATCAACAGAGGAATATATTACCAAGCTGGAGAAATTTATTGTTAATCTTACCAATGCAGTTAAAATGAAGAATAATCAGTACAATTTAAGACAGTGTTTTGATAAAACCGCAGCATATTATAAAAATTAAACATTAACGTTGTTTTATTTTTATATTTGGAATATAATTTATATAGAATGTCATGTTAAGTCGATAACCGTAGAAACGGGAGGTGTTTATATGTGTGGTATTGTTGGATATATAGGCAACAGAGACTGTACGGATGTATTAATCGATGCCTTATCCAAATTGGAATACAGAGGATACGATTCAGCAGGAATTGCTGTTTTTCAAAATAATAAAATTGATGTTGTAAAATGTCAGGGAGAGCTTAAAAATCTTGTTAACAAAATGAGGGAAGAGGGCAGACCTGAAGGGCATTGCGGAATAGGGCATACCAGATGGGCCACTCATGGCGAGCCATCCGATATTAACTCCCATCCGCACGGTAATAAGAGGGTTTCAATTGTACATAACGGAATAATTGAGAATTATGATAAAATTAAAAGCTTCCTTATAGGGCAGGGATATAATTTTGTAAGCCAGACAGATACTGAGACTGTTGCCAAGCTTTTGGATTATTATTATGACGGTAATCCTATAGATACAATAATTAAGGTGCTTGCAGAGATAGAGGGATCATATGCAATCGGAATTATGTTCAGGGATTTCCCTGATAAGATTTATGCTGTGCGTAAAGACAGTCCTTTAATAGTTGGAGTTGGCGAAGACGAGAATTTTATTGCTTCTGACGTTCCTGCAATCCTTAAATATACGAGAAATTATTATTTGTTGGAGGAGAACGAGATTGCAGTTCTTGAGTCCGGTAAGGTTTCATTCTGTGATATACACTGTAATAAAATTTCTAAAGATATGATGGTTGCGGACTGGGATGAAGATGCAGCTCAGAAAGGCGGATTTGAGCATTTCATGCTCAAAGAGATTCACGAGCAGCCAAATGCAATCCGTACAACAATTACGCCGAGAATCAGAGAGGGGATGCCTGATTTTTCAGAATGCGGATTAACGGATGAGATGTTATCCGGATACAGACAGATTCAGATTGTTGCCTGCGGTACTGCAATGTACGCAGGAATGCTTGGTAAATATATTATAGAGAAGCTTGCAAGAGTGCCGGTTAACGTGGATATGGCGTCGGAATTCAGATACAGGGATCCGATTGTAGATGAAAATGATCTGGTAATACTCATTTCACAGTCAGGAGAGACCGCAGATACCAAAGAGGCACTTAAGATATCCAAGCAGAAGGGTGCCAGGACATTATCATTGGTTAATGTTAAGGGTTCATCAATTGCCCGTGAATCAGATATGGTAATGTATACACATGCAGGACCGGAAATATCTGTTGCATCGACTAAGGCTTATACTGTGCAGATTTCCATGATGTATCTGATTGCTTTCAGACTTGCTTATGCCAATGGAAAGATAACCAAAGAACAGTGTATGGAATATGTTAAGCAGCTTCAGAATATACCGCCTGTTATTGAGAAGGCTTTGGAGAATAAAGACGAGGCACAGTATGCGGCATCCAAAATAATGAATGCAGACCACCTCCTGTATATCGGCAGAGGCATGGATTATGCATTGAGTATGGAAGGCTCTTTGAAACTCAAAGAGATTTCTTATATTCACTCTGAAGCATATGCTGCAGGTGAATTGAAGCATGGTCCGATTGCTCTTATTACAAAGAGTATGCCGGTTATAGCTGTTGCTACACAGTCAGATTTATACGAAAAAACTGTCAGCAATATCAAAGAGGTTAAATCCAGAGGAGCAAAGGTTATTTTAATCTGCAAGGAAGGCGTTGAAATTGCCGGGGATGTAGCAGATATAATTGTAAGAGTTCCTGTAACGGATGAATTATTAATGCCAATTGTTACGGCAGTACCTTTGCAGCTGATTGCATATTATACGGCAATTTTAAGAGGAAATGATGTTGATAAGCCTCGTAATCTTGCAAAATCAGTAACAGTAGAATAGGTGGGTATATGAATGGAGTTAAAATAACTGATTTATTTAATCTTCAGGAGACTATGGCAAAAGAACTTCTTGAAAGATACACATATCCTTGGGAGGTTCTTCCGAATATCAAAGATTATATAATTCAGCTTGGAAATACACTTTCCGGTGATGAATATGATAGAATTGGAGAAGATGTATGGATTGCCAAAACGGCAACTGTAGCAGCAAGTGCTTCAATAACAGGTCCATGTATCATCGGAACCAATGCAGAAATCAGACATTGTGCATTTATTCGCGGAAATGCAATTGTTGGAAATAATTCTGTTGTAGGTAATTCTACGGAGTTAAAAAATGTAATTTTGTTTAATTGTGTGCAGGTTCCGCATTATAATTATGTGGGCGATTCCATCCTCGGTTATAAATCCCATATGGGTGCAGGTTCCATCACATCCAATGTTAAGTCTGACAAGACTCTTGTAGATGTTAAAGATGGTAACGAGGTAATCCATACGGGACTTAAGAAGATGGGTGCGATTTTAGGGGACTATGTAGAAGTCGGATGCGGTTCAATACTTAATCCGGGTTCCGTTATCGGTCCTAATACCAATATTTACCCTCTTTCCAGTGTTAGAGGATATGTTCCTTCGGGAAGCATATACAAGAAACATGGAGAGATAGCATCAAAGGAGGAAAATAGATAGTATGAAAGTTGCAATTGTTACAGACAGTAATAGTGGAATTACAGCCAAAGAAGGCGAAGAAAGAGGCATATTTGTCATACCGATGCCATTTTATATTAATGAAGAACTGTTTTATGAAGGAATAGATTTTACACAGGAACAGTTCTATGAGAAATTGCAGGATGACTCAATTGATATTAAGACCTCAATGCCTATGGTGGGCGATGTGGTTGATTTGTGGGATAAATTACTTGAATCCTATGACGAGATTGTTCACATTCCAATGTCAAGTGGTCTCAGCAGTTCATGTGAAACTGCAATTATGTTGGCTCAGGACTATGACGGTAAGGTTCAGGTTGTTAATAACCAGAGAATTTCGGTAACTCAGAAATTATCTGTATTTGATGCAAAACAGATGGCTGATGAGGGAAAATCAGCTCTTGAGATTAAGGAATACCTTGAAGCTACCAAATTTGATTCAACTATTTATATTATGGTTAGAACACTGAAATATCTCAAGAAGGGCGGAAGAGTTACGGCGGCAGCTGCGGCACTCGGAACCTTACTTAAGATTAAGCCGGTACTACAGATTCTTGGTGAGAAGCTTGATGCTTTTGCCAAAGCACGTACAGTTAAGCAGGCTAAGCAGATTATGATTGATTCGATTAATAAAGATATTGAAACAAGACTTAATTGTACAGCTGATGACTGTCATATTTCCATGGCATATACCGGAACTACTGAAGAGATATTGGAATTTAAGAAAGAGGTTCAGGAGTTATTCCCTAACCATGATATTATTATGGATCCGCTTTCTCTTAGTGTCGCATGTCATATCGGACCGGGAGCAATCGCAATTACGGTAACGAAGAAAATGGCGGTTTAGTGAGCCATGCTGGACGGTGATTGAAATCTAATCCATAAACTCCTAGCGTTAATATCCAACGGGAATTTCTTACGATATTTTCCGTTGGATATAATTATGTGCGGTTCTCGGTTAAGTGGATAAAGTGTTTAAGCAATAAAATGTTCAGCCCCATATTACAATTCCACCACGGTCATTTCGTGAGAGGTGGAAGGGAGAAATTTCTCAAAAACATCCTTGGTTGTCATCTTAATACTGCTGGTATTAATACAGGGATGACAAGCGAAAAAATCATTATCTAATAAATCTTTATCGACAAGGAGACGAACTCTGTTGTCTTTGTCATTCATTAATCCCATTATACTTACGGAACCCGGTGTGATATCCAGATATTCCAGAAGATACTCCTCCGGAGCAAAAGAAAGTCTTGCAACACCTAATTGTTTGGACACGATTTTGGTCTGAAATTTTTTGTCTCCGGGCATTATAAGGAGATAAAAATTGGTTTTCTGCGTATTGCAAAGAAAGAGATTCTTGCAGATTGTTGTGCCCAGTACTTTTTCAATATCTGCACAGGCTTCAATAGTCATGGCAGGTTCATGGTCAACTCTTTGAAACGGAATCTGCAATTCATCTAATAAATCATATGTGCGTTCTTCTTTATCAAGTCTTCGTTCTCTCGTAAGAGGACGACCATCCCATAATTTCATAGTATAACTCCCTTAAAATATTTTAGTACAGTATACCACAAAAAAACTATTGACAAAAGAGAAACATCGGAATATTATAACTGTATTACACGGAGTGATACAGTTAATACAATTAATACGGAAGGGGGAAGCAGTATTGATTAAAATTGATGCCAAAAGTAATAAACCATTATATGAACAGATTGTAGATAGTATTAAAAGCAATTATGTCAAGGGGTACCTAAAACCCGGAGATGAGATTCCATCGGTGAGAAAGCTTGCGATGGAATTATCAGTAACACCTAATACTGTTGCCAAGGCATATCAGGAGCTTGAACGAAGCAAGGTGATTGTAACCATAAGGGGAAAAGGAACCTATATATCTGATGAATCAGATATTAAGCTGGACAATGAGAAACTGAAACTTATAGAAAAAGAGTTTACTACCCAGATTATTGAATTGACATATATGGGACTTGGAAGAGAAGAGATAATAAGTCTTGTGGAAAGGATTTTTAAGGAGATTAAGGAGGATGGAGAATAATGTCTGTTTTAGTTAAAAATGTGGTGATGAAATATGGTAAGAATGAGGCTGTACATGGAGTGAATATGGAAATTGAAACAGGTACAATTCATGGTCTTATCGGAGAAAATGGTTCAGGAAAAACTACACTGATTAAATGTATTATGGGAATATTTAAGCCATCTTCAGGAGAAGTACTTGTAGATGGGGAAGGAATATATGAGAATCCGAAGGTAAAAGCCAGAATAGGATATGTAGCTGACAGTAACAAATACTTTCCAACATACAGACTTGGTAAGGTTGCGGAATTCTTTCAGGAAGTATATAAAAAGTTTGATATGAACAAATTAAAAGAGCTTAATCAGATTTTTCAGCTTGATATGAATAAGATGGTGAATGAATTATCAAAAGGACAGCAGATGAGACTGGCATTCATGCTGAACATAGCCGCTAATACCGAAATTCTTGTTATGGATGAGCCGACCTCGGGAATTGATGCAATTGCTAAGAAAAATTTATTTAACATACTTATCAAAGAGGTTGAAGAAAGAAATCTTACAGTACTCATTTCATCACATAACCTAATTGAATTGGAGAAAATATGTGATTCAGTTACAATCCTTAAAAACGGAAACGTAATTGAGCAGGATGGAATGGACAGTGTAATCGGAAATGTCAGAAAATTTAATTATGCTTTCAAAGATGGTGCACCGGAAGAGTTTCTGAAACATCCGAAATTACTCACCTTTAATAATATTGGTAATATATACACGGTTGTTTTTGAAGGAATTACTGATGAAGAAATAGAAGAGATTGAGAATTTGAAGCCACAGTTTTGTGAGGAATTAAATGTTAATCTGGAAGATGTTTTTGTGTATTCGAATGGAGGTGGAGCCGGTGAAAAATAGCACATTATACAAAGTGTATTTGGAAAGACTTATTCCATTTATTGGAGTATGTGTTGCAAGTGTTTTTTTGCTGATATCCGGTCCGGATTCATTCTATGATAACAACGGAGCAGTTTTTATTCCATTTGTAATGATTGTAGCAACCGCAATAATGTTCTTTTTCATAAGGAGGACGGGTGAGGCAGAGTTTGTTAACGGACTTCCTGTTACGAAAGAACAGCAATGGAAATGTCTGTATTATTCACTTGCTACAATGGTTGGAATTGTATATACAGTTTATGTGATGACAGTTACGATGCATTGCTTTGGCAGCGGAGTTGATTTTGGAGAAATTCTTTTGTCAGGAGTTGTTAAAGCGGCAACTGCAATGTTGTGTATTACCATATTGCTGTGGATATTGGGGCATACGGATTTTTATGTTCAGATAATTATCCTCTTAGCAATAATCATTTTCTGGGCATGTGTATGGAGTCCAAAGCTGGGAACTTTTATCCAGAAGGCGTTTAATACAGGCGGAAATAATTTTGTATATGAATTAACTGAAATTTGGAATATTATGACTGTTCCATTGTCATTGTTCTCAGATATAGCGGAGGTGTTTGATTTCAGTATTGATATGCCGAATATTAATGCCGGATTTAAATTTGCTACAACCGGAATATATATGGTGATTGTAGTTGTTTTAACAATTGTATTATATATATGCTCCAAGAATAATTACAGTAAGCTTCCTCTCGAAAAGAAATTTAACAGAGGTTGGATTGTTGGATTTCCTAAAGTAATTACAGCAATGTTTTTTGCACTTTATTTTATGACAATAATGTCTGTGGTAGTTGAATATGTTGAGAATGTCTCAGTTAGCGTAACAACGCATGATGAGTACATAGAAGTGGAAAAAGAACATGAAAGCTATTCTTATTTGGATAGAACAAGGTATTCAATGTTTAAGAATGGCAAGAAGATTTGTGAAGGATATATTTATTCAGACGTATGTGAGATATATGAATATGAGATTTATGATGTAACATTTCCGAAGGAATATTTATACGGATTCATTGGTGCGATGGTTATATCCGTCGGTCTGGGAATTGGATTTTCTGTTGTATTGGACAAATCAATTAAGAAAGAGGGGGGTAGAGAATGAAGGCAATATTAAAATATAAAATAAAATTAACACTTCCTTTATTTATAATAGGTGCTATTATCCTTGTAATTTCATCCGTTATGATTTTGCAGAGAGAAACAGTATTCCCTTTTAACAATTATTATGAGACTTTTTTTACAAATAACCTTGTCAATTCTATGGAGGTTATACAGATTGTGTACGCCATTATAGCTGTTATAACCGGTATTGTAGTTACCGGTGAATACAGAAATAAGGATGTGGAAAACTTCCTTTCTGCTTTGCCTTGTAAGAAAAGTAGCAGACTGGTAATAAGTATAATGCCGGGAATTGTGTTTTTTATAGGTTCATGTCTTATTCTGATGGTGGTATCTGCAATAAGCTATAATATTCATTTTAATTATTATAGTGAAATAAATATGCTGTCCTATAATTATGAAGAACTATGCAAAGCGGACAGTCTGGGCAATGGGTGGATGTATATAATCCAGAATACACTGACATGGCTTATGATATATATGATTACGGTTTTTGTTGGTGTTATAAGCAGAAACATTATTGTGGCAGGTGTTGTACTACTTGGAATTGCTGTTATGCCTACATATATTCCGGGTGTTATTAATAATATAATGTTGGAGACATGTTTTGCTGAAATACCTTTTTATGAGAAAATAACACATATTGGAGGTATTTCATACGCATTTAGTGAGGTAAGTGTCATTGATGCATATGATTTAAGTTATGTGTATTATGCATATATGATTGAAAGAGCTGTTTTTTCAGGAATTATGTTTGTGCTTTTTACAGTAATAACATATATTATTGTTCTGAAAACTGACAGAACCTATGGTAAAATTGTTGCAGGCAGATTTATGGAAAAATTACTTATCGTAATGGCGGGATTATATGGAGCATTTATTTTTCCGATGTTTAGAATTGGAATAATGGATATAGAAATGATGGTGCCTTTAACCATATTAATTTTTGTTGTAATGGAGTTTATTTTATTCAGATTTGTAAGCAGCAGTGGTAAATATGATTATCTTAATGCAGGAGGGGATAAGAAATGAAAA
The DNA here is from genome assembly GCA_045129695.1 of Lachnospiraceae bacterium. Lineage (GTDB taxonomy): Bacteria > Bacillota > Clostridia > Lachnospirales > Lachnospiraceae > Eshraghiella. The sequence goes on along the minus strand of JBGVJZ010000012.1, from coordinate 115,142 downwards.
AAATAATTGTAGTTATGTTGTTTTCAATTGCCCTTTTAACCGGATGCTCCTCAGGGAATGATTTTATAAATCAGGTTGCAAAGAATAATAATGCAGGTCTTAAAGTATATACGGACGGACCACACAGTATATTATGGAACTATGATGAGGACAATCTGGTTGAATTAGATAATGAAATGCTGACATTTGTTATTGAGAGCATGGAGCAGACTGAGCTTAAGAGTTATATTAAAAGTGATGCAGGTTTAGTGGTAATTAACTCACCCGAATATTTAAAGGATTATGTTGAACATAACAAAATAAAAAATATAACTTTAGAAGTAGAAAAGTCGGATTACTATAACGAAAGCTTCTATACAGATAAGCACTGGGTGGTAAAGGATGATATAATCTGTCTGGAAAATAATGACGGAGTTATAATAACGAACTATGCATTCGTGTTATTATCTAAAAATAATGAGCTTAAAGAGAGACTTATATCCGGAGGATATGAGGATTTCTACAATAAGCTTAAAGAAATTGATGATGCATATATCAGACAGGTTAATGAAAATCCATCCGGTTATATAGGTAATAACATAGTAGAGATGTTTAATTGCTGCATTGATTTATCTGTAATAGATATTTCCATCAGTACAATTTATGGCACTGTTTCTAAGACAACAGAGTATCTATGCGATTTGTATATGGGTGATGGCTGGGTTTTTGATTTTGGTAATTCCAATGAAAGCTGTGACAGCGTAGTAATGTTTTACACTGATATTGCATATGACGAGATAAATGGTGAGATTGGATATAACCAGCCATCCAATTACATGGTAATGTATGGAAACAATGAAGAGTTAAAAGAAGTAGAACTACTTCTTTTAAAGAATACTAATAATATTACGGAAGAATGTAAGCCGACAATAAAAAACTGTCTGGGTACAATGGGATTTTCAGAGTCTGATATAGATACAGTTGTTAATAGCCTTCCTGATAAGTCGGGTAAGACAAATGATATTTCGTATATTGTAGAATATAAGACGCTGGGCTTTTACGATTACAGAATCATTAAATTTTTTGCCGAGTAAACAGGAATATCCCCACCTTCTCGGAATATATTGAGAGTATAGAGAGGTTGGAGGTATTATGTGGGTAAAAAATTTCTTGCAGTTTTAAAGGTTCTTGCTGTTTCTTATGCAGTAACCGGATTATTGTTATTATTATCAGCGTTTCTTATGTTGAAATTAAAGCTTGGAGAGGCTCAGGTACGGCTCTTTATATTAATAATTTATGGAATTGCTTCAATTGTTGCCGGTTTTATTTATGGCAAAATAAAAGGGAACAGGCGCATGCTTAATGGAGCAGTAATCGGAATATTGTATTTTGCAGTTCTGTTTGTTGTGTCTATTATTGTAAATAAGGGTTTTGGCGGTGATGTTCAGAAAAATATAATAGCTGCAATAATAAGCATTGCAGGTGGAATAATTGGAGGAATAATAAGCTGAAATTGATTGACCGATGACTGAAATAAAGTTATACTATAGAAAAAGTATTTCGGGAGGCGTGATTAATGAAGAATAATGTGAATCGTGAGTTAAATGATATTGCCAGAGATTTTCAGGCAAGTCAGATGAGGGTTAATGAAATATACAATGCCATTGGTAGAGCATATTTTAACAAGACAAAGAGTAATCCGGATATGGATTTTATTCAGCTGTTTTCTGATTTGGAGGCTGTTTTGAAACAGCAGGAACAGATGGAGACCAGAAGAAAATTCCTGAATGGAATTGTTGTATGTACGAATTGTAAAGCAGATAACACTGTGGAGCTTTCCTTCTGTGCAAGCTGTGGAACAAGACTTCCTCACAAGATGGCACCTGTGGAAGATGGAAGAGTAAGATGTGTAAATTGTGGTAATATATTGCAGCCGGGTCAGGCGTTCTGCGGAAACTGCGGAACCAAGGCGCCTGTACCGGAGTCAGAACCTGCACCTGTTGTTGCGACACCGGTAGAGCCAATCGCAGCTGAACCGCCTGCAGCAACGGCAGTAGTTGAGCCTGTAGCTGCACCTGTAGCAGAGAAACCGGCAGAGGTTGTGTCAGAAACAATAGTAGTTGACGCACCAAAGGAGGAGTTCTATTCTTCGCCTGAAGAATTTAAGGTGTTCTGTGGAAATTGCGGAACAATGATAACTAATCCGGAAGCTGCATTTTGTCCTAACTGTGGCAATAAAATATCAAAATAACATAAAAAGGACTGTGGCAAATGAAATTTCGCCACAGTCCTTTAATTTTGGATATAATTATTTAATTTGTATGTAATTATTTAAGAATTCTGAATTTTCCGATTACAGGAAGTTCTTTAGAACGATTCTTTGCTGTCTGAACAATACCAAATACTGATAAAAGAACAGGAACAACTTCCAAAAAACCTAAAATGGTTCCAACAAAACGTAAGCCGATTAAACTAAAAATTGTAGAAAGTATTGTTACAACAATTGATACAGCTGCATAGCCAATTAAGAGGATAAGTCCCTGATTAGCATGGAATCTTGCGTACTTAGATCCCTTTGCAGTAATAAGCTGAATAAAGAAAAGTGGTGGAATGTAACCAATAATTGCTGTTACTTTGTTTTGTGCAACATCATTTGAATCAAAATCATTTGTAAAATCTGGGGTATCTAACATAATTTGCCTCCTTGAAATATCATGTTATATAAAAAGTTATCAATAAGCATAACAAAATATTTGAAAAAAATCAATAAGATTATAAAAAATTAACTAAATTTTTTGAGACAAACATTTGTATTGACTTTATTGATGGTAATAAACTAAAATGTAAAATGATTGTTATTAACCGGAAGGAATTACATACGAAGGGAGAATCTGTATGGCAGGCTCAATTTTTGGTAATATTTTTAGAATAAGTACATGGGGTGAATCCCATGGAGCAGGTCTTGGTGTCGTTATAGACGGCTGTCCTGCCGGAATTCCTTTATGTGAAGATGATATACAGAAATTTCTTGACAGAAGAAAGCCGGGACAGTCCAAATTCACTACACAGCGTAAGGAAGGCGATAAAGCACGTATTCTGTCAGGTGTTTTTGAAGGCTTAACGACAGGAACGCCTATTTCTGTGGTTGTAATGAATGAGGATCAACGTTCAGCAGATTATTCGGAGATTTCAAAATATTACAGACCGGGACATGCTGATTATACTTTTGATTCCAAATATGGCTTCAGGGATTACAGAGGCGGAGGAAGAAGCTCGGGAAGAGAGACTATCGGCAGAGTAGCTGCCGGAGCTGTTGCCATGAAGCTTTTGGAAACACTTGGAATAAATATCACTGCATATTCGAGAAATATCGGCGGAGTTGAAATAGATTATAACAGATTTGATATTGCTGAGAGAGAGAATAATCCGTTTGCCATGCCGGATTCAGTTGCAGCAGAGAATGTAAGAGCGGTGGCTGAAAAAGCACTTTCAGATAAGGATTCGCTTGGCGGTATTATTGAATGTGTTATTAATAACCTTCCGGCAGGGATTGGTGAACCTGTATTTGATAAATTGGATGCCGGCCTTGCCAAAGCGGTTATGTCCATCGGTGCCGTAAAGGGCTTTGAGATAGGCGATGGTTTCAATGTAGTGAAGCTTAGGGGAAGTGAGAATAATGATGAATTCTGCATGAAGGATGGTAAAGTATGTAAAAGAACCAACCATGCAGGAGGCGTTCTTGGGGGAATGAGTGATGGCAGTGATGTTGTATTCAGAGCAGCTGTTAAACCTACTCCTTCCATAGCATCAGCTCAGAATACAGTTGATAACAGTGGTAATGAGCTGGAGATTTCAATAAAAGGCAGACATGACCCGATGATTGTTCCGAGAGCAGTTGTGGTGGTTGAAGCAATGGCAGCCTGTACAGTTGCTGACTTGCTTTTGCAGAACATGACGGCAAGAATTGATTATATTAAGAAAATATATAAGAAGCAGGACTAAAATATGTACAAAATACTTAAAAAAGACGGAACGGCAAAAAGAGCAACCTTAGAAACCGTACATGGAACCATTCAGACACCTGTATTTATGAATGTCGGTACTGTTGCAGCTATAAAAGGAGCGGTGGCAACTACGGATTTGAAGGAAATAGGTTGTCAGGTAGAGTTATCCAATACCTATCATCTCCATGTAAGAACAGGTGATAAGCTCATTAAGGAAATGGGCGGACTTCATAAATTTATGAACTGGGACAGACCGATTCTTACTGATTCAGGCGGATTTCAGGTGTTTTCACTGGCAGGTCTGAGAAAAATTAAAGAAGAGGGAGTAGCTTTTAACTCTCATATCGATGGCCGTAAAATTTTCATGGGACCGGAGGAAAGTATGCAGATACAGTCCAATCTGGGTTCAACAATTGCAATGGCGTTTGATGAATGTATTGAGAATCCTTCTCCGAGGGATTATGTTGAAAAATCAGTTGACAGAACCACAAGGTGGCTTGTAAGATGTAAGAATGAAATGGCGAGGTTAAATTCACTTCCTGATACGGTTAATCAAAAGCAGCTGCTTTTTGGCATTAATCAGGGTGGAACCTATGACGATATCAGAATTCGTCACGCCCGGGAAATTGCAGATCTTGATCTTGATGGATATGCAGTTGGCGGACTTGCAGTTGGTGAGTCGCATGAGGAGATGTACAGAATTCTGGATTCTGTTGTGCCGCACCTTCCGGAGAATAAGCCAACATATCTTATGGGTGTTGGAACACCGGCTAATATTCTTGAAGGAGTGGACAGAGGAATTGACTTCTTTGATTGTGTGTATCCCTCAAGAAATGGACGACATGGACATGTATATACTCATTTTGGCAAGATTAATCTTTTTAATGCCGCATATGAGAAGGATGCGAGACCGATTGAAGACGGCTGTGGCTGTCCGGCATGCCGCAATTACAGCAGAGCATATATCAGGCATTTGCTCAAGGCTAAGGAAATGTTAGGAATGAGGCTTTGTGTGCTCCATAATTTGTATTTTTATAATCATCTTATGGAAGAAATAAGACTTGCTATAGATGAGGGAAGATATAGCGAATTTAAGAAGAAGACCCTTGAAGGTCTTAACAGCAAATCAGCAGAATAATTAGGAGGAAATAATAATGATTTTAGCTGCAGGAACAAATGAAATAATATTTACATTAGTGAGTGTGGTGGTTTTATTCGTTGTAATGTACTTCGTAATGATCAGACCACAGAAAAAGGAACAGAAGAAGCAACAGGAAATGCTGGATTCAATGGAAAACGGTGACTGTATTCTTACATCAAGCGGTTTCTATGGAGTTATAATTGATATTACTGATGATACAGTAATTGTTGAGTTCGGAAGCAATAAGAATTGTAGAATTCCGATGAAGAAGGAAGCAATCGTTCAGATTGAAAAAGCTGAGAAGTAAATTCTGTTATTAAGGGGCTGTTGCAAAATGAAAATTTTGTTGCAGTCCCTGTTGTTTGTAATCATATATTTTTCTTTTTCAATATCTTCCATGAGCGAATTTATTATGGAGAATGTTCATGCGTTACTATATGTTCAATAAACCCGGCGGCTGTATTACCGCCAGAAGGGATGAAGTGCATAAAACTGTTTTTGATTACCTTACAGAATTGGACTGTGAAGGTCTTTTTCCTGTGGGCAGACTTGATAAGGATACGGAGGGACTTCTCTTAATTACTGATGACGGACATTGGAATGAGGCTTTGATGCAGCCGGGAAGACATGTACCTAAAAAATATTTTTTCTGTGCAACCAATACCTTGTCAGATGAGGCGGTTCGAAGAATTGAGAGCGGTGTGGAGATATTGGAGGGTGCACCTAAGACTTCTCCGGCAAAGCTTGAAATAATAGAAGAGGGAATGTTTTGGGATTTGCAGGGGAAAGAAGAATACGATATTCCGCGGAATCTGTTGCAGTCAAGATATAATCCATTGGTTACTTTTGGATTTCTGACAATTAGTGAGGGCAAAAAACATCAAGTCAAGAGGATGCTCCGCTCAGAGGGCTGCAGGGTATTGTTTCTGAGACGAATTCAGATAGGAAACCTTATTTTGGATGGGAATCTGCCCAAAGGACAATATAGGGAGCTCACAGAGGAAGAAAGGGTACAATGCATGGGTTTAGATTAAATTTCATCAATTCATTTAAATAAAACATATCCTTGTTTTTTCGTGTAATCTTTTATATAATTTAGTTTAATAGTTTTTAAGGAAGAAATAGAAGAGGTAGATACTATGAGAAATTATAATGTTACCCTTATTCCGGGAGACGGAATCGGTCCTGAAATCGTGGCAGAGGCTGTTAAGGTTCTGGACGCGGCGGGTAAGAAATATGGTTATAAGTTGAATTACACTAAGATTTTAATGGGCGGATGCTCAATTGATGAATATGGAGTACCACTTACTGATGAAGCAATTGCAACTGCCAAGTCAGGTGATGCGGTTTTGCTTGGTGCTGTCGGAGGTAATGTAGGTAATTCAAGATGGTATGATGTTGCACCTGATTTAAGACCGGAAGCAGGACTTCTTAAGATTCGTAAGGAATTAGAATTGTTTGCCAATGTAAGACCTGCTTATCTGTATAATGAATTAAAGGATGCATGTCCGCTTAAGGGCGAGGTTATCGGTGATGGTTTCGATATGGTAATCATGAGAGAGCTTACAGGTGGACTTTATTTTGGTGAGAGACATACAGAAGAGGTTGACGGAGTTCTTACCGCAACAGATACTCTTACATATAATGAGAATGAGATTAGAAGAATTGCAATTAAGGCTTTTGATATTGCAATGAAGAGACGCAAGGTTGTGACAAGTGTTGATAAGGCTAACGTGCTTGATTCTTCAAGATTATGGAGAAAGGTTGTTAAGGAAGTAGCAGCCGATTATCCTGAGGTTACATATACAGATATGCTCGTTGATAACTGCGCAATGCAGTTAGTTATGAATCCGGGACAGTTTGATGTAATTCTTACAGAGAATATGTTCGGTGATATTTTATCCGATGAGGCAAGTATGATTACAGGCTCAATCGGAATGCTTTCAAGTGCAAGTCTCGGTAAGACCAGATTAGGTTTATATGAGCCGTCACATGGTTCAGCTCCTGATATTGCAGGTAAGAATATTGCTAATCCGATTGCGACAATTCTTTCAGCAGCAATGATGCTTCGGTATTCATTTGATGAGGACGAGGCAGCTAAGGCAATTGAAGACGCAGTTCAGAGTGTTCTTACAGAAGGCTACAGAACAACAGATATTATGTCCGACGGAATGGAATTAGTCGGAACAGATAAGATGGGCGATTTAATCGCAGCAAGAGTATAATAAGAGGTGATAATATGAGAAGTGATGCAGTTAAATCAGGCTTACAGCAGGCTCCACACAGATCCCTGTTCAATGCTTTGGGCTTTACCAAAGAAGAGATGGAAAAGCCTTTAATAGGAATTGTAAGCTCATATAATGAGATTATTCCGGGTCATATGAATCTGGACAAAATAGTAGAAGCAGTTAAATTAGGTGTTGCAATGGCAGGGGGAACTCCGGTTGTAGTTCCTGCAATCGCAGTATGTGATGGTATTGCAATGGGACACACAGGAATGAAATATTCCCTTGTTACAAGAGATTTGATTGCAGATTCAACAGAATGTCTTGCAACGGCACATCAGTTTGACGGACTTGTTATGGTTCCCAACTGTGATAAGAATGTACCGGGTTTATTAATGGCAGCAGCAAGACTTAATATTCCTACAGTATTTGTCAGCGGAGGACCGATGCTTGCAGGTCATGTTAAAGGCTGCAAGACCAGTCTTTCAAGCATGTTTGAGGCTGTTGGTGCTTATACGGCAGGTAAGATTTCGGCGGAGGAACTTGATGAATATGAGAATAAGGCTTGTCCTACCTGTGGTTCATGCTCAGGTATGTACACCGCTAACAGTATGAACTGTCTTACTGAGGCAATCGGTATGGGACTACAGGGTAATGGTACAATCCCTGCTGTATATTCAGACAGAATCAAGCTTGCAAAGCATGCCGGAATGAAGATTATGGAATTATTAGAGAGGGATATCCGTCCTCTTGATATTATGACAGAGGCAGCATTTATGAATGCACTTACTGTTGACATGGCACTTGGCTGTTCTACCAACACAATGCTTCACCTTCCTGCAATTGCAAGAGAGGCAGGAGTTGATTTGAACCTCGATATTGCCAATAAAATTAGTGCAAGAACTCCTAACCTCTGCCATCTTGCCCCTGCAGGACATACATATATGGAAGAGCTCAATGAAGCCGGTGGTGTTTATGCAGTTATGAACGAGCTTGCTAAGAAGGATTTGCTTAACCTTGACCTTATTACTGCAACCGGTAAAACTGTTGGTGAGAATATTAAGGGCTGTATTAACAAGAATCCTGAGGTTATCAGACCTGTTGAGAATCCATACAGTGTAACCGGAGGAATTGCAGTTCTTCGTGGAAATATTGCTCCTGATACCTGTGTAGTTAAACGTTCGGCAGTAGTTGAAGAGATGCTTGTACATGAAGGTCCTGCAAGAGTATTTGACTGTGAAGAGGACGCAATCGCTGCTATTAAGGGTGGAAAAATTGTAGCAGGAGATGTTGTTGTTATACGTTACGAAGGTCCAAAGGGTGGTCCTGGTATGAGGGAGATGCTTAATCCTACATCTGCAATTGCAGGTATGGGACTTGGTTCAAGTGTTGCACTTATAACTGACGGACGTTTCTCAGGGGCATCCCGTGGAGCATCAATCGGACATGTATCACCGGAGGCAGCAGTGGGTGGACCTATTGCTCTTATTGAAGAAGGCGATATTATTAAGATCGATATTCCTGCCAACACAATTAATGTTGATGTAAGTGATGAAGTTCTTGCTGAGAGAAAAGCAAAATGGCAGCCAAGAGAACCTAAGGTTACCAAAGGATATCTTGCACGCTATGCAAAGATGGTAACATCAGCAGATAAAGGTGCAGTTCTAAATGTATAAAAATGTAATATAAATAATGTTAAGGTTTGGAGAAAGATACAATGCAGTTAAATGGTTCACAGATTATTATAGAATGCCTTAAAGAACAGGGCGTAGATACAGTTTTTGGTTATCCGGGAGGAGCAATCTTAAACGTATATGATGAGCTTTACAAACATTCAGACGAGATTACACATATTTTAACATCCCATGAGCAGGGTGCATCCCATGCGGCAGACGGATATGCAAGAGCAACGGGTAAGGTGGGCGTATGCTTTGCCACATCAGGTCCCGGAGCAACCAATCTTGTTACCGGAATTGCAACCGCATATATGGATTCAGTTCCGGTTGTTGCAATTACATGTAATGTAGGTGTTCCGCTTCTTGGTAAGGACAGTTTTCAGGAAATTGACATTGCGGGTGTAACATTACCGATTACCAAGCACAATTTTGTGGTTCGTGATGTTAATAAGCTTGCTGATACTATCAGAAATGCATTCCGTATTGCAAAAACAGGCAGGCCGGGTCCGGTACTTGTGGATATACCTAAGGATGTTACAGCTAAAATGGCTGAGTATAACAAAATGCTTCCCGCTGAAATTAAGCTTTCCAAAGAGGATATCACCCCAGAAGCTGTTGCTAATGCCGTAGAGATGATTAAAGCAGCCAGAAAGCCTTTTATTTTCGTAGGTGGTGGTGCCGTAATTTCCGGTGCGGATTCAGAACTTAAGGAATTTGTAGAGAAGGTGAATGCCCCTGTAACTGATACTTTAATGGGCAAGGGTGCATTTGACGGAACCAATTCATTATACACCGGTATGCTTGGAATGCATGGAACTAAGACATCTAATTTTGGAGTAATGGAATGTGACCTGTTAATAGTTGTAGGAGCAAGATTCTCTGATCGCGTTACCGGAGATACCAGAAGATTCGCACCTAATGCAAAGATACTTCAATTTGATATTGACCCTGCGGAAATCAACAAAAACATTCGTGTTGACGCAAGCATAATTGGAGATATTAAGGAAATTCTTAAGGCTGTTAATGTTAATCTTTCACAGCTTAACCATGAAGAGTGGGTTAATAAGGTTATGGATATGAAGGAGCAGTATCCGCTCAAATATAATAAGGACATCCTTACAGGTCCATATGTTATCGAGAAGATTTATGAGATAACGCAGGGTGATGCAATTATCACTACAGAGGTAGGTCAGCATCAGATGTGGGCTGCACAGTATTACAAATACAGCAAGCCAAGAACACTTCTTACATCCGGCGGACTTGGAACAATGGGATATGGACTCGGTGCCTCAATCGGTGCCAAGATGGGGCGTAAGGATAAGACGGTTATTAATATTGCCGGAGACGGATGTTTTCGTATGAATATGAATGAAATTGCAACTGCAACAAGATATAATATTCCGGTTATCGAGGTTATCATTAACAATCATGTTCTCGGAATGGTTAGACAGTGGCAGACCTTATATTATGGTGAACGTTATTCCTTCACTGTACTTGATGATCAGGTTGATTATGTTAAGTTAGCAGAGGCAATGGGAGCTAAGGCTTACAGAATTACTAAGAAGGAAGAATTTGAGCCGGCATTAAGAGAAGCAATGGAATTGAATATTCCTTGTGTTCTTGATTGTCAGATTGAGAAAGATGATAAGGTGTTCCCGATGGTAAGTCCCGGAGCATCTTTAGCGGATACATTTGATTCATAAATCTACACTAAATAAATATTGAGACAGGTGGCGGGGACTGCTGCAAAATGAAAATTTTGTAACAGTCTCCGTTTTTTATAAGTACCAAACAACCGAAAAATATTGATGAAGATGCTATACATGGTTATAATAATAGGCAAGAGGTGCTATCCTGGCAGAGGGCCCAAAGTGGTGTGGAAAATGTTATCCATCTCAGAAATGGCTGTTATGGACTTATAGAAATTAAAATAGGTGGGGAAAGCACTATTGAACATGGTGCAACGAGAAAGGATTAATTATGAAAATAATACATTGCGCAGATTTACATTTGGATTCTGTTATGAATACACACCTTACACCGGCTAAGGCTAAAGAGCGTAAGGCGGAACTTCTTAATACATTCCGCAATATGGTGCGTTACGGAGCAGAGCATGATGTTTCTGCAATTATTATTGCCGGAGATTTGTATGATAAGAAGAATATTTCTGTTACAGCGAGAAATGCTGTATTCCATGAGATTGTTAATAATCCTGAAATTATTTTTTACTACCTTAAGGGTAACCATGATGCAGAGAGCTTTCTGGGAGGATTGGAGCATATTCCGGAGAATCTTAGAATGTTTGGAGACAGCTGGACAGGATATAAGCTGGGCGATGAGAATGGCAGAACCATAACTGTTACAGGAGTAGAGCTTAATTCTGAGAATTCAGCAGGAATCTATAATAGTCTTGTACTTAATACAGAGGATTTTAATATTGTAGTACTTCATGGTCAGGAGGCAGCAGGAGCAGCCAGGGATAAAGCGGAGGTTGTAAATCTTAGGGGATTACAGAATCAAGGAATTGATTATCTTGCACTTGGACATATACATACATATAAGAGGGAGAAGCTTGATGCAAGGGGTGTGTACTGCTATCCGGGATGCCTTGAAGGCAGGGGATTTGATGAATGCGGTGAGCATGGCTTTGTAGTTCTTGATATTGATGTAGAGAATAAAAGCTTTACAGAAGAATTTGTTTCTATTGCACATAGGAATCTGTATACACTGGAAGTCGATATTTCCGGTTGCGTTGGTTCAATGGACATTGCTGACAGGATAGAAGCAGTTATTAGAGCATCAGCACTTTCAGAAAAACATCTGGTGAAAATTCTTCTTACCGGAAATGTTAATGTGGAGTGTGAGAAGGATGAGGAATTGCTTTTGAAGCAGTTTGAAGATGAATTTTATTATGTAAAGATTAAAGATGAGTCACAATTTGTGATTAATTATGATGATTTTATATATGATGAATCACTCAAAGGGGAATTTGTCCGTACAGTCAAAGCAGATGACAGTCTTAGTGATGAGGAAAAGGCTGAGGTTATCCGTTACGGAATTCAGGCATTGAAGGGAGAGGAGATTGGCTAATGAGATTAATCAGCTGTGATATTGAGAATTTTGGCAAAATCAGTAACAGCCATTTTGATTTTACCGGGGGCTGTAATGTTATACGCGAAGAAAACGGCTGGGGTAAAAGTACTCTGGCAGCATTTATACGTGTTATGCTTTTCGGGTTTGAAAATGCAAATTCCCGCGATGAGATTAATAATGAGAGAAGAAGATTTACACCCTGGCAGGGAGGCGTATATGGCGGAAAACTGACCTTTGAAACGGAAGGACACAAATACATATTAGCACGTACTTTTGGGGCTAAGGATAAGGATGATAAGTTCAGTTTGAGGGATTATGAGACCAATCTTGAAACAGATGATTTCTCTGCCGATACCGGAATTGACCTTTTTAAGCTTGACGGTAAGTCCTTTGCCCGTTCTGTTTATATATCCCAGAATGACTGTGATACCAGAATTACGGACGGAATTAATGCGAAGCTTGGAAATCTTTCTGAAAATACTGACGATATCAATAACTTTGAAAAAGTGGATATGAAATTTAAAGATATGCTTAACAGTATGTCCCCTACAAGGAAAACGGGAAGTCTTCATAAATTGAAATCAGAAATTGCAGAAATGGAGCAACATTGCCGACAGGGAGAGGTAATTGATAAAAGTCTTATCGAGAACCTGGAGCTTAGAAATAATGAAAAACAACGTTATGATGAGCTTAGAAAAGTGCAGGAACAATTGCAGGCTGACAAAGCACAGTTAAGCAGAATTAAGGACATGCTTGTACTAAAGGAGAAATATCTTGGAATTTTAGGAGAATATAAAGAGTGGAAGAGAAAACTTGAAGCGGCAGAAAAGTTTTTTAACGGTGATATTCCTGAGTATAATGTAGTGCAGACACATCTTAAAAATGTTGTTACAATACAGAATAATGCTAATGAAATTGCAAGATGCCGTTTGTCTGATGCAGAAATAGACAGACTTAGTAAATATAAAGAGCTTTTTAAGAATGGTTTTCCTACACAGGAACAGATTAATGAATATGTTTCAAAGTGGAATATGCGCACCGATAAGAAAAATATGCTTTCAATTAAACGTGATAATCTGGAGTTTAAACGTTCAATACTGGCAGAACAGGCCCAAAAGAATTCAATGAAAAATAATCTGTTGCCTGTAATAATTGCAGGAATTGTTCTTTTGCTTGCAGGAATCGGTGTATTATTTATACACAGAATAGTAGGAATTATTATGTTGACAACAGGTGTTATGGCAGTTGCATGCGGAGCTGTTTTATATAGCAGAAATAATAGTATTGGGAGTAAGGATGAACCTGATACAGATTTAGAAGGGGAAGAAGCAAAGCTACTTAAGGATGAAGAATTTATTAGGGCTACGCAGGAAGAACTCAGAAAATTTCTGCAAATGTATGGATATATTTATGATGAATATTATGTTGCGAATAATCTATCAGAACTGCAATCAAAAACAGATGAATATCAAAAGCTTCTTGAAAGAGAGAAGGAGAATCTTCTGCTTGCAAATGATGAGGAAATTAAAACAACTCAAGGAGAAATTGACGTTTTTATTAGAAAATATTATAATATTATTAGTTATGATGTGAATGATGTTTCCGGATTTCTTTATGAAATTAAATCAAATCTGCAGCGCTATCAGGAGTGTCGCAGAGAGTTCGAACGTCTCGACAGTATCAGGAAGAACTTTGAGGCACGGCATGATATTGATTCTATAATGAATATTTCAGATAACAGTGATTTGAATTCAATGGAGAATTTGGACGGACAATTGAATGTTATTTCTTCTGATTTGGAAACTGTACATAAGAATATCCTTGACTATACAACGAGGCTGGAGAAGCTGCAGATAGAACGTGATGAAATATCTGTTGAGGAAGAACGCCTTGCGGAACTTAAAGCGCTATTTAACAGAGAACAGCAGAAATACAGACTTGCCATGAAATCTAAAGAACTATTAGGTGTGGCAAAGGTTTCTTTTACAAGAAAATATATGGGGCCGGTTACGAAAGGTTTTGATAAATATTATAATATACTTACCGGAAAATCTGCGGATGAATATCTGATTGATGCTAATGGTGATATTACCATTGAAGAACTGGGACTCCCAAGAAGCAAGGAATATTTCAGTACCGGATATAAGGATTTAATCGGCATATGTATGCGTATGGCTTTGATTGATGCCATGTATAGGGAAGAGAAGCCATTTGTTATATTTGATGATCCATTTGTGAATCTTGATGAAGAAAAGACTAATGGTGGAATGGAATTATTAAAAATGATTGGGAAAGAGTATCAGGTTATTTATTTTACCTGTCATAACAGCAGAATTATTTATTAGGAGGTATTTGGATGGGCAAATTTAGAAAAACAGGTCTGATTTTTCTTATAATTGGGGCAATGATTCTGTCTGCCTGCGGCTGTACGAGATTTGTTTCGATTTCAACGACTGATGAGAATAAACAGACAGCACAATGGGGCGATGAGGCTTCTGCCGGTGATAAAGAGAAAATATCTGAAACTGAGACAACAGATAAGACAGCAACTGAGTCTGGTGATAATACTGATGGTACAATGGAACAATCGGATGAATCAATCGAAGAATCATCAGCAATAGAAGACTCAACAACGGATAATACCGAAGATGAGTCAGTTGCACAAACTGAACGTGATACTTCAAATGCTCCAGAGAATGATACCGAGGCTGAGACTACAACCAAGCCTTCTGTTACGGAGAATGTAACCAAGCCAACAGCTACGGAGCAGGCTACTAAGCCGACACAGCCGATAACAACGACTGAACCGGCCGCTAAGCCAACACAGCCGGCAGCAGTTAAACCAACTGAGCAGCCAACTACAGTTAATCCATTAGTCACTGAACCGGCTACAACCAAGCCTGTAGTGTCTACAACACCAGATTCCACAACAGAAGAACCTACGACACAGGCTGTTTCGAATGAAGTAACGAATTTATATACGGAGCTTGCTTCATATAGTAATATAACCAAGGAAGAGATTAAGGAAGTCAGAAGAATAATTAATAGTATAATAACTGCAGATATGGGTGAACCGCAGAAGATTAAGGCTGTTCATGACTGGATCGTGAAAAATACAACTTATGACGAGGATTATTACAAGCGTTCTGATTCAAGTAATCATCTGTATAATATTTTGTATAAAAGGATTGGTGTATGTCAGAGTTATTCAGTTGCTTTTTATGTATTCATGGGTGAAATGGGAATTCCCTGTACATTTATTGCTGGTTCGGCTGATAATGGAACCGGTGCAGTATCCCATGCATGGAATGCAGTCCGGCTTAATAATGAATGGTATCTGGTAGATGTGACATGGGACGACCCTATTGTTAACGGAACAAGTAATTATTCGGATGGATACAATATGGCATATACATATCTTCTGTGTCCGAACAATGTTATGAGTAATACACATACGGCGGAGAAATATGTGAAGACACAGCCTAATGCGTTTGGAACCTCCACAGAGTATAATGAACTTATGTATAAGCTTTCAGGATATAAGGATGTGTATAGAATAACTACATATGAAGATTTGAATACGGAGCTTGTAACAGCTACAGAGTCAGGAACTTATGTTATTATGCTTGACGGAGAAGGTCTTGACGGACAGACTACATGTGATAAAGTAGGTGAATATTTAAAAACTACCGATAGAGGATTTAGCATTAATGGAATGTATAGCTCGACTTCTGTATCTGTAACAATTACATATACAACATAGCCTTTTGATTAACATTTAGAGAGTGTAATTCAGAGTGAGTAAGTTTCAATAGAAACTTAACACTTTGATTACACTCTTTTTTTTAGTTAAATCTACAAAAAACTAGAAAAACCTAGATTTTGGGGCAAAAAAGGTGTTTTTTTCTACAAAATTCAACATACAAATAGATTTGTTTGTTTTATAATAAAGAAAAACAGAGGATATTATTTTACCTGATACTGAGATGTCAGATGAAAATACTGCAAACTCTATTGAAGATGATGGAATAGAAAATACACCTTCTGAAGATAAACCGGAGGTCAGAACATGGTATGAAAGAATCTATGCTGACCCTGCTGACTCAATATTCTGGTATGGCTTCGGACAGGGGATGGTACAGCTGTTTGGCGGTTCTAATACGGCATTGTCTGCATACTTGAGTGATGAGCTTTGTCAGGACTGGAATTATATTACAGACCAATATGAGTTGGAGCTTCACAGTGAAGTGCAGTATTCAGAAAAAGATATTGAGACAATGGAGGCAGCGGGGCTTTCAGAGGAAGACATAGAAGCCGTTACGGAGGTTGTGGAGACATATTCCGTAAATTCAGGAAACATTATGCCAGAACCGTTACACCTATGCCGACAATAACCCGGTCAACAATATTGACCCATCGGGTCATTCAAGTACAAGCGTTAATGGCATTGAGCAATATTATGACAGTAACAGCCTGAATCAGATTCGCAGCTACGCCACGGCAACAGTTCTGTGGTCTGCCCAGCTTAACGCACAGAATGCATTTAATAATGCAGTGACAGTAGCAAGCAATACCGCATATCAGAATTATGCGAGTATCAATACCATCTCACAGGCAACCGCCAACAGCTATATCAATAACGGTATTGCGAAGGCACAGCAGGTATCCATGAATTACGGATGCAGTATGGGTGCTGTGGGAAATGCGGCGGTAGAGAGGTTTAAGAGTGTAATTGAGGCGGCGAAGAGTAGTGCGAATGAGAAGATTGAGGGGATAAAGGTTGCTAAGGGTGTGAAATTTTTGATGACCCAATGGATCAAATAAATATTAGAAGGGGTATAGAATTTTACAATGAAACACATAAAAATAAATAAGTTATTGAATAAAAAAATATTGATATTGTTCATTATAGTTGTATCAACAATATTTTTTACATCATGCAAATATGAGAGTGATGATTTTGAAAAGTACAAAGAAGAACGGGAAGCAATAGCAACTGCTATATTAAATGAAGAATTAGAAATACAAGAAAATGGAGTAGTAACACTTCCGGAAGATTGTTCACATCTCGCAGATACAGGTGAAGTATGCATGGTTATGTTTACGAACGAGTCTCCGGCAGTGTATTTTTGGACATTCAGAGGATTTGCCGGAGACTCAAGGGGATACGTTTATGTACTTAATTCAGATAGTACAGATAATATATCTGAAAAATGCACTAATAGCTTTGAATTTATTAATGTTGTTGAAATAGAACCCAATTGGTACAGTGTGTCAACACAATATTAATATATGCAGGACGGGATTTGTTATAATAGTTGATTTTGTTAGACCTAAAAATAATAATTTTCCTGATTCAAAGAAATCATTTTTAATGGTTTTTGGTAATCATTTATAGGAAAATATCAGAATAACTCGCCGGGTGCAGTTCAAGGGTATTATCTCCTATATTTTTCAATCCAGGATACAGCAAAATCTACAATATCTCTCTGACGCATGAATGTTAATATTCCATTTCCTAATGGTGCTTTATGGACAACACATTCTTTTTCAAAGGCATCACCGATTTGAGTAAAATCTTCACCGTCTACAAACAGGGTGTCATAAGCTTTCCATACACGTTTTCCGTTTTCATAAACTGCACTATGCTCTGTGCAGGTATGCTTACCCGGATACTCTGCTCTTTCGTCGGCAAGATGTATTGAAGTGTTTTTATCGTAGCCTACTCCGATTAAAAGTACATATCCGTCAAGCTCATATAATTTCCCGATCGGAGAGCCTTCTCCGAAAATATTAGAGAGTTCATGATCCTTTGTGAGATACTCTGCATATTTTCCATATGCCGCTACGGAACGGGCAGGATGATTACTTCTTACTGTACCGGGCCATTTTCTGAACATTTCCGCAACTGCTCCCATTGTGTTTGTAGGAGTAATGTCCTTATTATATGCAGGCCAGTTATCGCGGATGAGCTGCCACCATTCTTCCGGCTCTTCCCAATGAACACCGCATGCAGGGTCAAGGTTTTTCCATGACTGTGTTGGCATCATAATAGTTCCGTCTGTTCCTACACTTTCAAGCAATGACCTAATTACGGTCTCGGCACCTCCGCAGACAAAACCAAGGCTGCTTAGGGATGTATGAACCATAATGGTCTGACCATGGGTTACTCCCACATTTGACAGTGCGTTAAGTATGTCCTGTTTTAATATAATTTTTCTTTCCATATATTTAATCTCCTTTTTCGTGTTATTTAGCTTCAATACAAGAGTCAAAGTGCCTGCATCTTTATTTTATATCTTATCTGAATTTACTTCAAAGGTTAAACGCATAACCTATAACAAAAATTAAATCCTTTTTTTGTGCATAATTGACAGCTATATGAAATTAAAGAGTAGCGTTGAATTATATTTCGCCACGCAGATTAGTCATTTCGCACTCTGTTGAATTGATTTTTAAAAATCTATGATATATAATTATTAAAAACTGGAGATATGGGGATTTTGATTATGTTAATAGATGTTCTTTATACGATAAGTATGATACTGGAAGTGGCATTTATGCTTATTAGTATGTTAATGGCAGAAAGATATGTGTTTCTTGAACCTCCTATGGAGAAAAAGAAACAGAGAATATTTTATTTTATAGCTTTTGTAACAGTATTGATTACAACCTTTTTGTTGAGTGAAGAAGTTGGACAGATTCTGCTTTTTTTGGCAGGAGGACTTAATGTTTCACTTGGAAGAAAGAAACGAAAACTAATAGGCTTGTTAATAGCTTTTCCTGTTGCCGGAATAGTTAATGGACTTATTGTTCCTATCCTTATAATGCCGTCAATTTTAACGAATATGTCAGAAGAGGCAACAGTGATATACAGACTTGTTTTTTATGGAATTGTATATATAGCGCTTCTGTTGTTTTATTTCAGAGGAAAGAATTGGCGTGATAAATTTGCTGAGGAAATACAGAATCGTCATCTGCACAGATGGGAATTCTGGCTGTTGTGTGGTGTAGGCGTGCTGATGATGGTTTATTCAAATACTATAACAACACTGCCTGTCAGCAATGAATCAAATGAGATATTTATTTCATATATAGCTTATCAGATGTTTTTTATGGGTATGACCAGTTTTGCATTAACTATTACAGTGGTTATCTTAATTATTCAGGGTAATAAGCGTTCATATTATCATGAAAAAGCTTTAATTGCACAGACTGCACAAATGGAGAAGGAAAAAGCAGAGGCTGCCAATGAGGCAAAGTCAACATTTCTGTCCAATATGTCACATGAAATACGAACACCAATGAATGCAATTGTCGGAATGACGGATATACTTCTTAGGGAGAATCATTCACAACAGACAAGAGAATATCTGAATAATATTAAGAATTCAGGTGCTGCACTACTTACCATTATTAATGATATTTTGGATTTTTCCAAGATTGAATCAGGTAAAATGGAAATCATCGAGGAAGAATATGAGCCCCTGTCCATGTTCAACGACTTATCCATGATTTTCTTGAATCGTATTGGCGATAAGAATATAGAGCTTTTATACGATATCGATACTAATTTACCGACGAGGCTGAATGGTGACAGTAAACGATTGAGACAGATTATCATAAACCTTATGAATAATGCAATTAAATTTACTGAAACCGGATATGTAAAGCTTTCAGTAGAAGTAAAAGCATCAAATGATGATAATATGGAGTTGACATTTTTTGTTGAAGACACAGGACAGGGAATCAAAGAAGAGGACATAGGTAAATTGTTCGGTTCCTTCCAACAGGTTGATACCAGGAAGAATCACTATAAAGAGGGAACAGGACTTGGACTCGCAATTTCAAAGCAGCTGGTAGAACTGATGAATGGAAAAATCAGTGTTGAAAGCGTATATGGAAAGGGTAGTCGGTTCTATTTTATGGTACCGCAGAAGCCTGCAGATTCAAGGCCTGCTACAAGGCTTAAATCCGAGTCTGTACACAGCAGTATTGGTATCAGAATTATCAATGAAGCATTGAAGAATCAAATCATGCGTCTTGCAGAAGCTTTTAATGTAAAGTGTACTGATTTTACAGAAACGCCGATAAAAGACGTTACTTACCTGATAACAGATAAAGCACAATCTGTAACAGGGGAAGAACGACATACGCTGGACAGGATAAATTGCAGGTTATGTGTGTTACAGAATCCTATGACAGAAAATATAACTGACAGAGACATAACGATTCTGAATAAGCCATTATATAGCCTGAATTTCTGCCAGCTTCTTAATAACGAGGAACTGACTTTTAAGAGTATAGCCGAAGAAGCACTGAATTTTATTGCACCGGAGGCACAGATACTTGTAGTCGATGATAATGAGATGAATCTTAAAGTTGCCAAGGGACTTTTAGAACCGTTTAAAATGCAGATTGATACTGCATGTAACGGAAAAGAAGCAGTAGAAATGGTGCAGGGAAAACGATATGATATTGTTTTTATGGATCATATGATGCCTGTTATGGATGGAGTTGAAGCTACGAATGCAATAAGAAGTTTAGAAGATGAAAAATATCAGAAATTACCGATTATTGCATTATCTGCTAATGCCACTGCAGAAGCAAAAGATATGTTCATGAAGGAGAATATGAACGATTTTGTTGCAAAGCCTATTAAGCTCAAGGAAATTTGTAAATGTATTATTAAATGGCTTCCAAAGGATTTGGTAATAACAGAGGAATTGCAAACAGAAGAAGCGGCAGCTGCGACCGAATGTAATGAGTTACCGGTTATTGAGGGGCTGAATGTTTCAGAGGGAGTCAAAAACTGTGGCTCTGAAAAGCTTTTTATTGAGCTTTTGGGAGATTTCCATAAACTTATTGAACCTAAAAGCACTAAATTGGAAAAATGTCTCGCAGATGGAATGCTTCGTGATTACACTATAGAAGTTCATGCCTTGAAGAATACCGCAAGAATGATAGGTGCAATGGAGTTATCAGAGCTGTTTTATCAGATGGAGCAGCTTGGAAACGCAGGCGAGCAGGAAGAGATTATTAAGCGTACACCTGAGGTATTGAAATTATACAGAAGCTATAAGGAAGTGCTTAAGGAATACGGAAAAGATGAGCATACAAATCAACAGAGCGTTTCTATAGAAATTATGGAGCAGACACTGATGCGTCTGCATGATGCAATGGATTGTTTTGATTTGGATGGTGCTGATGCTGCAATGCGTGAGCTTGAGAGCTATAGCTTTCCGGCAGAAATGCAGCCTATGGTTACGAAGCTTAGTGAATATATGGCAGATGTGGCTATGGAGGATGTTCTGAATCTTACACAGGAGATGTGTGAGCATTTACATGCTTGCAATAATACGGATAAGTCACTTATAATGCTTGTAGATGATGATTCAATTAACTGTAAGGCTGTAATGGCTATGTTGCAGGATGAATATCGTGTAATTGCTGTGGGATCAGGTAAAGCAGCTTTGGAGCAGATAAAAAATAATGTGCCTGATTTAATATTATTGGATGTACATATGCCTGAAATGGACGGACATGATGTTATTCGTGCATTGAAGGAGAATCGGAACTATGAGGATATTCCGGTTATTTTCCTGACATCCGATGAAGATGAGAAGACTGAGATGCAGGGTTTTAGCGAAGGTGCGATTGATTTCCTTAAGAAGCCATTCAGAAAGGGAGTTGCCGTTCAGAGAATCCGCAGAATCCTTGAGCTGTCATACCTTCAGCAGAATCTCAGAGAAGAAGTCGCAAAGCAGACGGATGTTGCAGAGAAACGTCGTGAAAGTGTTGAACGGATGTCGTTACAGATGGTTCAGGCACTTGCAAATACAATTGATGCAAAGGACTCATATACCAATGGACATTCAACGAGAGTTGCGAAATATTCTGTAATGATTGCCAGGCGCATGGGCTATTCCGGAGAGAAGCTGGAACAGCTTCAATATGCGGCATTGCTGCATGATATCGGTAAAATAGGAATTCCTAATGAAATAATTAATAAACCTTCAAGATTGACTGATGAAGAATATGAAATTATTAAAACTCATCCGGCAATTGGTGGAAGAATTCTTGAGAAAATTTCCGAAATACCGGATATTGCAATTGGTGCAAGATGGCATCATGAGCGGTTTGACGGAAGAGGCTATCCGGATAAGCTGTCAGGCTTAGATATCCCGGAGATAGCAAGAATAATCGGAGTTGCAGATTCATATGATGCGATGACCTCCAACAGAAGCTACAGGGACCTGCTGTCTCAGGAGATTGTCCGAGGTGAGATTGAGAAGGGTAAATCGACCCAGTTTGATCCCGATATTGCAGATATAATGTTAATGCTTATTGACGAGGATATTAATTATGAAATGCATGAGTAATAATAGAAGGGACAGATAATATGATGCAGAATATACTGGTAGTAATTGAGAAAAACAGTTTTTTTGTAAATTCTACAATGGAACAATTAAAGGAGCGCGGTTATAATGCAATAGCAGTTGAACTTGATATACAGAAAATATCCAAAGTAACGGATGTTTATGAAGCAGTTCTTCTGTATATGGAGAGTGATGTTAATGAGAAATCGCAGGAATTGGTATATCTGCGTGATAAGGCGCTTGAGGATAATGTTCCTATATTCTATATGGGAGAGGATGTATCAGCATTAAAAAACATATTGCCGGAACATATTCTTCAGGATGTATTCCAAAGACCGATTGATGTCAAATTGTTGGCTAAGACAATGGATGAATTTATTAAAAAGCATGGAAGACATGTTAAGAAAAAAATTCTTGTAGTAGATGATTCGGGAGCGGTACTTCGTAATGTAAAGGGCCTGCTTGAGGATAAATATCAGGTTATACTGGCTAACTCAGGTGCGATGGCAATTAAATATCTGGCAACCAACAGACCCGATTTGGTACTGCTTGATTATGAAATGCCTGTTGTAGACGGTAGTCAGGTTCTGCAAATGATCCGTACCGAAACGGAATTCTGTGATGTGCCGGTTATTTTTCTTACCAATAAGAATGATAAAGAGAGCATCATGAAGGTAATGGAATTAAAGCCGGAGGGCTATTTGCTTAAAAGTATGGAGCCAAAGCTTATTAAACAGGAGATAGATACGTTCTTTGAGAAACAGAGGAATTCTTTTATCGAAAAAAGTATGAATTAATATTACTGATGAATCAGTTTGAGTATCACAAAACAGATGGTTTTATATAATCTTCGATTTTGGGATACTCTTTTTTTATATGAATTAGAGAATGAAAATTTTACCCCGTAAATCCGTAATTTTACCACAGAAAACACAATGAATTCCGTTTTGACGCTAAAATTGTTATTAGCACGTATTTTGATAAGAACGGGAGGCTTTTATTATGAATGGCAGAATAATAAAAATATTCAGTCCTTTGCTTTGTATATTAATGTTGTGTTCATGTTCACCTGCGTATGAGTATTACACACCGCCATCCTATGATACAACTGATTATACAAGGGAGAGTGCAGGAATAAGGCTTGAGGATGATTTCTATGGATATGTAAATTTCGATTTTCTATGGAACAATAATATCCCTGCTGATATGGCAGAATATAGCAGTGGGGAAATAGTTCAATATAATATTGATAAGCAGTTAACGGATGAAATTACAGAAATTGCAGACAGCAAAGAGAATTATCCGGTTGGAAGTGATGAGCAGAAAATAAAAGATTTGTATCTTATGTATCTTGATACGGATGCACGGGAAAATACGGGTACAGCACCGCTTATGAAGGGACTAATGGAGGTCGAGAATTGTGAAAATATCAATGATTTTGTGACTGCCTGTGGTCTTTTATACAGGGAGTATGGATGTGATGTGTTGTGTTATCCATATATTGCACCGGATATTTATGACAGTAGTACATACACGGTTTATCTGGAACAGATGGATTTATTATATCCTGCTGAGGATTTATTAAATACAGCGGATAGTGCGGAGAATATGCAGAAAGTAATTGCTGCGATTCTTGAAGTGTATGGAAGCGAAACAGAAGATGCATACGATATTGTCAGTATGATTCTTGATATTGCCAAAAGCACATCTGATATTCAGACAATGGACATAACGGAGGCATATAACAGCTGCAATCCACAGGAATTACAGGAGATATTTGATAATGTGGATGTGTTATCCATGCTTGAGGAATTTGGAGTGGGCAATGCAGAGCAGATAGTAATTTATGATATGGCACAGGCAGAGAAAATTAATACATATCTTACGGATGAATATCTTTCAATATGGAAAAGTTATGCCATTTGCCGTTTGCTGTACAGTTATTCGGATTATCTTCCGGAACAATATAGTGAAATGCTAAATACGCAAAACAGCTACAAAAGTGAACAGGAAAGAGCAGTTATTATAGTGAAAAAGGCACTTGCGTGGGAAGTAGGAAACATTTATGCAGAGAAATATTGTGACAGGGAGACAATTGATGCAGTAACAGAACTTACGGAAAGTGTTAAAGCTGCCTATTGTAATGTAATAACCGATACGGAGCAGTTAAGTGAAGAGGCCAGGGACCGGTTATTATTAAAATTAGAATGCATGAAGCTTAATATTGGCTGTCCTGAAGAAGATTATTACAGCAATTGTGTTGTTTCAGGGAGCCTTCTTGAAAGCGGAATCAGCATTAAAAGTGCAGAAGTATCAGCAAATCTTGATTTATATGGTACAGAAGTGAAAAGAGGAACGTGGGATATGACACCACAGACAGTTAATGCCTATTATGACGTAAGAAATAACAGCATTACAATCACAGCAGCACTTTTTAATGAGCCTTATTATTATAAGGATGGAGATTTGTATACTAACCTCGGAGGACTGGGTACGGTAATTGCACATGAAATGACACATGCATTTGACGGACAGGGAATACAGTTCGATGAAAAGGGCTGCTATAACCCTGAATGGACCGGAGAAGAGGATGGTGTAAGAATTGATGACATGAAAAGAACGGCAGCAGACTACTTTGGAAATCAGACAATTATGAATGTATATGGTATTGACGGTAGCTTCACTGTGGATGAAAATATTGCGGATGCAGGGGCTTTACATGTCATTGCTTCGATGACTGATGAGCGTGATGAGCTGCAAAGGATATTTGAGAATTATGCTGTAATCTGGGCAACACTTTCTTATGATACGGATGCAGTCAGCAGGTTGTCGGATGATGTTCACAGTCCGGCAGAAATCCGTGTAAATGCTGTTCTGTCAGCTACGGATAAGTTTTATTCCGCTTATGATATTACGGAAGATGATAAAATGTATGTTGCACCCGATAAACGTTTAAGGATATGGTGAGATTATGAAACTTATATTTAAATACACGCTTAAGAATATTAGGATAAAGCCGGTCCGGACAGTTATTATGATATTATGCCTTACAGCAGTTTCATTGGCATTTTCATTATGTCTTACGATTAATATCACCTCAGGCAGAATTGTTGAGGAACAGATCCGTTCATCAACCGGTAAGGCAGATATCATGTCTTTCTTGGAAGATGGTTTTAAAACGGATGAAGTCATTGCAGATAATACGGATGTACTTTATGTAAATATGACAAGAGTAGGTTTACAGCTTCACAGCATAGAGAACTATAAATATGTCCAGAAGAAGCAGATTACAGTGTTGGGACTTGACTCAGTTGAGGCTTATAAATTCGGTCTGATTCCCGAATGCGAGCCTGTAAAAGATGATGAAATAATTATCACTTCAATAGTTGCGGCAATGTTTGGATATGAAAAAGGAGATAGTGTATTAATTCCATGTGTTGACGGTTCGGAGCTCGTTTTTACGGTAAAAGATATTATTCCATGTGAGAATTTCCTTTCATTTATGTCCCAGGCTGTTATTGTTACGTCAGAAAAAGCAAATGAAATAATGTGTAATAAAGAGAATACATGTAATACCCTGTATATTGACGTAACTGACGATACGCAAATTACGAATGTCTTTAATGAAATTTCTCAGAAATATCCGGATTCCAACTCCCAGCAGATAATAGGCGGTATGGATATAAATGAAATGATTTCAGGTCTTAGAAGTGCTTTCTTTGCGATTTTTGCGGTTGTATTTCTTATGGTGATTTTTATTGTTTCAGGTTTTGCCAAGAATATCGTTACAGAGAGAATGCCTGTTGTGGGAACCCTTAGAAGTATCGGTGCAGATAAGGCAACCGCGTCAATGGCACTTCTTATGGAAAGCTTTGTTTATGGGATTCTTGGCGGGATGGCCGGAGGTGTTATTTTCTATATTATTAAAGATATGATAATAGGAAATGTTGTAGCAGTAAATATTCATTATAATACAAGCTATGATATTCCGTTGTATATTCCGTTTGTGGGAGCCGGTGTTACGGTAATTATAGGCTGTGCATGTTCTGTTTTTGCGATTGTCAGGACAGCCGGTCAGCCGGTCAGGGACATTATATTTGCAAACAAGGATACCTGTTATAATTTATCGTTGCCCAAATCCATAATTGGAGTGATACTTTTGATTGCTTCTGTTGTGCTTTACATGATTGAGGGAGGATTTATTATTAATCTTGCAGCCCTGGCGTGCTTTGAGGTAGGAATATGTTTTCTTATTCCGGTTATTCTTAAAGCTGTTTCAAAGCTTGCAGAGAAGTTTTCAAGGGGTGGTAAATTCCCGGTTTTACGACTGTCGCTTATACAGTCAGGAACCAAGAGAGCCTCTGTTTCAGGTGCAGTGCTGTGTACGTCAGTAATTTCGCTTACCGCAGCGGTATTTATTCTTGCGGTTTCGGTTGACAGACTGTACTCGGTACATAATTACAGCAGCGATATAATTATTTCGGGTCTTACACATAATGCAGAAAGGTATGAGAGTATTAAGAATGCAAAGGGTATTACTGATTCTGAAATGATATATTATACAGAGGAAGATATTAAGATAAATAACAGTATGACGACAGCTTCGGTATTCGGATATGAGGGTTTTAGAATGTTTAGCGGAATTCATGACCTTCCTGAAACAATTGAAAGTGGAACCACAGTAATGGATGGTGCAGTAATGAGGAGACTTGGAATTTCTGTTGGCGATAATATTGAAATTATCCTTAAGTCCGCTTCTGTCAGACCAAAGACTCTGAAGCTTAAGGTTGTAGGAGAATGTGACAGCGTCTATTATGATATGCGCTGTAATGCAATATTATTGAACATGGAAGATTATAAATCTGTATATCATGACTATCCTTCAATCCTTCTTTTGAAAACTGATGATGGAAGTATATCGAACCGGTTATCAAAACAGCTTGCAGATGAAAGTGCTGAATTAAAAACTGCGGCAGAATATTATGCAGAGAAGGAAAGTGAGAACAGCTCCGTCACAATGGTACTCTATTGCCTTATTTTTCTTGGAATTGCATTAATGGTAATTTCTATTGCAGGAAACCAGTCAATAAGCTTTGAACTCAGAAAACGGGAATTTGCCATATTACATTCTTCCGGAATGAGTAAAAAACAGTTAGCAGGCATGATTATAGGTGAAATGGGTGTGCTGGCATTTGTCGCTTCGATTATATCCGTAATTTCAGGAGGTATAATTGTAAAAATTCTTTCAAAGCTGCTGGAGGTTCTTGACCTTAGCATACCTGTTTATTTTGATGCAGCAGGTATATTGATTTTTATTGGAATGGTTGTAATTATTATGATGATTATGTCAATACAGCCTATTTGTTCACTTATGAGAATGAATACGGCAGACAGGTTAAAATACGAATAGGAGGCAATATGGAAAATTTAATTGAAATAAAGAATGTATCTAAAAGCTTTGGAAATTCGGACAATAAAGCAAATGTATTGAAAAATATATCTCTTTCCATACAAAAAGGAGAGTTTATCGCACTCATGGGAGCCTCTGGAAGCGGTAAATCAACACTTTTGTATCTTTTGGGGGGACTGGATAAGCCTGACGATGGAGAAATTTGCATTGACGGAAAAGATATACTTAAAATGAAAGACAGGGAGCTTTCTGTCCTGCGACGCCGCAATATAGGTTTTGTGTTTCAGTTTTTTAATCTGGTTCAGAATCTTTCCGTTGAAGACAATATTCTTCTTCCTCTTACAATGGATGGACGAAAAATAAAGGATTATAAAGATAAATTAACCGAAATTCTTGAAATTACAGGAATTTCGGCTAAGAGAAACTCATTTCCGCCACAGCTGTCAGGAGGACAGCAACAGCGTACTGCTGTTGCAAGAGCAGTGATTATGGAGCCTGATATAATTCTTGCAGATGAGCCTACAGGTAATCTGGACAGCAAATCAGGCAGAGAAATAATGGAGCTTTTTTCAAAAATCAATAAAGAAAAAGGTATTACTATTCTTATGGTTACACATTCGCAGGAATGTGCAGAGTATGCAGACAGAATTATTAATCTCACAGATGGAGAAATTTTATAAAATTAATGAATTAAGAAGTTCCATAAAATTGAAGAAATTGATCAGATATGCTATATTTTAAGCTATCAGAGTAAAAAGGGGCTGAACTTAATGAGGATTGCAGTCTGTGATGATGAGAAGGTTTTTCTTCAAATGATTTGCAATAAAATTGATAGTTTTTATAAAAGTCTGGATGTATGCTGTATAGCCTTTGGCGATGGAAGTGAAATTATTAAAGCTTATGAATGCGGTCAACGTTTTGATGCAGTGTTTCTGGATATTGAGATGAAGAAGCTTGACGGAATGAAAACAGCAGAGAGAATCAGAAGCTTTTCATCGGAGGTACCTATTATTTTTCTTACGAGCCATACGGAATTTGCAATGGAAGGCTATGAGGTTGGAGCCATGAGGTTCCTTCAAAAACCGGTGAAAAATGATAAACTGGAACAGGCATTAACGGATATTAAAAATTTTTATGGCAGCAGATGCAATCTCATTTTAAAACATAATGGCAGTCAGTATATTGTTGCAGCAGAGGATATTATTATTGCAGAAGCAGACGATAATAATGTCCGTTTTATAACCTGTGACAGGGAATACCGGGTAAGGATGAAATTTACCGAAGCACTGAGAATGCTTAATGAGGCGGCTCCGTATTTTTGCAGGATTCACAGAGGTATTATTGTGAATCTTGGCCATGTAAGCCGTTATAATGATAAGGAAGTAAGAACAGATAATAATATAACTCTTCCATTGAGCAGAAGTTTTGCATCCCGGTTTCGTAGTGATATCTTTGAATATGTAAAACATAATGCCAGATAAAAGGGGGAAATCAGATTGTGAATACCAAAGTTCTTGTGCTGACACTTGTGGCAGTTAATGAATTTTTGCATGGATTTGCACTCAGCTTCTGTGCATTTATAACTCTAAAACATATATTTTTAAGAAAAACAGGAAGATTTATACCGTTTTCGCTCTGTTTGGGAGCATTAATTTCAGTGGCGATTACGACCGGACTGTTATTGTCAAAGGAAGCCGGTATTGATGCCACATGGATAATTTATGGATTTGTGGTTCTGATGATTTTGCTTGGCTGGCTGATGCTGACTAATCGCAGTCCGGATTCCCTTATATCGACTGCATTTGCGGTTGCTTTTTCAGAATGTACATTAAAAAGTGTTGAAAAAATTATCTTTTCTGTAATGGCATTATTTAAATTCAATTACGAAATTTCAATGTGGTCTGAATTTGTTGGATATATTATTATATACCTGTTGTCGCCGGCATTTATTATTTTCCTTAAATTTATTGCGGGCAATAAGGAGCGTGAGCCGCTTTCCAAATGGAATATGCTCCTCCTTACAGGATCGGTTGCAGGAATAGTTTTTCTTGTAGAGAAAAAATTTATGTTTTCTGAAAATGCGTCAGATGTAAATCCGGTTGCCGTTATTCCGATTTCCATAACCTTTCTTTTTATTGCGGCTGCGGTTTTACTTGCTGTCAGAAGTTCGCAGGCTCAGTATTACAGAAAAATAAATCATCTTAATCAGGAATATCTTGCCATACAGGCAAATCACTTTGAAAAAGTCAGAGATTCAGATGTAGAAATGAGACGTCTCAGACATGATATGAAGAATCATATTATGTGTATGAATGAACTGTGTAAATCTGAAAAATATGATGAACTTAAGGAATATTTAAGCCATCTGTCAGACAGGGTTAATGAAATATCATATGTAGTCAGAACCGGCAATGAAATTGCAGATGCAATAATTAATGAAAAAACTGTAAATGCACGGGAATATGGAATTCGAATTAATGTGGATGGAAATTTCAGGGAAATCAATATTCCTGCAATTGATCTTTGTACGATTCTTTCCAATCTGCTCGACAACGCAATTGAGGCGGTAAAGAAGCTTGCAGAAGCAGACAGGCAGATTTCAATTTTAACCGGCAGAGCAGGCAATTTTATCTTTGTGAGTATTAAGAATAATGTCGGTAAGCCGGTTGATTTTTCGAACAATCCTAAGACATCAAAGCCGGACAGAGAGAATCATGGATTCGGAATTGAAAATGTCAAAAGGGCAGTCAGTAAATGCGGTGGTGAGATGAAATTGGACTGCAATAGGGCTGAGAATAGTTATGTATTTACGGCGGAGGTAATGCTGCCAAGGATCTATTAAATATTAGTGTTATTATAAGGCCATATGGGGTTAATCCTCATATGGTCTTATTCTGTAAGTAACACCTAGTTTGTCACAGATTCTCTGACATTCCTTTTCTTCATCCTCAGTAATTGTAGTAGAAACGGTTGAGAGAATTACATTTGGAACATACTGTGCGGCAGCTTTGGCAAATGCGAGCATCGCATCAAATGATTCAATACCGAAGCGGCTTCTGGTAAGCTCGTAATATCTTTCTCTGTTAGGTGTGTTGAGGCTGATGGAAATTGTGTCAATCAATCCCTTTAATTCAGGTGTAATATCTCTGTTATTTACAAGATTTCCAAGTCCGTTGGTATTAATTCTGGTTGGTTTGTTGTAAGTATTTTTAATAAAGCGGGCAACTTCTACAACAGCATCAATTCTTTCTGTCGGTTCTCCAAAACCGCAGAATACGATTTCGTCGTATTTATCAACATTAAAATTAGCAAAATCGTCAATTATTTCCTGAACGGATGGTTCACGCTCAAGCCACAGAACGCCGGAATTTTCCATATGGTCTCTGGTCTGTCTGAGACAGAAAGTGCAGGCACATGGGCATTTGTTGGTAAGGTTTACATATAAATTATTGTGTACTTCATAAAGAATGGTCATGATTAACTCCTTAATTTGTATAAAATCTCTTCAAAGCATACCCCATCTGTAGGCGGTATGTCAAATTCTTCTGTTACACTGATACAGTCCCTTACAAAACGTGATGCTTTGCGTACCGATTTGTCAAAATCCACCTTGTGAACTGCGTCCGCAGCAATAATGGAAGAAAAAATATCTCCTGTTCCCGAGCGGACATGTCCTGCTCTGAGCTGTTTCAGAATATGAGGTGTACCGCCGCTTTCATAAACGATATTGCCAATATAATTTCCCATTTCAATTCCGGTAATTACTATTTTGCATGCACCGTTTTGGGCAAGCTTATTAATTATACTGTAGTAATCCCTGCGTGTAAAAGTATCGGGAGTATAAGCTGTGTCCGTAAGAATACACGCTTCAGTAAGGTTTGGAGTTAGTACATCCGCATATTTTACAAGACGTTTCATTTCCTGGCACATTTCTTCCGTATAAGTTGGGTAGGGCCTGCCATTTTCTCCCATAACAGGGTCAATAATTACAGTAGTATCTTCATTGCGAAAATCCTCAATAAATTTTCTTACAATATCTATCTGCTCCATGGAGCCGAGAAAACCGGATAAAATACCCTTGAATCTTAAATCAATTTTCCTCCAGTTGGAAATATATTCTTCCATTTTTGAAGTGTAATCTTCAAAAAAGAACTCCTTAAATCCCGTATGGTTGGAAAAAATAGATGTCGGTACGGGGCAGCACTGTATTTTCATATGTGAGATTACAGGAAGAGCTACCGCAATGGAGCATCTTCCGAAACCTGACATATCGTTAATGACTGCTATTTTATTTTGTCTGTTATGGTCATTTAAATTCATATAAATACCTACCTGTAAAGTTTGCTGTTGATTCAATGAATCCTGTCGACAGACTTTCAACCTTCGGCTCACAAAAATGTAATTACCTGTTCACTAATTCCGTCAGTCTGCTTTTCTGTACTACCAATGACATTATTGCAAAGAGTACACAGTTTGCTGCGTATTCAAGAGCAAGTCCCGGAACCTGGGCGAGGCCTGTTGCAAGGCTTCCGTAAATGATTGCACCTATAAATGTATATCCGGCAAAAGGAATAAGCATACTTACAATTCCTGCAATAATAGTTGCCACATATTTGCTTTTGAACGGAATTTTTCTCATAGCATAGAATAATAATGGCATTAATGCTTTAATAATTAATGTAGGAACTGACCATACGGGGTATGATAGTAAGTCCGCCAATGCAGAGCCGACACTTCCAAGGATTATACCATAGGGACTTGGTAAAAGACAACAAAATGTAAGGATTACACAGTTGCCGATATTGAAATAACCCAAAGGTATCGGAATCTGGATAAAAAGAGTTACAACACATACAAGAGCTGCAAAAACTCCGGTTAAGCAAATGTACTTAATTTTGTTTTTTTTCATAGTAAAATCTCCATTTAAAGTCTTTATTTCCCGGGTTATTGGCATAATAACACTTATCTGGACTTTGAAAAAGAACCAGTATTTACAAATTTAACCATACCAGTTTAAAGATAAATTGTTATATTATGCCAAAAAAAGTTCGTTTAGGTAATAAGTCTTATTGACTGTACTGTTTTTTTGACGTAAAATGGATTTCATATAGCGTAAAAGCTAATATTTTTACAGGAGGCACACAAAAATGGGAAGAATTTATAATTTTTCAGCCGGACCGGCAGTTTTACCTGAAGAGGTCTTAAGAGAAGCAGCAGAAGAGATGCTGGATTACAAGGGCTCAGGAATGTCGGTTATGGAGATGAGCCATAGATCAAAGGTCTATGACGACATTATTAAGGAAGCAGAAGCTGACTTAAGAGACCTGATGGGAATACCTGATAATTATAAGGTATTATTCCTTCAGGGTGGAGCATCACAGCAGTTTGCAATGATTCCGATGAACCTTATGAAAAATAAGAAGGCAGGATATATTGTAACAGGACAGTGGGCTAAGAAAGCATATCAGGAAGCTAAGATTTATGGAGAAGCTATTGAGCTTGCATCATCAGCAGATAAGACATTTTCTTACATACCTGATTGTTCAGATTTGGATATTCCTGAGGATGTTGACTATGTATACATCTGCGAGAATAACACAATTTACGGAACTAAGTTTAAAGAATTACCAAATACAAAGGGACACGTATTAGTATCAGACGTTTCATCATGCTTCCTTTCAGAGCCAGTTGATGTTACTAAATACGGCGTAATCTATGGTGGAGTTCAGAAGAATATCGGACCTGCCGGTGTTGTTATTGCAATTATCAGAGAGGACTTAATTACAGAGGATACACTTCCGGGAACACCTACAATGTTGAAATATAAGATTCATGCAGATAATGGATCTATGTATAATACACCACCTTGCTACGGTATTTATATGTGTGGCAAAGTATTTAAGTGGATTAAGAAGATGGGCGGCTTACAGGCTATGAAGGAGCATAATGAGAAAAAAGCTAAGATTCTCTATGATTTCCTTGACCAGAGTAAGCTTTTCAAAGGAACTGTAAGACCTGAGGACCGTTCTTTAATGAATGTACCTTTTGTAACAGGCAATGAAGAATTAGATGCTAAATTTGTTGCAGAAGCTAAGAAGGCAGGTTTTGAGAACCTTAAAGGACACAGAAGTGTTGGCGGTATGAGAGCCAGCATTTACAATGCAATGCCAATTGAAGGTGTTGAGAAATTAGTTGAATTTATGAAGAAATTTGAAGAGGAGAACGCATAAGGCGTTCCATGAATAAAAGCGTCCGTTCGAGAGTCTCTTGGACGTTTTAGGAGGAATTGAAATGGTTAAATATAATTGCTTAAATCCTGTATCTAATGAAGGATTAAAGCGCTTTACCGGCGAATATGAAAAGGTAGATAATTTTGCTGAGGCAGATATTGCCCTCGTCAGAAGTGCAGCTATGCACGATTTGGAACTCCCTGAGCAGCTTCTTGCAGTTGCAAGAGCAGGTGCAGGTGTTAACAACATTCCACTTGATAAGTGTGCCGATAAGGGAATTGTAGTATTTAATACCCCTGGTGCCAATGCAAACGGAGTTAAAGAGCTTGTTATTTCTGCAATGATTGTTGCATCAAGAAATATGATTGATGCAAACGGCTGGGTTGCAGAGAATAAGGATGACGAGAACATTGGTAAGACAATGGAGAAGGCAAAAGCTAAATTTGCAGGAAGAGAGATTAAAGGCAAGAAGCTTGGTGTTATCGGTCTTGGTGCAATCGGTGTATTGGTTGCCAATGCCGCAAGCTCGCTTGGTATGGAAGTAATCGGATGTGATCCATTCCTTTCAGTACAGAATGCTTTACATCTTTCCGGTAAGGTTACATTAGTAAAGACCAGAGAGGAAATCTTCAAAGATTGTGATTATATCACAGTACATGTTCCGCTTTTGGATGATACAAGAGAAATGATTAATAAAGACACAATTTCAATGATGAAGGATGGTGTTGTTATCCTTAATTTTGCAAGAGATCTTCTTGTATGTGAGGATGATGTTGTGGAAGCCCTTAAGAGTGGCAAAATCAGCCGCTATGCAACGGACTTTCCAACTACCAGGCTTGCTAATACACAGGGCTGTGTTGCATTCCCTCATCTTGGAGCTTCGACAGAGGAGGCAGAGGATAACTGTGCAATTATGGCAGTTGATGAGCTCGTGGACTATGTCGAGAATGGTAATATCAGAAATTCAGTAAACTTCCCTGCATGTGATTTGGGAGTATGTCATACACCGGGAAGAATCGGCGTATTGCATAAGAATGTTCCAAGCATTATCAGCGGACTTACTACTGCATGTGGTGAGGCTGGTGTTAATATTGAGAAGATGATTAACCAGAGCCGTGGAGAGTATGCATATTCTCTTATGGATATCAGTGAGGCAAATGCAACTGCAATTGCTGAAACAATTTCATCAAAAGAAGGAATTCTCAGAGTCAGAGTTATTAAATAACTTATTATGAACAAAGGAGTATACAATGGCTTTTATTAAACCATTTAAATGTATAAGACCTTCAGTAGAGCTGGCTGCCCGGGTGGCCGCTCTACCTTATGATGTATATAGTCGTGAGGAGGCAACAGAGGAAGTTAAGGGCAAACCTCTGTCATTTTTAAATATTGATCGTGCGGAAACCCAGTTTGATGATTCTGTTGATACATACGCAGACTGTGTTTACGACAAAGCAAGAGAACTTTTGAATAAGGCAATTAATGACGGCGTTTTCGTTAGTGATGACGAGGAGGCTTATTATATATATGAGTTAACAATGGAAGGAAGGGCACAGACAGGAATCGTGGCGTGTGCTTCCATTGATGATTATCTTAATAATCGTATTAAAAAGCATGAAAAAACAAGGGCGGATAAGGAGCAGGACAGAATCAATCATGTTGACAGAACCGGTGCTCAGACAGGTCCTATTTTTCTCGCTTACAGAGCGAACGAAATAATTAATGAGGTAGTAGCCCGCACTAAGGAATTACCGGCATTATATGATTTTGTAGCAGATGATAATATCCGCCATTCAGTATGGAAGATATCTGATAAAGCAGATGTTAAGGCTGTATTTGAGGCTTTTGAATCGATTAATTCAATTTATATCGCTGATGGACATCATCGTGCTGCGTCAGCTGTTAAGGTGGGCTTAAAACGCAGGGAAGAACACCCTGATTATGACGGAACTGAGGAATTTAATACATTTTTATCAGTTCTTTTTCCGGATGAACAGCTTATGATTATGCCATATAATCGTGTCGTAAAAGACCTTAACGGGCTTTCTGTTGAAGAATATCTGGAGTCAGTTTCCAAATATTTTGTTGTTGAGGAATGTGGACGTAAAGCATTCTATCCTGAGCGTAAAGGCTGCTTTGGTATGTATCTTGAAGGTGAGTGGTATCTTCTCTCTGCCAAGGAAAGCATACTTTCAGAAGATTCTGTTGACGGGCTTGATGTTGCAATACTTCAGGATTATCTGTTGACTCCGGTACTTGGCATCGGGGATCCGAGAATTGATAAAAGAATTGATTTCATAGGTGGAATCAGAGGTCTTAAAGAACTTGAGCGAAGGGCTAATTCTGACATGAAGCTTGCATTTTCAATGTATCCGACATCAATTCATGAGCTTTTTGATGTGGCAGATGCGGATTTGCTTATGCCGCCTAAATCAACATGGTTTGAACCAAAGCTTAGAAGCGGATTGTTTATACATAGAATCTAGGAGTGATAACGAATGAAGAAAATGAAAAATGGACTGTTGATGTTTATCATCGGACTTGTTATGCTTGCAGTGGGATTCTATATTTTTTCCAGTAAGGTAGTGGTTACTACCGGTTTCGGATTTCATTTCGGAAGCGTTAACATCAACGGCGGAGTTGTTGTAATTCCGATGCTGGCAGGTGTTTTCTGGTGGTTTATCACACCTAAGAAGGTGATGCCTAAGATTCTTACGGGAATCGGTGCGGCACTTATTGTTGTATCAGTAGTTATGAACACAAGATTCTATTTTCACGACAATCTTTTTAGTTACATACTTATGCTTGTTATGATGGTTGGCGGCGCAGGACTTATACTCAGAGTACTGTTTAGTGGAAATAAGGATAAAGAAGACTAGAGAACCAGCGTTTATCGCTGGTTTTTTTGTATGTTATTATCTGTCATTATTGTGGCTTGACAGGAAGCAGGCTAAAATGAAAATTCATAATTATATGGATAATCGTCAGGAACGGAGAAATTAAACGCATACTTGAATGCATAGATTGTAGATGTTAAAATAAGATAAATAAATCAGTTCGAGAGGGGAAAGATAACTGGAAAAATTATTAATGAAAATATGTTATTTATAGGAGAAAGTGATGGAAAATGTTTTGTATCATGGAAGCAATGAAGTAGTAGAGTTTCCTGAAATTTGATGAAATGTCAGATGAGTGGCTTGATTTTATTGCTCAGTGTCGTGATGGGCAGATACATGATTATGATATTGTGGAAGGTCCAATGGCTGACGATACCATTTGGAATTTTGACTGATGAATGGATAGAACAGTATAAAATAGAAAACGGAAAATATAATACAACAGATAAATGTAGGTATGCTGTTCCGCCGGTAACATCAATTGGGAGAGTGTATCAGCAACTTGTATTGGCGACAGCAGAAGAAAATGATGTAGCTCAGGCAATTATTGATGTATTTACATCATTTATTAGTGATGAAATATCAGATTTTAATACTAATGTATATTATAGTAATCCTGATTATTTGAAATGTTCTTATGAAGCAGGGATTCTATTAGCGTAAGTGGGCAATTTTTTGGAATTTTACGGGAATGTGAAAAGGGTATGCAGTGACGAAATATTTTGGGACAGATTGGAAAGAAGGTTGAAAGACCTTCTTTTTTGTTTTTTGAAATGAAAAAGGGAGGTTTATTGGACATCAAAAGATGTAAATTATACATAGCAACAACCTGATAAACCTAATAAATACGGTCAAAAGACCGCATTTAATAGAAATGTAAATAACTAATCTACAACATAGTAGAAATTACATAATTACTATAACACAAAAACAAAATAAAGAAAATATATTGTTGACAAACTTTATTAGTAATGATATTGTGAGCTTATGTAAATAACTATAAACGGAGGGAACGTAATGAAGAAAATAACCAAATTTAAAAGGAACTACTCATTATCCAAGACATTAAGATTTCGTCTGAAGCCTGTAGGTGCAACGGAAGAAAACTTCAATAAAAAATTATTGCTACAGGAGGATGAAGAAAGAGCGGATAGCTATCAAAAGGTAAAAGAATTAGTGGATGAATATCATAAAGAATTTATTGATTCGGTTTTATTTAATTTTGAACTTGAAGGATTGGAGCCTTTTGCAGAATTGTATTATAAAACTGGCAAAGATACTGCTGAAAGCAAGAAAATGGAAGAAGAAGAAGGTAAACTTAGAAAACAAATTGGTAAGGCATTTACATCAGATAAGAGATTTAATAAGTTGTTTAAGGCTGATATGATTAAAAAATTGCTTCCGAATTATTTTGAAAATGAAGAAGATAGAAGTGTTATTGCACAGTTTGATGATTTCACAACTTATTTTAGTAATTTTAACAAAAATAGAGAAAATTTATACACAGTTGAAGCCAAAAGCACCGGAATAGCACATAGATGTATTAATGTTAATTTACCTAAATTCTTAGATAATATTAAGTCATATTGCAAAATCAGAAGTGTTCTTACTAAAGAAATGCAGCAGGTGGACGAAGATTACAAGGATTTAATATCTGTCCACATTGACGCTATGTTTGAAGTCAGATCATATAATCTTGTTTTGTCCCAAAAGGGAATTAATAGATATAATGAATTGATTGGCGGATATACTATGAGCGATGGGGTAATGATAAAAGGAATCAATCAATATGTTAATTTATATAATCAGGTTGCAGATAAAAAGAATAGATTGCCATATTTAAAACCACTTTTTAAGCAGATTTTAAGTGATTCAGAGAGCGTTTCTTTTATGCCGGAGCAATTCACAGATGATAAAGAAGTTCTAAATTCAATTAAAAAATTTTATAGTGGTACTGTCGAAGATGACAGAAGAATAGAATCTATAATTACAGATCTTGTAAAATTGTTTGATGATTTTAAAACATTTGATTTTAATGGGATATATGTACTGAATGGAAGCCATGTTACACAATTATCGCAAGCGTTATTTGATGATTGGAGTGTGATTGGATTTGGTTGGGAACAGGAATATGACCAGAATAGCAAGGTGAAGAATAAGGATACAGAAAAATATAGAGAAGATAGAAAAAAAGCGTTTAAGGCAGTAAAGAGTTTTTCACTTACAGACCTTTGTACATATGGAAATTCTACTGCTGAAAATTCAATTGAAGCAGGAGATTATATAAAATCAGAGGTGATAAGATATTGTAATGAAATAAATGAAAACTATGCAGCAATTGAAGCATTAGTTTCTAATGAATATGATTCAGACAAAAAATTATGCAAAGATGATGAAGCAATTGGCGGTATCAAAAAATTTCTTGATTCTATAAAAGAATTGGAGCATTTCTTAAAGATGCTTTTGGGAACAGGAAAAGAAGAATATAAAGATGAAGTTTTTTATGGACAATTTTTACCGTTATATCATGAAATTGTCAATGTGGACAAGCTCTATGATAAAGTAAGAAATTATGTAACTAAGAAACCATACTCCAAAGATAAGATAAAATTAAATTTTGAAAATCCACAGTTGTTAGGAGGTTGGGATAAAAACAAAGAGCGTGATTATCGTACTGTCTTGTTGCGAAAGAATGATACATATTATCTTGCAATAATGGACAAGTCCAACAATAAAGTCTTTGTAGATTACCCATATGAAGATGGTGAAGATTATTATGAAAAAATAGAATATAAATTGCTTCCGGGACCAAATAAAATGTTGCCAAAAGTATTTTTTGCTAATTCTAATATTGATTATTTTAATCCATCTTCAGAAATACTGAAAATACGAAAAAATGAAACATTTAAAAAAGGAGTAAATTTTAATATTGATGACTGTCATAAAATGATTAATTTTTATAAAGAGTCGATTGAAAAACATGAAGATTGGAAAAATTTTAGCTTTACGTTTAAACCAACAGACGCATACAGGGACATAGGAGAGTTTTTTAAAGATGTCAAGGAGCAAGGCTATTCCATTTCGTTCAAAAATGTATCTAAGAAATATATAGAAGAAATGGTTGAAACAGGTCAGCTTTATCTTTATGAAATTTACAACAAAGATTTCTCTCCATACAGCAAAGGAACTCCAAATCTTCACACGTTGTATTTTAGAATGTTGTTTGATGAGAGGAATTTATCCGATGTTGTATATCAGTTAAATGGAAAAGCAGAGATGTTCTATCGAAAGGCAAGCTTGAAAAAGGAACGCCCTGAACATCCAGCGGGGAAACCAATTTCCAATAAAAATCCGGATAATCCTAAAAAGGAGAGCGTGTTTAGGTTTGACTTATACAAAGATAAAAGGTATATGGAGAATCAGTATTATCTGCATTTACCTATAACACTGAATTTTAAAGCGGATAATGTATTTAGTATTAATCATGCAGTAAGAAGGGTAATTAAAGATTGCGATTTTAACTATATAATTGGTATTGACCGAGGAGAGAGACACCTCTTATATATTTCTGTGATAAATGAAAATGGTGAAATAATTGAGCAATATTCAATGAATGAAATTGTAACACAATGTAATGATGTAACCCATAAAACGAATTATCATAAATTGCTGGAAGAAAAGGAAAATGGACGAAAAAAATCAAAGCAGGACTGGACGACAATTGAGAATATTAAGGAGTTAAAAGAAGGCTATTTAAGCCAGGTGATTCATAAGATTTGTGAATTAGTGGTTAAATATGATGCTGTTGTAGCATTGGAGGACTTAAATGGTGGATTTAAAAATTCCAGACGTAAAGTTGAAAAAGAAGTTTACCAGAAGTTTGAAAAAATGTTAACGGAGAAACTGGCATATTTAGTTGATAAAAAAATTTCGGCAGAAGAGGACGGAGGTTTATTAAATGCCTATCAGTTAACTAATAAACCGGGGAATTTAGATAAACCAAAGCAGGATGGATTTATTATGTATGTTCCCGCTTGGCTTACAAGTAATATTGACCCGGTAACCGGATTTGTGGATTTACTGAAACCAAAATCAAATATGAGTATGAGTATAGCAAAAGACTTTTTTGGTCGATTTGATTCAATTAAGTATAATTCAGCAGAGGCATTTTTTGAATTCACATTTAATTATGATAATTTTCCTAAGGGTTCAATGTGCAAGAGAAAGGAATGGACAGTATGTACATATGGTGATAGGATTGTCAATTTCCGTAATCCGGAGAAAAATAATATTTTTGATTCTAAAAAGGTATTACTAACAGATGAATTTAAAAATTTGTTTGCGGACTATAATATTATTTTGAATGAAGATTTAAAAGAACAGATATTAGTTCAAAATAAGAAAGAATTTTTTGCAGCATTAATAAAATTATTTGCACTTACTTTACAGATGAGAAACAGTGAAACAAGAAACATTGAAGTTGATTATATAATTTCTCCTGTAAAAGATGAGAATGGTGAATTTTTTGATAGTAGAAAAAATACAGAAAATTCTAAATTACCTCATAATGCAGATGCAAATGGAGCATACAATATTGCAAGAAAAGCATTATACGCAATAAATGTAATTAAGCAAACAGATGAAGAAGCGTTAGATAAGGCTATGATTTATCCTAAGAATAAAGAATGGCTTGAATATGTTCAAAGATAATGGAAGATTTAATAAAAATAACACAAATTAATGATTTTATATTTTGTCCTGCCTCCATATATTTTCATAATTTATATGGAGACAGGGATAAAACTACATATCAGCGAAAAGAACAGATTAATGGCACTTATGCCCACGAAAAAATTGATACCGGTACATATACAACTGCTAAAAAAATCCTAATGGGATATGATGTGTATTGTGAAGAGCTGGGGCTTATAGGGAAAATTGACATGTTTGACATT
Organism: Lachnospiraceae bacterium; assembly: GCA_045129695.1. Taxonomy (GTDB): domain Bacteria; phylum Bacillota; class Clostridia; order Lachnospirales; family Lachnospiraceae; genus Eshraghiella. The sequence continues at coordinate 73,153 of JBGVJZ010000012.1, read as the reverse complement.
GAAAAATGTCTGCTCAGAGAGCGAAAAAAGAAAATATAAGAAGCTTTTCAATGGAGGAGTTTGTTCAGACAAACAAAGAGAAATGTATGCACTGTATATATGAACCTGCTTGTGATAAGACGATTTTGGAGGGGTAATGTTAGATATTAATGATTTTTCTAAAAAACAGATAATAGTGTATACTCCGGCTTGGGGAGACAAAATGTCCTTTAGAAATGATAATATTTTAATTACATCTAAAGCAGGAGAGCTTAAATATCAGCACACATGTCATAGAGTATTTATGGTATTTGTGATTGGCGATACAACTATTACTACCGGATTAATTAGAAGGGCAAAAAAGTACGGATTTTCCATATGTTTTACTTCTATTGGACTAAAATTGTATGCAATACTGGATGCAAAGATGGAGGGAAATACAATTTTGCATAGAAAGCAGTATGCGTATTCGAGTGGAGATATTGCTCAGAAGTTAATATGTAATAAGATTGCAAATGAACGAAGTGTTTTATCAAAAATTCGGAACAAGACACCGGATGTTAAAGAGGGTATTGCTATTTTGGATAGCTATCTAAAACAGTTAAATGAGGAAAAGTTTGAAGGTAGTAATTTGCTGGCAATTGAAGGAAATGCTGCAAAAGTGTATTTCGCTCGCATTTTCAATCGAATTAATTGGAAAGGTCGTAAACCTAGAATAAAATTCGATTATATTAATTCTTTATTGGATATAGGTTATACCATTTTGTTTAACTTTATTGATGCAATTTTACAGGTCTTTGGATTTGATACATATCAGGGAGTTTTGCATACCAATTTTTACATGAGAAAGTCTTTGGTGTGTGACATTGTTGAGCCATTCAGAGTTATTATAGACTGGAAAGTTAGGACCGGAATACAGCTTGAACAATTTAAAGAAAGTGATTTTGTTAAGGTTGGAGAACAATGGCAACTGGAATTTAAAAATTCTTCTCATTATACAAGCATTTTTTTGAATGAAATATTGGAGTATAAGGAGGAAATTTTCCTATATATTAGAAGCTATTACCGTTGCTTTATGAAAGATAAAGAAATTTCTGAGTTCCCAGAGTACCTGTATCAATAAGGTGGTGGATTTGATGATTATAATAAGCTATGATATTTCTAATGATAAATTGAGAACAAAGTTTTCCAAGTATTTAGAACGTTATGGACATCGTATTCAATACTCGGTTTTTGAAATTGACAATAGTGAGAGAGCGTTGGATAATATAGTTAATGAAATAAAAAATAGGTTTGAAAAAAGATTTGATCAACGTGATAGTGTTGTAATATTTATTTTATCTAATTGGTGCAAAACTATTAAAATGGGTTATGCCGCTAATGATATTAATGATTTAGTGGTAATATAGTTGCAAACCTAAGTCTTTATTTTTGAAATAAAGGTTTCTTAATTATGAAAATGTGCAAAATTGACAAAAAATTAAAATGTTCAAATAGTTTAATCCCTCTTTTTTGGTAAATATGCCAGTGTACGGGATTAATAAACCTATAATTTCTACTATGATGTAGATGTTGTTTTGTTGCTTGGTTGATATAGGATTAATAAACCTATAATTTCTACTATGATGTAGATAATTGAGTTATACGGATATTATATTGGATTAATAAACCTATAATTTCTACTATGATGTAGATAAAAATTAGTTGATACCCATTGACATTGATTAATAAACCTATAATTTCTACTATGATGTAGATGGTGCGGATACTGCAACGGTACTGATGATTAATAAACCTATAATTTCTACTATGATGTAGATTTAAGTATTTCATATCAATACAATATCGATTAATAAACCTATAATTTCTACTATGATGTAGATCAGTTCTACTCAAAGACGATTTTAAAGGATTAATAAACCTATAATTTCTACTATGATGTAGATCCGCCTAAGTAGGAGAGTATTTATGTAGGATTAATAAACCTATAATTTCTACTATGATGTAGATAAAGCATATGTGCCTAACATATTAATGATTAATAAACCTATAATTTCTACTATGATGTAGATATTGACCGAAATCATATCTACTCACAAGATTAATAAACCTATAATTTCTACTATGATGTAGATTTTGGTGTTATCTAATTGGTCATTGAGATTAATAAACCTATAATTTCTACTATGATGTAGATTCGATTTGCTCTTCTGTGTATGATGTGATTAATAAACCTATAATTTCTACTATATGGAATCCCTGAATAAAAATAAAAGCCCATAAGTGCTACCAACACTAAATGGGCTCTTCAAATGATATAAAAATCCTTTAGAATATACTTAGGAAGAGATTATCACAGTTTTGGGGAGGTTTCAAACCTTTTTGCCATACTTTTTTTCAAAATATCTATTGGTATACCTCACTCTTATATGCTATAATAGAGAATAATATTTTCAGATAATTCAATCAAGGAGAATAGTGTATGGAGAAGAAATTATATGACTTAATGAACTGGCCGGATATTGAGGGCGTTGTATATTCGGATTTTGTACACCCTAAGCAGCTTATGGAACAGCGGGTTACCAAGTCCGGATTGTTGATCCAGGCGTATTATCCTGGAGCGGTTAAGACAAGCGTTAAGACTACAGAGGGTAAGTTACATGAGATGACAATGGCTGATGAAGAAGGCTATTTTGCCATTTTGTTGGATGATAAGAAGAAAATAGACTACACATTGGTGTATGAATTTGAAGATGGTAATACATTTGAGACAATTAATGCGTATGATTTCCCTTTGCTTATTCCTGAAAAGGAATTGAAAGCATTTGTTGCGGGTAATAATCCTGATATGTATAAATATCTTGGTGCACATGTAACAGAGGTTGACGGGGTCAAGGGCGTGTCGTTTGCTGTCTGGGCACCTAATGCAATGCGTGTAAGTGTGGTTGGTGATTTTAATAACTGGGATGGAAGAGTTCATCAGATGGAATTACATGATGAGTATGGTGTCTTTGAATTGTTTATTCCGGGGGTAGCCGCAGGTGCCTTATATAAATATGAGATAAGAATGAAGGGGGGGAAGCTTGTACTTAAGAGTGACCCTTATGGCTTTGGAATGGAGCTTAGACCTGATACGGCATCAATTGTGTGTGATATGGATAGTTTTAAATGGAGTGATTCCAAGTGGATAGAGGCAAGGGACAAAGATCACTATAAGAAGCAGCCAATGTCTATTTATGAGCTTCATCTTGGTTCCTTCAGGACACCGGATGACGGAAGGACTTTCCTTAATTACAGAGAGCTTGCGCCGCTTGTGGTTGAGCATGTGAAGAAGATGGGTTTTACTCATGTTGAGCTTATGCCTGTAATGGAACATCCGCTTGATGCATCATGGGGATATCAGGTAATGGGTTATTTTGCCCCTACTGCCAGATATGGAAATGCAGAGGATTTTAAATATTTCATGAATGAACTTCATAAAGCCGGTATCGGAGTTATTCTTGACTGGGTTCCTGCTCATTTCCCTAAAGACGAGTCAGGACTTGCACTATTCGATGGTACATGTCTGTATGAGCATATGGATAAGAGAAAGGGAGAACATCCTGAATGGGGCACATTGATTTTTAATGTAGGACGTCCTGAGGTTGTAAGCTTTCTTATGTCAAGTGCAGTATTCTGGGCTAAAGAATATCATGCGGATGGTATAAGGATGGATGCAGTTGCGTCAATGTTATATCTTGATTATGGTAAGAAATCAGGTGAATGGATTCCTAATATATATGGTGGTCATGAGAACCTTGAGGCAGTTGACTTCTTTAAGAAGATGAATTCAACCTTCAGAAAGAGCTGTGCTTCATCAATGCTTATTGCAGAGGAATCAACTGCATGGCCAAAGGTTACCGGAGATACGGGTGATGACGGACTGGGATTTGATTATAAATGGAATATGGGATGGATGAATGATTTCACAGATTTTATTTCATGTGATCCATTATTCCGTAAAGGCAGATATGATAAACTTACTTTTAGTATGATTTATGCTTACAGTGAGGATTTTATTCTTATTTTGTCACATGATGAGGTCGTACATGGAAAGTGTTCTATGCTTAATAAGATGCCGGGTGCTACTAAGGCAGAGAAGATGGCTAATCTTAGGGCTGCATACGGTTTTATGTTTACACATCCGGGCAAGAAGCTTCTTTTTATGGGGCAGGAATTCGGTATGGAGAATGAATGGTGGGAAGCTAGACAGATTGACTGGGAGCTTACTTCTAATGAAGAGAATCGTCAGCTGATGAGTTATATGGCAGATTTGAATGCACTGTATAAGAAAGAGCCTGCACTTCATGAACTGGATTTTATTCCTGACGGTTTTGAATGGATTAACAATATTTCAGCAGACGAATGTGTTGTTGTATATGTCAGAAAGGCTTCAAATGGTGATGAACTGGTAGTTGTAGTTAACTTTACACCTGTGGAAAGACCTAATTATAAAATCGGAGTTCCACATATGGGTAAATATAAAGAAATATTTAACAGTAATGATGTTAAATATGGCGGAAGCGGTAATGTTAACAAGCGTATTATAGCTTCAAAGAAGGAAGAATGTGATGGCCGTGATAATTCTATAAGACTTCTTCTTCCGTCAATGGGCATTTCTGTTTTAAGATATACCCCTGTTGAGGCGGCACCAAAGAAGGAGGCAGCACCTAAGAAAGAGGCGGCACCTAAGAAAGAGGCGGCACCTAAGAAGGAGGCAGCACCAAAGAAAGCGGCACCTAAGAAGGAGGTAGCACCAAAGAAAGCGGCACCTAAGAAGGAGGCAGCGCCTAAGAAGAAAGCCTCATCAAAGGCGACTGCTAAATAATATAGGAAGGATAGAAAACGGGGGGATGAAAATCCCCCCTGTAAATTAAAATATGGATATGTTGATTATTAATGCAGCTAATATTTTTACAGCTGAAAATCTTAAGGGATTGATTGATTTACTTGTTGAGTGGGCACTTTCGGTAGGAAAAAACATTCTTTTGGCATTGATTGTTTTGTTTGTTGGCACAAAGCTCGTAAAATGGATACTTAAACTAACGGAGAAATCATTTTCAAAGGGAAGACTGGAGCCTATTGTAATTAAGTTTTTGCTATCACTGATTAAGTTTTTATTATATGCTTTAATAATAATTGTTATTATAGGTATATTAGGAATTCCTACTTCTTCATTTATTGCAGCGTTAAGTGCAGCCGGCCTTGCAGTTGGACTTGCTTTACAGGGAAGTCTTTCGAATTTTGCAGGTGGTGTACTGATACTGTTATTTAAGCCATTTAAAATTGGCGACTATATCAAAGAAGATACTCATAGTAATGAAGGTGTGGTTGTAGGTATTGATTTATTCTATACTAAACTTCAGACCCCTGATAATAAATGTATTGTTGTTCCTAATGGAACACTTGCAAACAGCAGTTTAACGAACTTCACACAGCAGAAGAAGAGAAGAGTTGATATTAAGGTTGGAATAAGTTATGATTCCGACATTAAGCTTGCAAAGGACACACTTCTTGAAGTGATGCACTCTTATGACAAGGTCCTCAAAGATGAAGAAATTACTGTATATGTAGATGAACTTGCAGAGAGTCAGGTTACAATCGGTGCAAGAGCATGGGCTGCAACTGATGATTACTGGACTACCAGGTGGGATTTATTAGAGCAGTTCAAAGCTGCACTTGAGGAGAAGGGAATTGAAATTCCGTTTAATCAGCTTTCAGTTACAATTAACGGGAAATAATATAAAACAGGAGCAATTAATTTGAGTTCTAAAGCTAAAGCAAAGAAAAAAATAAAAATTAAATTACCTGAAATAATATTAATTATCAGTGCATTCTTTTTGGGTGTTCTGATTGTTGTTCTTGTGGCACAGAACAAAACCAAAAGGGTTATTGAGCCGGTCAGAACGATTCAGGGAGATTACCCTACACCGACAGAATTACAGGAATCAGATAAGCTTGTATATTTCGCATATACGGATATTCCTGATATGATTTTCAGAAAAATGGAAGGCGTCTCATTTAAAGATGATTGTCCGGTTTCAAGGGAGAATTTGCAATATCTTAAGGTGCTTTACTGGGGCTTTGATAATCAGCCGCATCAGGGTGAATTAATTGTTAATAAGGCTATTGCTCAGGATTTATCTGACATATTTTTTAAATTGTACAAGGCGTCTTATCCAATACAGAGTATTTCCATGATTGATACATACGGTGGTAATGATGAGGTTTCAATGTCTAATAATAATACATCATGCTTCAATGGAAGAAAAATATCAGGAACTGATGAATGGTCAATGCATGCTTATGGACTGGCAGTAGATATCAATCCATTGTATAATCCTTATGTCAGGGAGGATGGAACTGTTCTTCCAATAGCAGGTCAGGCATATGCGGACAGGGAAAGCAGTTTTCTGTACAAAATAGATGAAAATGACTATGCCTACAGGCTTTTTACCGGGTATGGTTTTACATGGGGCGGAAGCTGGCAGACCAATATGGATTACCAGCATTTTGAAAAAACAATAAGCGAGTAGGCAGGCATCATTATTTTAAGAAATCAAATACTGTTTCATAGAATGAAGTAAGCAGAGGTTCAGAGGCTGTGTATACAGTATGCTTTGCACCTGGCATTACAATAAGAGTTGAATTTGGCAAAATTCCTGATAATATGTGTTGGGGACGTGTGTGAACAACTCTGTCTTTTTCGGCACTGATTATTAGTATACGGGTCTGTATTTTACCGATGGTTCTTCGGTTGAGCAGTCGTTTTTTGACATTAAGGGCTTCACACATCCATTTATTGGTGAATGCGGATGTCTGATACCGCTCATCCCTGATTCGGTAATCAAGGTTGTGTTTGAAACGTGCATAGCTTGAGTCTGAGCTATGATTAAAAGACGGGTTAGGGTTGAAAGTAACGCTTTGGCGAAAACGTGCATTCCAACCTTCTTTTTTGGCGTATGAGGTGGCAGCCTTTCTCACTAATCCGCCCGGAAGTCCATGGGTCTTAGGGCATACCATTGGTGAGGATAGTATTGCTCGTTCGATTTCGTCACTATGTTGTTCAAGGTATAAAGATACAACGGCACCTCCCATGGAATGACCAAAAAGATATATTGGAAGCCCGGGAGCAGCTTTTTTAACCACATTGTTGATTATATGCTCAAGGTCTCTGACATAGTCATCAAAATTGTTGATATGTGTTAATTGCAGATTGTCAACCTCACGTTGGGATAATCCGTGCCCACGCTGGTCATAGAGAAATACATTATACCCCATATTGAGAAAATACCAGGTCATTTCATAGAGCTTTTTGTAGAACTCCGTGAAGCCGTGTATAAGCACAATCGAAGCCTTGCTGTTATCCGCAAGAAAATATTCGTAGGCGATTTCACTGCCGTCAAAAGATTTTAAACAGTCCTTTACGGCATATTTTCCCAAATCAAGTTCAATTGTGCCTATCTCATTGGAAAATTCGTCCTCGCTCAAAATATTGAGTTTGTAAGATGGCTTAAATAACATAAAGATTCCTCCCGTAATAAAATTTAGAATTAAAATAATCAAAGGTGGTGATAATAATGAAATCTTATAAAAACAAAAATTCTTTAAGGATTTGGAAAATTATTATAGTTTCGATTATTTTATTTATATCATTATCCTATCTGATAACAAAAGCTGTATATAATATATGCTTTCCAAGATACGATGAAAAGGCCGATATCCCTGTTGAACTGATTGGCTTGGCAGATATAAGGCAGCCGGTGGAATTTTATTCCGGTGATTATCTGTTGCGAGGTCATATTTACAGGGATGAGGAAGCAGAAGGGATTGTTATAGTTGCTCCCGGGTTTCGTGCCAGTGAGGATGATTACCTGTGGCAGATAAACAGCTTTTATGAATTTGGCTGGGATGTATTGTCGTTCGACACTACCGGAAGCTGTACAAGCGAGGGAAACTCTTCAATTGGTTTTTCCCAGGAGCTTATTGACCTTGATGCAGCTCTTGATTATATTGAAAAAAATTATAATTATGATAATATATTTATATTCGGACATAGCCGTGGCGGCTATGCGGCATGTGGTGTTCTTAACAGTGGCCACAGAATTAATGCGGTTGTATCCGTAGCGGGAATTAACAGTGCAATGGAGGCTATAATGCAGCCGGCACAGAATTATGTGGGGGTGCTTGCATACGGCAATTATCCTTTTCTGTGGCTGTACCAGTCAGCATTGTTCGGAACAGATGTTATGGACATTCACGCGGATGAGCAGATATCCGATGCAAAGGTTCCTACACTGATAGTACAGGGCGTCAATGATGATGTTGCACCAATTGATTCCTGTTCAATTTATTCACACAGAGATGAGATTTATTCTGACTGTGTGGAATATTATATTTGCGATACACCGGGACAAGACGGACATACCGATCTACTGTTCAATAATGATGGTACTGCCAATGATGTTCTGATGAATATTATTAACCAATTTTACAGGAAAAATACGGCAGTGTCAAACTAAAGGAGAAACATAAGGAATGGACATAGTACTAATTCCGGCTTATAAACCGGATGAGGAATTGATAAAATTAGTTCACCAGATTTATAAAGAGGGTTTGCAGATTCTGGTTGTGGATGATGGAAGCAAAGAAGAATATAATAGAATTTTTGATGCAATTTCCGATAAGGCGGAGATTATTCATCTTCCGGAGAATAAGGGCAAGGGAAATGCACTCAAGAAAGGTTTTGAGACTGTTTTGGAGAGATTTCCTGAATGTTCTAATGTAATTACGGCAGATTCTGACGGACAGCATAAGGTGGCTGATATCCTCAGAGTAAGGGATAAGCTTGATTCCGGCTCAGGTATTGTACTTACAATGAGAAATCTGAAGGGAAATATTCCGGCGCGTTCAATGTTCGGAAATGTTCTGTCAAGATGGATTTATACAGTACTTACAGGACATTATCTTGCGGATAACCAGTCGGGGTTGAGGGGGTTTTCAGTAAAGCATCTTGAATGGCTGATTAAGGTTCCCGGAGAGAAATATGATTATGAGATTAATGTACTTTTCTATGCCGATAAACAGCATATGAGAATTGCAACGATTCCTATTGAAGCAATATATATTGATGGTAACAAATCCTCGCATTTCAGCCCTATAAAAGACACAATCCGCATATATAAGCGGCTGTTCTCAAGTGCAAGAGCATCGATTTTGTCAGCTGTAATATGCGGAATGATTATGATGATTATTTCACTTGTTATTGGTTATAAGTATTGTGTATTTACGATTCCTGTGTTGGGATTTGCTGTGTCATTGTTCAGTATTTTAACTAACAAATATGTGTTCAGGAACGTAAAATATAAGGATGGTCCGCGAATGCTGTTGTATACGGCAATCAGATTTACGGTATATACGGGAGTGTGTTTTTTTGCAGGTATTTATATACCCCAAATACCAATTGCCCTTGTGTTTTATTTAACAGCAATACTTCTTGTACCGATTAAATATCATACACATAAATATATCAGGAATAAGGAATAATAGCTTTTATTCTATTCAATTGCAAAGATAAAACTATATATATCCTGATTACCATCGATAAAACCAACATCAATTAAAGGATACATACTAAGCAGTCTGCTTTCCAAAGCGTCTTTTTCTTCCTGGGTGACATCACTGCCACATATTGCCGTGACAACCTGTTTGTCATCCATATCAGGGAGATTTGACATCAGGGAGAGGGCTGCTTCTATTTTGTCAGGGGAATCGGACAAAATATTATCAGGTGTCAACCCGATAAAATGATCCTTGGTAATAACAACGTCATTGATTGTGGCATTCCTTGTGGCCGTTGTCACGTATCCTGTTGTTACATTTGGCAGATAGCAGGTCATCTCTGATATTACGTCTTCGACCGTTTCAAGGGTTAAATCCATCATAGACAGTGCGGAAAAGCCTTCTGCAATGGATTTGGTTTTGATGACCCTGACATCAGAGTCCTTGTATATCTTAGCTGCCTGTAACGCAGTCATGACAATATTTGAATCGTTAGGCAGCACAATTATATGCTCTGCATTAAGTTTTTTGAAGGCTTCAACAAAATCTTCGGTTGAAGGATTATTGGTCTGTCCGCCATCTACAATTTCTGAAACACCTATATTCAGGAAATACTCGATAATTCCACTGCCGGAAGCTGTAGCAACCACAGCATATTTAACGGGCTCAGCTTTAACAGGTGTATTATGTTCACTGTGCTGGACAGTCATGTTCTCTATTTTGATTGTAACAAGCTCACCGAAGCTTCTGGCATAGCCTATTATTTTCTCAGGTTCAAAAGAATGAACGTGAACCTTTACAAGGCTGTCATCCTGTACTGCAACAATTGAATTACCCATAGTCTCGAGCTCTGCTATCATATTATCTACATTAAAATTATACACATCAGTTTTGGAAGACTGAAGCTGCAGAATAAATTCTGTACAGTAGCCGTATATAAGCAAATTCTCAGGGTCGTAGGACATAAAAGATTTAGAAACGGTATTATTAAGTTGTGTCTCTTCCAAAGGAATATCCTCCTTGCGAAGGTACATCAGCATACCTTCAAAAATGCAGACAAGACCGGCTCCGCCGCTGTCAACAACGCCGGCCTCCTTCAATACGGGAAGTAAATCCGGTGTACGCCTTAAGGATTTCTTCATTTCTGAAATAAATATTTCAATGCATGCTTCAAAATCATGAATGTATTTACGATTGTGAATAGTATTGTCGCACGCCTCACGCATAACCGTGAGCATTGTGCCCTCAACAGGCTTTACAACTGAATTGTAAGCACTTGTAACGCCTGACTTGATTGCAATAAGGAAATCATCTATTGATAAGGTATCCTTACCCTTGGTACCTTTGGCAATACCTCTGATAAACTGTGACAGAATCACACCGGAATTGCCACGAGCTGCCATAAGAGCACAATGGGAGAAATCTTTCATTAAAGTCTGAGCTGAATTCTGCGAGGAATCAGCATTGACAACGCCGCCCTCAAGCGTGGCGGTCATGTTCTTGCCGGTATCACCATCAGGAACAGGAAAAACATTCAGTTCATCTATCGTACTCATATTACGCTTTAAATTGCGATAACCATTGGCAAGCAGGTTATATAATTCCTGACCGTTAATAACGGGAATGTTCATTGTAAGTGTCCTCCTAAAAACAGATTAAGTGGAGTTATTTTTTCTTAATCTTAGTTGATATTTCATCCATTATAGCTTTTTCCCTGACAAGACCTTCGCTTGCAGGTGTACCTTTGTAGAAAACAGCACATAAGCCCGGTCCGATAGAAGCACCGCAATGCATGCCTACATCATTGATGATAAGCTCTTTTGGAGAAAATTCTTTTTGTATCATATCTGCAAGAGTAGAAGCAACCTCTTTACGGTTGGAATGTGCTACAAAAAGTATCTGTTCCTGTGGATTTTCTATCGTGTTGCGAATGTATTCAATAATGGCGGAAAAAGCATCACGTTTGCCCTTGAATTTGCCGATAACCTGTGAAAGTCCCTTGTCATTGATATCTGCAAGTACATTAAGTCCCACCATGCTTCCGAATAAAGCTTTGAAATTGGAAATACGACCAGTTTTCACGAGGAAAAACAAATCATCCATTGTTCCCATCTGGTGAATTCGGTACTTCTCCTGTTCAGTATATGCTGCAACTTCCTCAAGAGAACAGCCTTCTGCTTTTTTAATGGCTGCTGAGATAATGAGCAATGCAAGAGATGTAGAATAGCGAAGAGAATCTATACAGATTATCTTACGTCCGGGATATTTTTTCATTAAATCCCTGGCTACAAGTATGCAGTCATTATATGTAGACGAGAGAGCAGTTGATATATTTATAGTTAAAATATCCTTGCCCTGTGAGAGGTATTTTTCGTATTTTTCAGTAATTTCACCAATTGGCGGAGCTGCAGTTTTGTATAAAACTTTCTTGCTCTTCATTGAGTTATAGTATTCCTCAGGGGACATATTTTCCCAGTCAAGACTAACAGGTTCATCATGTCCGTCAGGATAATAAAGCACTCCGCGTAAATAATCAGGAATATCAAATCGCTTACGAAGTTCCTCATGTAAATCACAGGAACCATCAGGGATAATTACAAAATCACTCATACTTAAAATCTCCTTTTAAATTGTATTAAATCAGTATCTACAATATCATAAAAAGGTCATTTTTTCAATCAGATTAATGAATAAAAACTAAGTTAGAAGTTGCAAATAAAAAAAGCTTTTGTTATTATAATGTAGTTGAGTATACGAAAGGAATAAGGAATATGGATACAGGTACAATTGTATTAATTATAGTAGCGGCGGTAGTTCTGCTTCTGGCAGGTGGATTTGTGGCAATGCTCATTGTAACCCGACCGATTGCGTTTAAGGTTTATGAAGAGCAGCTTGTGAGAACTTCTAAAGAGAAGTGGGGAAGAGAATGCTCAGAACCGGGTAACGAAGAACAGTTTGCAATGTGGAATAAGGGTATTGCGTGGGCAGAGAAACATTCTGACAAAATGCATGAGGTTCAGATTGAAAATGACGGACTTAAACTGGTCGGAGAATTTTATGATTTTGGCAGTAAGCGCTGTGCCATTATTCTTCCGGGGCGTTGTGAATCTCTAAAATATTCATATTATTTTGCGGCACCTTATGAAGCGATGGGTATGAATATTCTCGTTGCAGACGCAAGAGCACATGGCTTTAGTGAAGGTAAATACAGTACCATCGGTGTTAAAGAGAGCGGTGATTTAAAGGCGTGGATTGCCTACATAGAGAAAAAATTTGGAATAGAAGAGATATGGCTTCATGGGGTATGTATCGGTTCTTCGTCAGCCATTCTTGTAATGTCATCAGATGATTGTCCTAAAAGTGTTAAAGGAATGGTTACTGAAGGTCCTTTTGTGTCGTTTAGAGAGACTTTTAAGCGTCATATGATTGATATTAACAGACCTTGGTTTCCGGTGCTTGATGAGGTTATGATGAATATTAAGAAGTATGGTGATGGTGATGTTTATAAGGCTGCACCAATTCGCCATATAAGTAAAGTTAAGCAGAACGTTCTTATGTTATTTGGTAAGCAGGATAAGTTTTCGGTTCCTGAGAAGAGTCAGATTCTTTTTAATAAATGCAAAAGCCCTACCAAAAAAATTGTGTGGTTTGATAAGGGAGGGCATTCGCATCTTAGAATTAACAATGAGCAGGAATATGATAAAGCGATTATTGAATATATAGAGAACTGCAAATAAATATACTGAAACAAGAAGGGATTGTTGCAAAATTCTTCATTCTGCAACAATCCCTTTAAGTTGTTTATGCCAAATATTCTTCACATGCCTTAATTTCTTCAAGCATTACGTCATGTCCCGGAGCACCCTTTGTGAGTCTCTTTTCAACACAGGTCTTAAGACTGATTGCTTCATAGATATCCTCCTTGAAAACAGGAGATATTTTCTGATATTCCTCTAATGGAAGCTCATCAAGTGAGATGTTTTTGTCAATACATAACAGAACAAGCTGTCCGATGATTCCATGAGCATCCCTGAACGGTACACCATTGTTAACAAGGTAATCAGCTGCGTCTGTAGCATTGGTAAAGCCGCATTTAGCGCTGTTCTCCATTACATCCTTATTGAAACTCATTGTATCAATCATACCGGTAAAAAGAGCGATACAGCCCTTTGTGGTGTCAATTGCGTCAAATGTAAATTCCTTGTCCTCCTGCATATCTTTGTTATATGCGAGCGGAAGTCCCTTCATGGTTGTAAGGATTGACATTAATGCACCATATACACGCCCTGTTTTACCGCGGACAAGCTCAGCGATATCAGGGTTTTTCTTCTGTGGCATAATTGAACTTCCGGTGCTGTAAGCATCATCAAGCTCAATAAAGCGGTATTCATTGCTGTTCCAGATAATAATTTCTTCTGAAAATCTGCTTAAATGCATCATAATTGTTGATAAACAGCTTAAAAGCTCTATTACATAATCTCTGTCAGATACGGAATCCATGCTGTTAGCAGTAGCACCATAGAAATCAAGAAGAGAAGCTGAATATTCTCTGTCAAGCGGATAGGTGGTTCCTGCAAGTGCTCCTGCACCGAGAGGGCAGAGGTTCATTCTGTTTCTGATATCACTAAGTCTGCTTCTGTCACGTCTGAACATTTCAAAATATGCGCCAAAATGATGTGCAACCGTAACAGGCTGAGCCTTCTGAAGATGTGTGAAGCCGGGCATATAGGTATCAATATGCTCCTTCATAATTCTTAAAATTACATTGAGTAAGGTAACTAAAAGCTCATCAATTTCATCAACCTCATCTCTTACATAAAGCTTCATGTCGAGTGCAACCTGATCATTACGGCTGCGTCCTGTGTGAAGCTTTTTACCGGTATCACCGATTCTTTCGATTAATGTTGCTTCAACGAATGAGTGGATATCTTCGTACTGTGCACTAATATCAAGTGTGCCGTTCTCAACATCATTAAGAATTCCTTTTAATCCTGTTATAATGGTGTCACGTTCCTCATCAGTGACAATTCCCTGTCTGGCAAGCATTGTAACATGTGCAATGCTTCCTGAAATGTCCTGTTTATAGAATTTCCTGTCAAATGATAAAGAAGCATTAAAATTGTGTACTAACTGGTTGGTTTCTTTTGTAAATCTTCCTCCCCAAAGTTTCATATTGATTCATCCTTTCTGTCTGTAATTTCACTGCCGGTTTCTGCAGCTTCAACGGTATTTTTATCTGAATTTTCATCTGCGGCTTCATTCTCATTGGATTTTTTTCTGCTTAAGCTCTTTACAAAAGCATCTATTGAGCCTTCTTCGGATATCTCTTTCTTGAATTTGATGTTAAAAATAATGCATCCGATTATGATTAAAAGGCAAATGCCTGAAATGATTCCGCCGGTGACAACACCTCTTGGTGTATAATCAAGTTTAATTGTATGAGTTCCTTTTGTAAGTTTAAAAGCAATTAATGAGTCTGCGGCTTCTGTAAAATCTGTTTTTACTCCGTCAACATAAAGAGTAAAGCTTTCATCATAAGGTATAGATGTGAGACATAGACCGTCTTCATTGACTGTAATGGTTCCTTCGATATGGTTATCATCATAGTCTGTAACCTTAAGTCCCTCATCAGCAAGGGAATCATATAACTGAATAAATTTATCTATGTCCATTGTATATACAAGGAGCTGTAAACTGCTGTTGTTTTCTGAATCGGTAACATATATCTCTGTTCCTGCACTTACATATCCAAGATCAGCTGTTCTTCCATGCTTAATTGCAGGGAAATTGTTAGAGACTTCTCCTGTTCGGATGGACAGGTTATCTATTGAAGTGTTCTGTGAGTGGACAAAAATATACTGGTCCTTTTCTGTCGTAAAGGTAACAGAAGAGTAGTTATCATAAAATTCAACAGGAGTAAATAAATCAGTTATGCCTGCTGCACTTTCTGCAAAAGCATTTTGTACCTCAAAAGGATTTGCGTTCTCTTCAAATACCCAGTTGCCGTCAAAATCAGAAGGCACCATATAGG
Organism: Lachnospiraceae bacterium; assembly: GCA_045129695.1. Lineage (GTDB taxonomy): Bacteria > Bacillota > Clostridia > Lachnospirales > Lachnospiraceae > Eshraghiella. The sequence goes on along the minus strand of JBGVJZ010000012.1, from coordinate 57,543 downwards.
CAGGCGGGAGAGTGTATTTATTCTCGTATAAATACTCCGTAATATTTTCATCATCATATATATCCCTGAGAGAGATAAGGGGATTAATCACCATATCATTATCAGAAAGCATATATTTAACATTAAACATTGAATACACTAACGGAGTTGCACCATTTATCGCATAAGCATTCATTGAATGCTCCAGTCCCAGTCTGTCATATAAATCAGTTATTCCCTTATAAGCTGTAGACGAGAAAATTGAAGCACTGTTAAAATCATGCCATGCTGCATCGTTTTTGGAACGGAATCCGCTGAATTTGGTAATCCGGTAGAAGGAATCATCCTCTTCCTCCAAATCCTCCAGAAGTGTATTAATAGCTGTGTAATCTTTGAAATAATAGGTTCTTGAGGTTGTGGAGCAGCCGGTATGTTCCATATTTATGGTGCATTCCGTTATTGCAAGAGCAAAAACAAGAATGGACAAAATACTTCGGTTCACCTTTTTGTGCATGTATAAATACATTGCAAATGCGTATAAGGCGATGAAGAATGCAGAAATATATAAAACGTCGAAATTAATAACATCCTCATCGAGAGTGTGACCAAGGAACAACAGGAAAATAAGTGAAGCCCAAAGTCCCATTCCAAGCTGTGTGTTGGACAGATGTTTAATATTTCGAACCACATCATATCCAATAGTTATTATAAGAAAAATATAAATAAATGACTGTCTGCATGGCAGGCTGTTAGGATAGTGGAAGCCGTGCCATATAAAATTAGGAATATTAAGGTTAAAGGCTGTATAGAAAACAATCAGTGCCAGTACCTTCATAATTCTTTCTCTTAAAGGAATTTTGCTGCACACCATATAAATCGGAGTGAGAAGAAAAACCGCAACACCACAGTATATATTCGGCATGTGGTCAAGCCCGGTACTTACCTCTATATTTATCAGATGCCTCTGGAAAACGGTAACAAATGAAAAATAACGGGTCAGAGTATCCGGAAAATTAATATCACTCGAGGCGGTATATTCCAACGCATATATTTCCGGTAAGAGGAGTATTGCGGCAAGCCCGCCTGCAAGAAGCGAGTATAAAATAAAATTAAGCAATGCCTTTACATAAGGCATACCGTCCTTCTGAACCGGCATTGAAACTGCTGAAACTAAAAAATATATTACGCATGAAATGCATACCATAATTGCAATATAGTAATTGGAAAGAATTGCAAGTCCAAGTGTAATCGCATACATAAGTCCCTTGCCCTTACGCACAAGCATATCTATTCCATGGAAAATCAGCGGCAGCAGAAGTACACAGTCAAGCCACATAAGATTCCAGCTGAAAGCAGCGATGTATCCTGATAAGCCGTAGAAAATACCGAAAGCAGCGGCAGACAGATGTATTTTGTTATTGCGTTTACATAAGAAATAAGTACATGTAAGACTGGCGGTTGAGGTCTTAAGAAGGATGATTACATTCATCATCTCTATCATGTATTTCTGTGGAAAAAGTGCTATAAACCAGTTGGTAGGGCTTGAAAGGTAGTAGCCAAAAATAGCCAGAAAATTGGTGCCAAGACCTATATCCCAGGTGTATGCCAGACTTTCACCACTTCTTAATTTATCCCATAATTCAGTGAAAAAAGGACAATACTGGTGATACATATCCGAACGCAGATAGCATACCTGACCAAATGGGTAAATTCCTCTGGCAGCATAGATTGCTATCATAATAATTAATGGAACAAGAAAGGCCATAAGATATACAATCCTGCCATTAACAAGTTCGTTAAGCGCTATCTGCCGGAACTTTTTATTCTCCTCTTTTTTTGCCTGTTTAGCGGCATTATTCATTGTTTTGTTCCTCCTTATTGCGGAAAATAAAAAATTTGCTTGCAAAATAATTTACCAGTACAACAACAATACTGATTATTATTTTGGCAACTAATTCATGAATATTCATAACCTTAACAGTAAGTGCAAGAAAAGCCTCTTCAAGAAGCAGTGATAAAATTCTCGCACCCACGAATGGCAGAAATTCTTTAATTAAGACCTTTGGCTTAAAGCTTTTGCTCTCAAAAACAAAAAATTTGTTGGTAAAGAAAGCAAAAATTACTGAAACTGCCCATGCGATTGTGTTATAAATAATAGGGTCAAGATTAGTAAAACGATATAAAAAATAGTATGCAATATAATTAACGGCAGTAGTTAAAACTCCGAAAATAATATAAGTAATAGTTTCTCTATTAAATAATTTATTTATTAGTTTTTTCATTATTATTCCTGTCCTTCAGAGTGTTTTCTCTGGCAATGTAAACAGGGCGGTGTTTAATTTCCGTATATATTCTTGCGATATATTCTCCAAGTACGCCAATGGAAATTTCGATAATTCCGCCCAGCATAAGCACGATAATAATCGTTGAGGCATATCCGGGAGCATCAACACCCTGAACAATTGTCTTAATTAAAATAAAAATGGCATAGAATATGGCAATTATGGAAATTGAAAATCCCATAATGGTCAGAAGCTTAAGAGGTGAGACGGAAAACGCAAGGATTCCATCCATAGCATATTTAGTAAGCCCCTTAAAGCTCCACTTGGTAGTGCCTATAGTTCTCTCAACATTCTCATAAGGTATCCATTCCGTATCAAATCCGACCCAGCAGAAAATACCCTTGGAAAATCGCTGTACCTCAGACAGAGAAACGATGGATTCAACCATCTGGTGTGACATTATTCGAAAATCAACAGCACCATAAGGCATCTTTACATTGGTAAGCCTGTTGTTAATTTTATAAAAACTTCTTGAAAAAAAGCTACGGACTCTTTTTTCACCCTTACGGTTTGTCCGGTATGCTGCACAACAGTCATGTCCCTTTTCAATGCTCTCAATCATCTCAGGAATCAAGGCAGGAGGGTGCTGCAGATCCGCATCCATTATTATGGCATAATCACCGGTGGAATTCTCTAATCCTGCATACATGCCGGCTTCTTTACCAAAATTTCTTGAGAAAGAAATATAATCAACATAAGAATATGTGGCAGCAAGCCCTTTTAAAAGGATTAGCGTATCATCCCGGCTTCCGTCATTAACAAAAAGATATCGGAAAGTGTATCCTTCTATCCGGCTTACAATTGAATCAGTTTCTTTAAAAAATGTAGTTAAAACCTCCTGCTCATTATAACAGGGAACAATAATATCTACTGTTTTCATACATATACCCCAACTTAAACATAATCTTAATAATTATATAATAATTGGATAAATAATGCAATAAAAAGGAAATCGCTTGTGAGAAGATTGTATCAGAATGTTTGCATAAAAAATCCTTCCATAAAATTTTGAATTATTCTATGGAAGGATTATGTATTCCGGGTTATGCAGTTTATTTCTCTGCTGAAACATCCAACATTGAAGCTGATAATTCGTGAATCTGTTTGGTATCGTCGATTACCTGGTCAATCCGCTGTTTGTAGTTTGCCATTTCATCAACAATTGAATTAACGGCAAGTCGGTTATCCTCTGAGCAGGAGCTCATTGCAACAACCTTTTCTCTAAGCTGATTGAAGATGACATCAACATCTGTTACATTGTCATTCTGTTCCTCAATGTTCTTGTATAATGATTCGAACTGACTCATGAGACTCTCAAAGCTCTGCTCAAGACCATGCAATGTTTGAAATGATGCCTCAATGGCATGGGTACTTTCCAGAAGTCTTTCTGTTGTAAGTGCGATTTTTTCGTGCATTTCCTCAACAGCATTTACAACCTGTTCTGAACAACTGCTGCTGTCAACAGCAAGATCCTGTACCTTGGCTGCTACAACGGCAAATCCCGCACCTGCCTGTCCGGCTCTTGCAGATTCGATAGAAGCATTAAGGGCAAGCATTTTGGTGCTGGCACTGATGCCTGTAAGTTGTTCTGTAACCTCTGAAATTTCTCTCATATGCTGCTGGAGCTGAACGAATACTGTATTGGTATCGTCGAGAGTATTTTTAACTGATTTCATATGAACATCCATCTGGCGAATGGCATTCTTATTGTTAGCCAGTGAATCTTCAACGTTCTTAACCTCTTTGTTAAGAGACTCAATATGTTCTTCACTAATCTTAACACATTTATGAACGTCATTGCAGGTTGACTCAACATCAAGCGTACCCTGTATAATTTCTTCTGAGCCCTTTCTCAGGTTAGATGTACTTGCATCTAATCTTACATTAACATCGTTAAGAGAGGTTAATCTTTCACTTGAAGTCTGGTAATTATCTTCAAGCTGTAATCCTACCTGATTAATTGATTTAATGAGTTCTTCGGCTTCCAAAGCCTTGTTCTGTGCTATTGTAATGAAAGCTCGTCCTCTTCTGATAAGGAGAATCATAATAAAAGCACAGATATCAAAGATTACTACACACATAATATACTGTGATAATGGGTCAGCTTTGTTAGGATTAATTATGTACAGTAAAATAAAAATAATAGTAGTAAGCACTGTCTGACAAATAGTATATAATGGTTCAAGGTACATACCAGATAATGCAATTACTGCTAAGAAAAGCGGAAAATCGTCACTGTAGAAGTTACCACTGTTCAATGAAATGATAAATACCAGTAAATCCAGTGCGATACTGATTACCAGCTGTTTCTTAAACTGTGATACCCTTAGCTTGTTCATAATAAACATGCCGATTCCAAATACTGAAAGACATATACCGATTGTAATTGCCGCCTGAAAAGTCTTGCTGATTAAATTCTTAATTAAGAATATTGCTGCTACACCGAAAGTCATAATGAGCATGAATCTGAATATTTTCTCCTGACTTATCGGTGGTTTTGAAGTGGATTTATTCGTATCTATTTGTATACACCTCCTGTAAAAATAAATGCACTCTGAGAATATTTTAAAGGGCATTAGACTTTATTTACACATGCTTTTATAATTTTAAACACCGCTACTGTGATTTGTGAAAATAGCAATAGCGGTGTCTGAATTTTGGATTAATTATTTATTGTTGTTTTCAGCCTGCTTCATGGCACGAACCTTTAATGAAAGTCCGAAGAGATTAATGAAGCCCTCTGCGTCATGGTGGTCATATAAATCACCTGTTGTAAATGATGCGATTGACTCATTGTAAAGTGAGTATGGAGAAGTAGTTCCTGCTTTGATGATGTTGCCCTTGTAAAGTTTGAATTTAACTTCACCGGTAACATTTTCCTGAGTCTTCTCAATAAAAGCCTGAACTGCTTCACGAAGTGGTGTAAACCATTTTCCTTCATATACAATCTGAGCAAATTTGTTAGCCATGTCCATCTTCATGGTAGTAGTATCGCGGTCAAGGATTAACTCCTCAAGCTGCTGATGTGCTTCATAAAGAATTGTTCCGCCAGGAGTCTCATATACACCACGGGATTTCATTCCTACTACACGGTTCTCAACGATATCGACGATACCGATACCATGCTTGCCGCCAAGACGGTTTAATTCGCGGATGATATCAGAAACCTTCATCTGCTTGCCGTTAACGGAAGTAGGAACGCCCTTTTCGAATGTCATTGTAACATATTCACCTTCTTCAGGTGCTTTCTCAGGGGTAGTACCAAGTACAAGGAGATGCTCAAAATTAGGCTCGTTAGCAGGCTCCTCAAGCTCAAGACCTTCATGGCTGATATGCCAGAGGTTACGGTCACGGCTGTAGCTGGTGTCTGCCTTAAACGGAAGGTCAATTCCGTGCTGTCTGCAATATTCAATTTCTTCCTCACGGGAATTCATTGTCCACTTATCGTTTCTCCATGCAGCAATTATTTTAATATCAGGAGCAAGAGCCTTGATTGTTAATTCAAAACGAATCTGGTCATTTCCTTTACCTGTTGCACCATGACAGATAGCAGTAGCACCTTCTTTACGTGCGATTTCAACAAGACGTTTAGCAATAACAGGTCTTGCCATTGATGTTCCGAGAAGATACTTGTTTTCATAAACAGCATGAGCCTGTACACAAGGAACTATGTAATCATCACAGAATTCATCTGTTAAGTCTTCAATGTATAATTTGGAAGCTCCGCTTGAAAGAGCTCTTTCCTCAAGACCGTTCAATTCCTCTTCCTGTCCGCAGTCTGCACATACACAGATAACTTCGTAATCAAAATTTTCTTTTAACCATGGAATAATGGCAGTGGTATCAAGACCACCGGAATATGCAAGAATAACTTTTTCTTTCATATTAAATGCCTCCTGACAATTATTATTGTTTTATCACTTGTCTAATATACATCAAATGTGTAATTTATGCAATAAGAAATTAATAAATGTATAAAAATAAAATAATGCTTGCATAATATGCATTTAAAATGTATAATCATACAATAATTAATTGACAAATGTATAAAATTCTTTTCTTTTTTTATTTGAAAAGACTTTACACAAAAGTTTTTAGGTACTAATATCATTTTGGAGGTATTAATATGACAAAAGGAATTACAGGCGGTGTTACCGCAGCGAAAGGTTTTAAAGCAAATGGTCTTAATGCCGGAATTAAGAATAATATTAAAAAGGATATGGCACTTGTATACAGTGAAGTGCCTTGTAAGGCGGCGGGCACTTTCACTACCAATAAGGTTAAGGCTGCTCCGGTTAAATGGGATTACAAATTAGTTCACGAATCTGATTTTGTTCAGGCAGTTGTGGTTAACAGTGGTGTTGCCAATGCATGTACAGGTGAAGAGGGTTATGGATATTGTAAGGATATGTCAGAGGCAGCAGGTAAGGAAATGAATATTCCTGCAGAGGCAGTTCTGGTGGCTTCGACAGGAGTAATAGGAAAACAGCTTCCTATGGACGTTATTCTAAAAGGAATTAAAGAGCTTCCAAAGAATTTGGGAGATGATGATGCTCATGGAACACTTGCAGCAGAGGCAATTATGACTACTGATACCAAGCCAAAACAGGTTGCCGTTCAGATAGAAATCGGAGGAACAACCGTTACTATTGGAGGTATGTGCAAGGGTTCAGGAATGATTCATCCGAATATGTGTACAATGCTCTGCTTTATTACAACTGACTGTGCAATTAAGAAAGAGCTGCTTCAAAAGGCATTGAGTGGCTGTATAGAAGATACTTTTAATATGATTTCAGTTGATGGAGATACATCTACTAATGATACTGTACTTCTTCTTGCAAATGGAATGGCAGGCAATAAAGAGATAACAGAAGAGGATGAGGATTATCAGAAATTCTTTGAGGCACTTTATTATATTAATGAAGAATTGTCTAAGAAAATTGCCGGTGACGGTGAAGGCTGTACCTGTCTTTTTGAGGTTAGGGTTGAGAATGCTCTTACAAAAGAGGACGCTAAGACAATGGCTAAATCAGTTGTTATGTCAAGTCTTACCAAGGCAGCAGTTTACGGACATGATGCTAACTGGGGAAGAATCCTCTGTGCAATGGGATATTCCGGTGCTGAATTTGACCCTGAGCTTGTTGATATATATTTTGAAAGCGCTAACGGAAGATTACAGATTGTTCAGAACGGAAGGGCAACGGATTACAGCGAGGAAAAGGCAACAGAGATTCTTTCGGCAGAGCATGTAATTGCCATCTGTGACTGCAGACAGGGTGAATTTAAGGCAACGGCATACGGCTGCGACCTTACACATGAATATGTCAGCATTAACGCTGATTACAGATCATAAGGAGAAATATAATGATTAATTTAGATAACGAAATGGCAAAAGCAAAAGTTCTTATTGAGGCTCTTCCATATATTCAGAAATTCAACCGTAAGATAATTGTAGTTAAATATGGCGGAAGTGCAATGGTTGATGAGGAATTGAAAAAAAGTGTAATAGAAGATGTTGTATTACTTAAACTGGTAGGATTTAAACCGATTATCGTTCATGGCGGCGGCAAGGAAATCAGTAAGTGGGTTGATAAAGTAGGTATGGAGACTAACTTTGTTAACGGGCTTCGTGTTACTGATGAGCCGACAATGGAAATTGCGGAGATGGTTCTTAATAAAGTTAATAAGAGCCTTGTTAATCTTGTACAGGAGCTTGGTGTTAAGGCTGTCGGTATCAGCGGCAAGGATGGCGCAATGTTAAAGGTTAATAAGAAGTTATCAAACGGACAGGACATTGGTTTTGTCGGTGATATCAGGGAAGTCGATGCTAAGGTTATTCATACTCTTCTTGAAAATGATTTTCTACCTATTATTTGTCCAATCGGTGTGGATGATAACTTTAATACCTATAACATCAATGCGGATGATGCGGCTTGTGCAATTGCCAAGGCTGTTAATGCAGAAAAACTTGCATTTCTTACAGATATTGAAGGTGTATACAAGGACAAAGATGATCCGAGTACGCTTATTTCAGAATTGGATTTAGACGAGGCAGATGCACTTATTAATGACGGATATATCGGAGGCGGAATGCTTCCTAAGCTTAATAACTGTATTGAAGCAATTAAAGATGGTGTATCAAGAGTTCATATAATGGACGGAAGAATACCGCATTGTCTCTTATTGGAAATCTTTACACACAAGGGAATCGGAACTGCGATTATCAATAAAGGAGCTGAGAGATTTTATGACAAAAACAAATGAAATCATTAATGATGTAGAGACAAACGTAATTCATACATACAACAGATATCAGATTGCTCTTGAAAAGGGCGATGGAATGTATCTCTATGATGCTGAAGGCAGGAAATATCTTGATTTTGGTTCAGGCATTGGTGTTTTTGCACTCGGCTATGGAAATGAAGTTTATAATAATGCAGTAAAGGCACAGGTGGACAAGCTTATTCATACATCCAATTATTTTTATAATGAGCCGGCTGCAAAAGCAAGTGCCAGGATGGTTAAAGCTTCAGGCATGAAGAAGGTATTTTTTACCAATAGTGGTGCAGAGGCTGTTGAGGGAGCTTTAAAAATTGCCAAGAAATATGCAAATGTCATCAAAAAGACACAGAATTATGAGATAATTGCAATGGAACACTCATTCCACGGAAGAACCATCGGTTCCCTTTCCGTAACAGGTAATGCTCATTACAGAGAAGCATTTGAGCCATTGGTAGCGGGCATTAAATTTGCCGAATATAATAACCTTGACAGTGTTAAAGCACTGGTTAATGAGAAAACAGCTGCCATTATTATGGAAACTGTTCAGGGCGAAGGGGGCGTAAGACCTGCCACAGAAGAATTTATTAAGGGCGTAAGGCAGCTTTGTGATGAGAATGACATCCTGTTGATTCTCGATGAGATTCAGTGTGGTATGGGAAGAACAGGATATATGTATGCATATCAGAAATTCGGCATAATGCCGGATGTGGTTACAACTGCCAAAGCACTTGGCTGTGGCGTGCCTGTAGGTGCATTTATGGCATCAGGAAAGGTCTGCGATGTACTTGTTGCGGGAGACCACGGAACTACCTATGGTGGTAATCCCCTTGCCTGTGAAGCAGCATCGACAGTGTTTGATTTATTTGAGCAGAATAATATTCTTGATAACGTTAGGGAAGTGGGCGGCTATTTATATGAGAAGCTTGAAGAGGTTAAGAGCTTACGTGACGATATAGTTGAGCACAGAGGTATTGGTTTTATGCAGGGCTTAGAGTTTACTCATCCTGCCGGAGAAATAGTTTCCAAACTTATCGGAAACGGCTGTATTGTATTTACTGCGGGAGCCAATGTGATTCGTTTTCTGCCTCCGCTTATTGCAGGTAAAGAGCATGTGGATGAGATGATTGCCATACTTAAAAAATGTCTGTAAGGAGATTTATATGAAGCGTGTTGGAGTTCTGCTATTGGCAGGTATTATACTAATCACTGCATCGGGCTGTAAAATTCAGTATAGTGAAGAAGTAACCTCGGAGGGAGAGACCTCCGTTAAAGAAAATATTAATGCAGTAATTGATGTCAGATATACTAATGAAAAATTTAAGACATATTTTGAGTATTGCGAGAAAGCATTTGAAAAGTCTAATCCTGATGTGGATATCAGACTTGTATATGCCAAAGAGGATTCACAGTATTTGCAGAACATAATAGAGGGCTCTTATTCGGAGGAGACTACGGTTGATGTGTATATGGCTTCTGACAGCAGCCTTGGAATGGCATATCTTGCAGGAATTGCAGCAAAGAATCCGTATGATGTTTTTTCGGAAGAGAATTATTGCAGGACTGCTATAAACGCATGCTCATATGGAGAGAATCTGATTGCATATCCGTTAAGCTATGATACCAGTTTTTTTGTGTACAGAGAGGGCTTTCTGACAGCAGAGGATATGAGAACATTTGAAAATCTAAAGCTTTTTGGCGAGAATGCAGATTACTCATCAGAAGAATTGATGACGATTGAGTCCATTTTCAGATGTGATCTTAATGATATTTTTATTAATTACGGTTTTATCGGTGCCGGAATTGATCTTGGCGGAGACAGTGGAAGTGATCCGGCTGTAATAGATATACTTACCGGTAAAACAACCAAATCAGTATATGATTATATTTCAATAATTGATTATTTCAGTATTAATACTGAAGAGAAATATGATGATATAATTAATAAATTTATTGAAGGTAAATATCTTTCAACTATTGCATCAACTTATGATTTGGACACCATACTTGAAAGTGATGCAGAGTGTGAAATGGGAGCATTTCCTGATTATAATGAGTTGGATACATCCTCTCCGCTTTCAATTACACAGTGCCTTGTGGTTAACCCTAATTCTGACTATGTATCAATTGCATCTGATTTTGCAAGATTTACAACATACGAGACAGCTTCCATATTATATGAGATGACAGGTACTTTATCATCAAGAAGAAACATAAAATATGAGAATGCGGAATTAAAGAAAATTTATGATTCCTATGAAAAGTCCGATTGTAAAAATAAATTACAGTATGGTGAGCAGGTATATCCTTTAATTGAAATTGCTCTGCACAATATTATTGCAGGTAATGATTCGGAAGAAGAATTTACAAAAGTTGAAGATTATATGAAAAACCAGCTTAAATGATTATGAATTAAACCTCTTGAAATTGTTTACACTAGCTATAGATAATTTCAGGAGGTTTTTATGTTAGGTTTTTTGATTGCTTTGTTATCGGGACTGCTTATGAGTGTGCAGGGTGTAATGAATACGGGTGTAACAAAACAGACGTCTATATGGCTGTCAGCGGCATTTGTCCAGTTGTCGGCATTTGTTGTATGCGTTATTGCATGGTTTTTTACTGGCAGGGAGAAAATATCAGGCCTTTTTGAGGTTACGCCTAAGTATATGCTTCTGGGTGGAGTGATAGGAGCATTTATTACAATAACTGTAGTTAAAAGCATGGAAATGCTTGGACCTGCAAAGGCAGTTATGCTGATTGTAATTATGCAGATTATCTCTGCATATCTGATTGAGCTGTTCGGACTTCTGGGTACTGAAAAGGCACAGTTTTCCTGGGGAAAGGTTATAGGCGGGATTATTGGAATTGCAGGCGTGATAATCTTTTGCATGAGTGGACAAAATAATCAGGTAAAATAATAAAAACAGTTGTATTTATTTTGTCTATTGGATAAAATACAAGTATGCATATAAAAGGAGCTTATTCTCGGTAAGGAGAGAATATGAAGCTTAACAAAATATTTTTTGCAGTAGCGGTGTCTGTGTGTGTGGCGGCTGCCGGTATTGCATACATAGTCAGCAATAATGCTGATACTGATGGTAAGGAATTAGAAACGGTTTATATGACGAGTGCTACAGATACGTCATCGCAGACAGCTAAGGAGACTCAGGCAGCCGGTATTTATGTATATGTGTGCGGATATGTGAATAATCCGGGAATTGTCTGTGTCAGGCAGGGAGACAGAATATACCGGGCAATTGAGCTTGCAGGCGGAATGTCGGAGAATGCAGATATAAATGCAATCAATCAGGCAGATTATCTTTCAGACGGACAGAAGATTTACGTTCCCTCAGTAGGAGAGAATTATACGTCGCAGATGAACGTAACAGCGAACGGACTTATTAACATTAACACTGCAGATGCCGGTTCACTTACATCTCTGCCGGGGATTGGAGAATCAAGGGCAGAAGCAATAATTAACTACAGAGATACTAATGGTCCCTTTGGGACAATCGAGGATATTATGAATGTTGCAGGAATTAAAGAAGCAGCATTTGAGAAAATCAAAGATTATATATGTGTATAAGGAGAGATAATATGAGCAGGGTATTAGTTGTGGATGATGAAAAGCTGATTGTAAAGGGAATCAAATTCAGTCTTGAACAGGACGGTATGACTGTGGACTGTGCTTATGATGGAGAAGAGGCTTTGTCCTATGCCAGAAATGGAGAATATGATGTTGTACTTCTGGATTTAATGCTCCCAAAGCTTGATGGCTTAAGTGTGTGTCAGCAGATAAGAGAATTTTCTGACATGCCTATTATAATGCTGACAGCAAAGGGTGAGGATATGGATAAAATAATGGGACTTGAATACGGAGCAGATGATTATATAACCAAACCCTTTAACATTCTTGAGGTTAAGGCAAGGATTAAGGCAATTATCCGCAGAAACAGCCGCAATGCAGCCAAGGAGGATAAGGGAAGATATATTACCTCAGGTGATTTGAAACTGGATAAGGACGGCAGAAGACTTTTTATTAATGATAAAGAGATTAATCTTACTGCCAAAGAGTTTGATGTACTTGAACTTCTGGTGCTTAATCCTAATAAGGTATACGGAAGAGAACAACTGTTAAATATTATCTGGGGTTATGATTATCCGGGAGATGCAAGAACTGTTGATGTTCATATCAGACGACTTCGTGAGAAAATAGAAGAAAATCCTTCAGAACCCAAATATGTTCACACTAAATGGGGAGTTGGATATTATTATTTAGGTTAGTTATATGAAAAAGAATCGTTTAAAGAAATTTTTTCAAAAAATAATAAGTATAAGACTGGTTTTGTGTCTGGCAATCATGATATGCACATTGATTCCTTTAGCTATTACAAGCAGGCTGATTATTCTCGGTTATCAGAACAAAACGGTTGAGGAGCTTCTTATTGATGTGAAGTCGCAGTGTAATCTGTTAGCCGCGGATATTGCGGCAAGCTCATATCTTACAGGACAGAGCTCGCAGAATGTGGATGCTGAGCTCGAGCAGCTGGCATACATATATTCCTCAAGAATTTTAATAGTAGACAGTGATTTTAAAATAGTTAAGGATACCTATGTTTTTGATGAGGGCAAGACTCTCGTTTCACCTGAAATAATCAATGCATACAAGGGTACGGCAACTACGGCATATTATCAGAAAGAGGACTATGCTGAAATAATTATGCCGGTTTATTCGCTTGATAATACAGCTACGGTTGGAGTTATTTCGGTAACGATTACAGATACGGATACAGTAGATACCGTGCAGTATTTAAATTCGGTATTTACTGCAATGATATTAATTTTTCTAATACTCTCCATTGTTTTCAGCCTGATTTTTTCCGAGCTTTTAATAAGGCCGTTGAACAGACTTAATAAATCCATTGTACAGGTGTCAGATGGTGCTGATGAGCAGCGTATTGAGAGCAGAAGTCTGTATGAATATAACAGAATCTGCAATTCAGTTAATGTTATGTTGGACAGAATAACCATGCTTGATAAATCCAGACAGGAATTTGTTTCCAATGTGTCACATGAGCTTAAAACACCGATGACTTCCATGAAAGTATTGGCGGATTCGCTTGTAAGTCAGGAGAATGTTCCTAATGAGATGTATAGAGAATTTATGCAGGATATTGTCCATGAAATAGACAGGGAGAATCAGATAATAAGCAGTCTTCTTACGATGGTTAAGCTGGATAAAGCCAATGCAGAGATTAATGTAAAAACAGTCAATGTCAATGAGCTTGTGGAACTTATACTTAAGAGATTAAGACCAATTGCAGTACAGAAGAATGTGGAACTGGTATTGGAAAGCTTCAGACCTGTAGCAGCAGAAATTGATGAGGTGAAATTTACTCTTGCCGTTACTAATCTTATTGAGAATTCCATTAAATACAATGTAGATAATGGCTGGGTGCATGTATCTCTTAATGCGGATCATAAGTTTTTCTATGTTAAGGTGGCTGATTCGGGAATTGGTATTCCGAATGAATGCAAAGACCATATTTTTGAGCGCTTTTACAGAGTTGATAAGGCAAGAGCGAGAGAAACCGGCGGTACCGGATTAGGACTTGCATTGACAAAAAGTGTAGTTTTAATGCATAAGGGAACAATAAAACTTTACAGCAAGGAGAATGAGGGAACTACCTTTACGGTCAGAATACCGCTTTACTACAGTCAGACGGGAGGTGAGCAGTAATGAAAAGGTTGAGAATATTTCTGACATTTATACTGCTGATTCTTATCTGTCCGGGCTGTGGGAAAGATGTAATTGATGAAAAAACAGATGATAAATATAATGTTTTCTATCTTGATGCTGATGGAATAACCCTTGTTACGGAGAAATATGAGTCCAATAACACCAATGTCAGTAAGCTTGCACAGGAACTCTTAGATAAGCTGTATACACCGGAGAAAGAGGAACATTTAACGGTTTTTAAGAAGAACTTTACCGTTGACAGAATCTCAATTGATGAACAGGTTATTTATGTTTATATGTCTGAAAGTTATTATGACATGAATGATGTGGAGGAAGTTCTGGTACGCTCTGCACTGGTTAAGACTTTTTGTCAGATTGATGGTGTGGAATATGTTTCTTTCTATATTAATGAGCAGCCTTTTGTTAATGACAGTGGTAATGTGGTGGGCTTAATGTCTGCAAATGATTATATTGATGATACGGATGAGTCGCTTAATAGTCTGCAATGGGCCGAAATGTCATTGTATTATTCAGATGCTTCAGGACAGAATCTTGTGTGTGAACAGAAGAAGGTGGCATATTCCGGCAATATCTCAATTGAAAGGGCTGTGATTGAGAATCTGATTGATGAACCGGATTCTAAAGATGCCAAAAGTGCATTGCCTAAGAATCTGAAGCTTCTTGGTGTATCAACCAAAGATGGAATCTGCTATGTTAATTTTGATGCTGTTTTTCTGACTGCGATGGTGGATGTATCTGCTGATGTTACAGTATATTCAATAGTTAATTCATTGTGTGAGATTGATAATATTAAACAGGTGCAGATTCTTGTTAACGGAAGCTTTGAAGAGACCTTCATGGATAAGTACCCGTTGACAACACTGTTTGAGCGTAATCTGAATCTTGTGACGGATGTATATGTAGTGCCTACGGTAGAATAGGCGGTGATTATATTAAAAGACCATTAGTTGGAATTTTTATCTTACTTCTCGCCGGCATTTTAATATGCCGGTGGGCAGGTATATTCTTATTAATTTCTGTTTTTGTTTTTAGTTTTCTGTATATTCTTAATAAAGTAAGACTAAAGAAAATTGCTTTTATTTATTTGTTTTTTCCGTTATTTATAATAATTGGATATGTTTCAGCTCATATAAGCCTCCGGGAAAGTAATTTTGTAAAAGAACTTTCCCGGGAAAAAATTTATTGTGAGATAAGAGGGGAGGTGTATAAATCCTCAAAAACTTTGTACGGATATAAGCTTTTCGTTAAAAATACCACTGCAATAGTTGAAGACCGGAAATATGAAGGAGGAAACTGTGTGGTGTATTGCGATGGGGGTTTTAACAAAGGAGATATTATAATTGCTGCAGGGAAGGCTGAGAACTTTGAGAAGAGCAGCAATCCCGGAGAATTTAATTCACAGCAATATTATTACAGCCTGAAAATTCATTACAAAATATATGCTGAAACAATTGTTTTGTCAGAAAAAAATAAAAATCCAATATATTCCCTGTCAGATAAAGCCGGTAATAAATTAAGAAATACACTTTATAAACTGACTGATGATAAATCTGCGTCTGTCTTTGCAGCAATGCTGCTTGGCGATAAGGATGAGCTTGATTCGGAAATATCTGAGTTATTTTCTGTATGCGGAATAGGGCATATTCTGGCAATTTCAGGTCTTCATATATCTCTCATAGGAATGGGATTTTATAAGCTTTTAAGAAAAATGGGCTTTGGTTATGTGGGTGGAATGTTTATAGCGGGAAGTATGATAATATTTTATGGAAGTATTACAGGAAACGGAATATCCACGATAAGAGCAATTATAATGTTTCTGGTGGCGGTGTATGCCAATGTTGCAGGGAGAACCTATGATTTAATAAGTGCCACGGCGCTGGCAGCAACAGTAATGCTTATTGATTCGCCTTTATTGATATATAATTCCGGTTTTGTGCTTTCGTTTATGGCAATTGTCGGAATCGGTATTGTTAACCCGGCATTATGCAAAGTCATTCCTTCTCAAAATAAAATAATTAAGTCCATTGTGTCCGGTTTTTCAATACAGCTTGTAACACTGCCCGTAATAATGTACAGTTATTACGAAATTCCTGTATATTCTGTTTTAATTAATCTTATAGTTATTCCTCTGATGACTTATGTAATGGTTTCAGCACTTTCAGCAGGTATAATAGGCATTTGGTTTCCGCTTATAGGTAAATTCTGCATAGGATTGGGAGTATATATTCTGAGGCTTTATGAGCGATTGTGTAATTTGTGCCTTAAGCTTCCCGGCGCTGTGTGGATTTGCGGAAAACCTGATTTATGGCAGATATTCGTTTTTTATATTATTTTGGGAATATCTGTGTGGCTCATTTATAATAAAGAACAGGTAAGATATTCAATTGGGATTACAGTTTCGCTTATGATAATAGTATTGCGATTTAATAATTCTTTTGAGCTTACATTTATAGATGTTGGGCAGGGGGATGGGATTTTTATACGGAGCGGTAAATATAATATTCTGGTGGATTGTGGCAGCAGTGACAACAAATCACTTTATGAATATACATTGGAGCCCTTTTTGATGTCGGAGGGAGCAGATGTAATTGATTATGTGTTTGTTACCCATCCTGATTCTGACCATATAAGTGGAATTAAAGACTTGCTGGAGACAGGCAAAATTCAGGTTAAAACATTAATTCTTCCGTCAGTTCAGACAGAGGATGAGGCTTATATGGAATTATGTAATATTGCAGAGGTGGCAGGAGCAGAAGTCGGGACAATACATAAAGGTGTTAAAATGCAGATTGGCGATACTTATTTTACCTGTCTTCATCCGGAATGCGAGAGCATAATTACAGACAGAAATGATTACTCCACAGTGCTGTTGGCTGAATATGAGGATTTTCAGGTTTTGCTTACAGGGGATATTTCATCCAGACAGGAGGAAATGATAGCCGCTTCTGTTGAAAAGGCTGTTGATATTGATGTACTTAAGGCTGCCCATCATGGTTCAGGTTCCTCAAGTTCACTTATGTTTTTGCAGAAATTCAACCCTGAAACGGTTGTTATATCCTGTGGAAAGAATAATGAATACGGACATCCGGCCAAAGAAGCACTTGAGAGAATGGAACAGATTGGGGCATATATACGATGTACTTATGAGGAAGGAGCAATTATTTATAAAATGGGAGGTATAAGAGTCTTTTTATAAATGAAGATTTGTGATATCATATAGTTATTAATTTAATTGGCGGTATATGATGAAGAATATCAGGAAACATCTTAATAATGGAGACTTTTCAAGAGTTTATCTTCTGTATGGAGAGGAAAAATTTCTGGTAAGAACCTATAAGAATCAACTTAAAAATGCTATCTGTGGCGATGACGATATGAATTTCTCACATTATGAGGGGAAGGATCTGGATATTAATGATGTAAGGGATACTTCACTGACACTTCCGTTCTGGGCTGACAGGAGATTAATACTGATTGAGGATTGTGGTTTGTTCAAGGCCTCATCAGAGTCCATGGCTGAGATTGTTAAAAATGCACCGGAAAGTACGTATTTTATATTTACTGACAGTGAAGTTGATAAGCGTAACAAACTATTTAAAACCATATCTGACTGCGGTTATGTTGCAGAGATGAAGAGTCAGACGGATGATGATTTATCCAATTGGGCACTTAGAATTTTTACGGAGGCAGGGAAGAAAATAACCAGAGATAATATGAATCTGTTTTTAAGAATTGCAGGTCCGGAGATGGATAATATGTACAATGAGGCTGAAAAACTGGTGTCATATTGCATGAAAAGAGATACCATAACCGATGCGGATATTGTAGAATTGTGTTCGGTAAGAACGGTTGACAGGATCTTTGATATGATTCAGGAGATGGCAAACAGAAATACCGATGCGGTTATGAGACTGTATGCAGATCTGCTTGCACTTAAGGAACCGCCAATGAAGCTGTTGGCGCTTATCGGAAGACATTTTTCACAATTGCTTGCAGTCAGAAAGCTTATGGAGCAGGGACAGTCAGCCCAGGCAATAGCGGCACGGCTGGGAATAAGACCTTATTTTATTGGTAAATATATTTCGCAGGCGAAGGGATATTCTTATGAACGGCTTGAAGAGGCGGTTAATGACTGTATTGAAGCCGAAACAGACATTAAGACCGGCTTAAGAGAGGATAAATATGCTGTGGAGCTTTTAATTATTAAGTATAGTATGTAATGGGGTTTATATGGAGCGGTACAGACAACGGTAGTAACAATTAACGGTGTTGTTCCTACCTACACTTCTATAACATTTATGACGGTTTCGGAAATTGGGAGAGAGTATGTTGAAATTCATTAAAGAAAGGTTATTAACTCCATATTGTTTATGTGATAAGCTGACGGATTTAGTGGCAAAATTACTTGTTGTATTTCTGTGTGCAGCTACAGTAATAGTGTATAACCAGTCCTATTATGGGGGAGAGGATATTGAATATCCTCTTACAGGAAATTTTGAGGACTATGACCCATATGTACAGCAGTTTGATGCGTATATGAAGGGGAGAGTGAGCTTTGATTACACCCCTGATGAAGAGTTTATGCAGCTTGACAATCCTTATGATCCACAAGAACGAGAGGAGGAAACTTTTCTCTATGACAGATCATACTACAATGGTAAATATTATTCATATTTTGGGAATGCACCTATTTTTACAATGATTTATCCGTATTATTTTATAATGGGGAGAATTCCTTCGCAGGGAGTGATTCAGACAGTGTATATGACCTTGTTTGCGATTTTTTTTCCGATACTGGTAATGAATCTTGCAAAGAAAGTTTCATCCCGTGTTACACCACTTTTGGCTATGCTGGTTACTTATACGGCTTATATCTCTTCGCTGAACCTGCTTATTGGCAGAGGAGATGCTCCGTTTTATTATATTGCTGTAACCTCGGCAATGGCGTTCCTTGTTATGTTTGGATATTTTCTCTTTAAGGGAGTGAGTTCGGACAGGTTTAGAAACAGATGTATGTATTTTATTGCAGCAGGTATGGCATATGCACTGTGCTTTCATTCCAGAGTCAATGTTGCATTCGGAGCTGTATTTTTCATTATTCCGGTTGTTATTTTTGGAATAATACTTAAAAAAAGAAAAATAACCAAATTCAGGATTCTGGTTGAGCTGTGCTCGCTGGGATTGTTTGTAATAATCGGAATGGGGGCATCATTAGCATATAATTATGTGAGATTTGATAATTTGTTTGAATTTGGTGCAACATATCAGCTTACTGTTGCGGATGTATCAACCTATTCGCTGGATATTACTGAGTTTGGAAAGGCAGTATACTGTTATTTTATTGAGCCTGTGCACAGGTCAATGATAGACGATAAATTGATATTTACTGATCAGGTAGATTTTTCCATGAACAGATATTTGTATGTGGATTCATATTTTGGAATAATGAGTGTGCCGTTTATGCTCTTTGTACCGGCAGTTGCGTTTGTATGTGTCAGAAAGCCAGAAAACAAGGCGTTAAATATAACATTAATAGCAGCAACTTGTGGAACAGTTATAACAGCGTGGATTGATTTCTGTCTTGGAGGATTGATTTTCAGATATTTAGGCGATATTTCAGTGATTCTTGCTGTTATTGCAGCAATATGTGCGTGTACCTGTGTGGATGGTATATGTGCATTACGGAATGAGAAAGTAAGGATAATCCTGTATGCAGCCATGGTGACTTTATTAGTGGTATTTCTTTACAGAGGTTTTGAAATAACACTTGTTGATAATTATAATTTGATGGAACTTTCATAGAAAATAAAAAAAGACGGGCAGCCACCGTCTTTTTTATATTAGTTCATTGAATTTACAAGATTTGATAAACGAGAAACTTTTCTTGCAGCTGTATTCTTGTGATATACACCCTTAGAACAAGCCTTATCGATTTCTGTTGAAGCAACTTTGAGAGCATCAGCAGCAACAGCCTTATCTCCAGCTTCTACAGCAGACTCTACTTTCTTGCTTAATGTCTTAATCTTAGACTTGATTGCTTTATTTCTCTCAGTCTTAATCTGTGATACTAAAATTCTCTTCTTAGCAGATTTAATGTTAGCCAATCTGTCCACCTCCGGTTATTGTAAAAGTGATTCTTAATTTGTTAATATGTTAAAACAGACACGGACGCTTTAACATAAGCACACTAGAGTATTTTAGTATAAGAATTGCTTTCTGTCAATACATAATTATTATAAAATTTCATAAAATATTTTTAAAATTTATTTTATGAAGGAATGGATGTGAAATATGTCAGAGCAGATAAAAATCCGTACGGACCTTGCGCTTGAAGCCAGAGACAGCCTGTCAAAGGAGTTAACTGAAATTAAAGGTATTAAGGTGGAGGAAGAACGTGACTGCAAAAATGATATTACAGTAATAAGAATGGATGTCCTCAATAAAAACGGAGCACAGAGAATAGGTAAACCTGTCGGTGTGTATATTACAATGGAGGTTCCGAAGCTTGCAGATGAGGATGAGGGTTATCACAGAGAAATATCCGAGGTACTGGCAATGCAGATTAAAAAGCTTATTATAGAAGCATACAGTTGGAATGAAAAAATTCCCAAAATACTTATAGCAGGATTAGGAAACAGTGATTCCACCCCTGATTCCCTGGGACCGCTTGTAGTGTCAAACCTTATGATTACAAGACATATTATAGAATATATGGGATATGCACAGGTGGAAGGGGCATTTGCCATAACAAGCGGTATTACACCCGGTGTAATGGCACAGACCGGTATGGAATCTTCAGAGATAATCCAGGCTATTATTAAGAAAACCAAGCCTGATGTTCTGTTGGTTGTTGATGCTCTTGCTGCAAGGAGTGTAAGCAGATTAAATACTACGATTCAGATATCTGATACCGGTATTCATCCCGGCTCGGGAGTGGGGAATACGAGAGCAGCAATTAATCGCAGAACAATGGGAATACCGGTCATTTCGATTGGTGTTCCTACAGTTGTTGATGCAGCTACACTTGTATATGATTCTGTTAAAAGAGCAAAAAATGATGTACAAGCCGGATTTGCACAGGATTTTGGTCAAATGTATGTTACCTCCAAGGATATTGACGCAATAATTAAAAGACTCAGCTATACCATATCTGAGGGAATTAATATTTGTATGGGATTATCAAACACATGAATAAAACAGTATTTAAAGTAATATATTTATAGAAATCAGGAAAATGTTGAGACAAACGATGACTGTTGGGAAAATGAATGCCTCTGTCTACAGGAAAATAATAATTATCGCAGCAGGAATAATAGTTTCTTTCCTGTTGTGGAAGATTATTTGCAGGATAGTGGACAGAAATGCATTTAAAATTATTACGGAATTGATTTATCCTGTTGGAGAACTGTATTGTACCTCTTAAATATCTACACCTTAACAGGGTGTCCAAAACCATTGGAATGTTTGGACACCCTGTAGTATTATTGCGCAAGTTTCATCAAATCCTTAAAGAAATCCGGATATGAGATTTCAACATATTCTGAATTGGTAATAGTAGTGGTGCCTTCTGCATTGAGAGCAGCGACTGCACAGGACATGGCAATTCTGTGATCCATATAACTGTCAATTGTTGCACCCTTAAGGGTGTGTCCACCATTAATTATCATACCATCATCAGTTCCGGTGATATCCACACCCATCTTGGACAGATTAGTAACCATTGTATCTATACGATTTGACTCTTTGACTTTTAACTCTGCTGCATCAGCGATTACAGTAGTTCCGTCAGCATAAGCCGCAAGTACAGTAATAATAGGAATTTCATCAATCAGTGTAGGAATGATGTCGCCGGATACGGTAACACCATGTAAGCTGCTTGAACGAACAAGTAAATCTGCCACAGGTTCACCACCCTGTGTACGTTCATTCATAATCGTAATATTACCACCCATTGCCTGACATACTCTGATGATTCCGTCTCTTGTAGGATTAATTCCAACATTTTTAATCATTATTTCACTATTAGGAACAATTAGACCAGCCGCAATAAAATATGCAGCAGAAGATATATCTCCCGGAACATGAACCTCCTGTGCAAATAATTCATTACCGGGAGTAATAGTGGCAGTCAGCCCCTCTGTATGAATATTGGCACCGAAGGATCTGAGCATTAATTCGGTATGGTTTCTTGATAATGATGGCTCTGTAACAGAAGTGATACCATCAGCATACAGACCTGCAAGTAATACGCAGGATTTTATTTGGGCAGAGGACACGGGCGAAGTATAGTCAATACCTTTAAGATTACCGCCATGGATTGTAAGAGGTGTACAACCGTTGTTACTGTCAATTACAGCTCCCATCTGTGTGAGGGGAGTAATGATTCTCTTCATAGGTCTTGTAGCAAGAGAAGCGTCACCATTGAGTGTTGATGTGAAATTCTGTCCTGCAAGAATACCACTTATTAATCTTGTAGTGGTTCCACTGTTGCCTACATCAAGAATGTCAGTTGGTGCAGTAAGACCATGGAGACCTTTTCCGTGTACAATTACAGAGTCATTGTTATTGTCAATTTCAATGCCCATTCTGGCAAAGCATGAAATGGTTGAAAGGCAGTCTGCACCTTGTAGAAAGCCTGTGATTACTGTATCGCCTTTTGCGAGGGAGCCAAACATTACAGCACGGTGAGAGATGGATTTGTCACCTGGTATTGCTACGCTTCCTTTGAGAGATTGAATTTTGTTAATATCCATTGTGTTTCCTTTCTAACGGTAAACGGTGTATCCGTTATTACATAATATTTCAAATGCCTTGTTTGCTGAATGTTCATCATAGAAATCAATGCGTAGGGCACCATCTTTGTATTCTCTGTTATGTATAATTTCAAAGTTACGAATATTAATATGACTGGCTGAAAGAAGTGAAGTGAAGGAGTTAAGAGCACCTTCCTTATCTTCAATTTCACAGAATATTGCGTAGCTTGAAAGAACAGGACCTTTAGTGGTTATGCTGATTGAGTTTCTGTATTCTCTGGATGCCGCAAACATTTCATGGATTGCATTTCGGTCTGAATTATCGACAAATGCTTTTACCTGTGAAAGAATGTCAATGTATTTCTGGAGAATTACAGAAATCTGTGTAGGATTGGTTACACAGATTTGCGACCACATTTCAGGAGAAGATGAGGCAATTCGTGTAATATCCTTAAAGCCTCCTGCGGCAAGGAGTTTCATCAGTTCATCGGACGTATCATTCTCCCTGACAAGATTAACAAGAGCTGAAGCAATCAAATGTGGTACATGGCTGATACCTGCCACAGCGTAATCATGTATCTCAGGCTCCGTAACAATAGGGATTGCACCCGTTTTTTTGACTAAATTTACATAAAATTCTATAGCAGGCTTAGATGTTAACGTAGTAGGTGTGATGACGTAATAGGCATTTTCAAGAAGATGCCCGTTAGAAGCCTTATAGCCTGTCTTTTCCGAACCTGCCATCGGATGCCCTCCGATAAAACAATGTTCAAGTCCGAGTTCGCTGACTGTATTGTGGATGTATCCCTTAACACTGCCAACATCGGTAAGAATACAGCCATCCTTAATATGCTGTGAAACTTCTGATAAATATATTGAATTATATTCTACGGGGGTGCATAAGAATATGATGTCACATTTTCTGAAGGAATCATCGATAGAAAATACAGATTCATCAATTACACCATCATTAACAGCCTGTATAAGGGGTTCATGACTGCGGTTATACGCAATAGTGTAAATAGATGAATCTGCTTTTTTTAAAGATTTTGCAATGGAACCGCCAATAAGTCCCAAGCCGATAAATCCAACTGTAATACCCATAAAATTTAATCTCCTGACATGTAAAAAACATATTATTTAGAGAAAATATCTCTTAATAGATATTACTATATTGGTTCATCATTTGCAAACATGAATATTAAAAATTAGTTAACTGTATAAATCTTGTCCGGTATTACAGCTGCACCCGGTTCAAGCTGACCGTTGGACTGGTTGGTTCGGTCATTGAAAATAACCAGTGGAGCAAGCCATTCCTCTGTGAAGGTGTATGTGTATGTTCCATCTCCGTTGTTAACCATCTCGATACCAGGCCATGCAGCGTTATTCTTGACGGTTGAATAAGAGGTCTCATCATATACATATGCAAAAATCGTGTCACCCCATGATTCCGGTTTAACAAACGAAATAACAGTTCCATCACCTACAGGTTCAAGCTTTTTGAAAATATATGATATACAGGTTTTGTTTCCGTCTGCGTTCTCTCCGCGAAGAGTAAGTGTAAGTGTATCAAGCGGCTGCATATCTGCACCGATTGTAAGCTTATCACCATCATTGTATGCAATTTCTTCACCACCATTGATAGAGTATGTAGAAGAAACAGTATCTGTGGCAACAAGTGTAATTTCCTTTGATTCACCACTGATGTTTGAGTCTGTATCATCTGCAACCTTTACGACACATGTTGTCATATCACAGTAGCCGTCATTGCACAGAACAATTACTCCACCGGCAGGAATTGTACCTGTAATTACACCATCACTAACAGTGTAGGTGGTTGTATTGTCAACTCTGTCAACATAAGAGCCGTTAGCCAAAGCTACGGAATCATTTATCTCATAATCTCTAGGGGAGTTATTAACAATAACAAGTCCCTTAGTGCCTCTTTCGATGAAGAGTACGGAAGAATTTCCTTCAGGATTGAAGAGATTCTCGCCTTCACCAATCATTGCATTTCTGAAACGGTTAACAGCAACTACAGTAGGGTGCTTGTATAAATTGTCTCCAACCATTCCGATTTTGTTGAAAGTACCCCACATATTATCGTTGGTTGCGCCATAAGGTCTGGAGAAGAAGAGTGGTGTTCCCTCTGCTCTTGCGGCAATTACGGACCAGCCGATAATGATGTCTTCATTGGAAATAGTTGCTGCACTTCCGTTATCTTCGGTATAGTTATCATGTGATTCTACCCATGTAACAACGTCTGTGCTTCCTCCGGCTTTTAAGTTGGTAAGACCATCAGCATAAAGGTTATTACCGGTTAATGCACCTCTGAGATACTGTCCATAGGCACTTGCGGTTGTAGCTCCGATTGCTTCAATATAGTCGGCAATACGGTCACCTTCACCCTGAAGAACCTCACCATAATTGAAAATATTTCCGGAATTGTTGATTTCGGTTGTTACTCTTTCCCAGAAATTGTTTGGAAGAGAAGGATCATCCTGTGGGTCATCAGGAAGTCCGATATGTTTAGCGGTATCATAACGGAAGCCGTCAGCTCCACATTCAATACATTCGTTGAGGTAGTCGATGAAATAATCCTGAAATGCAGGATTTTCTGTATTTACATCATAAAGACCGGCCATTGCAAGAAGAGTACTCTGACCTCTGTCATTGTAATTGCTGATAGTGGTTAAACCATCGGAGTGATACAGCTTGTCCCTGCCACCTACAGCATTGATGAAATCTTCACTTATGGCCTCCTCATTCTTGGTAGTGTGGTTAGGAACAACGTCTACTATAACCTTGATTCCATAGGATTCTGCAACGGAACACATTTCCGTAAATTCCTCCTTGGTTCCTAACTGGTAGTTACCAATTGTCCAGTCAGTCGGCTGATAATGATAGAACCATTTACCGGCACCAAATAAATCCATTCCGGCATCACCGCCATCGTAGCATGCATTGACAGGTGATGTCTGGATTGCTGAAAAACCTGCCAGAGCAATATCTTCCATTGATTCCGTAATTGCCTTAAAGGACCATGAGAAGCAGTGAAGAATAGCGCCATCCTCAATTGATTCTGATAAACCGTAGCCATCAGGAGTATTAACTACACCCGTGTCAGTATTGCCGCCAGTAATCTCATTAGGAGATGTTGATGAATTGTTACCGGAGCTGCTGTTGGTATTGCAGGCAGTTAATCCGGCAAAAAGCATTGATGCAGACAAAAGAAGTGCTGCAATTTTTTTGAATTTCAATTTTAAATCCTCCCATTATATATTATGGAACATAAATGTCCAACTCTTATTTTATAATATTATAAGCTTTATTACAAATATAAATTTTTTAAGTTTTATATTAGAAAATTTAAAATGTTGCTACAAATAAAACAGTTGTGTTATACTAATAAATTGGAAAATATATGTTTAGGAGAATTTCAATGTCATCAATTGATCAGAGTAAAATCAGGAATTTTTGCATTATTGCACATATAGATCATGGTAAATCAACCCTTGCGGACAGAATTATTGAGAAGACCGGTCTGCTTACCAGCAGGGAAATGCAGAATCAGGTGCTTGATAATATGGACCTCGAAAGAGAGAGAGGAATAACCATTAAGGCTCAGGCAGTCAGAACCATATACAAGGCACAGGATGGGGAGGAGTATGTTTTTAACCTTATCGATACTCCGGGACATGTGGATTTTAACTATGAGGTATCAAGAAGTCTTGCTGCATGTGAGGGTGCCATACTTGTAGTGGATGCGGCACAGGGAATTGAAGCCCAGACACTTGCCAATGTATATATGGCAATTGACCATAATCTTGAGGTGTTTCCCGTTATTAATAAGATCGATCTTCCAAGTGCTGAACCGCAGAGGGTTATGGATGAGATAGAGGATGTTATCGGAATAGAAGCGATGGACGCTCCGCTTATTTCAGCTAAGAACGGACTCAATATAGAGGATGTACTTGAAGCGATAGTTAATAAGCTTCCGGCACCTGCAGGTGATGCCGAAGCACCTTTACAGGCACTTATATTTGATTCGGTTTATGATTCATATAAAGGTGTAATAGTGTTTTTCAGAGTTATGGAAGGCAGCGTCAGAAAGGGGACAAGAATCCGGATGATGGCAACGGGGGCAGAGGCTGATGTTGTTGAAGTCGGATATTTCGGAGCAGGACAGTTTATTGCCTGTGATGAATTATCAGCCGGAATGGTTGGTTATCTTACCGCAAGTATTAAGAATGTTAAGGACACAAGAGTCGGTGATACAATTACCAATGCTGCCAATCCCTGTAAAGAACCGCTTCCGGGTTATAAGAAGGTTAATCCGATGGTATACTGCGGATTATATCCTGCTGACGGGGCACATTATGAGGATTTAAAGGATGCCCTGGAGAAGCTTCAGCTGAATGACGCGTCGCTTTTCTATGAGCCGGAGACCTCAGCAGCACTTGGTTTTGGCTTCAGATGTGGTTTCTTAGGACTTCTGCATCTTGAGATAATTCAGGAAAGACTGGAGAGAGAATACAATCTGGACCTTGTAACAACCGCACCGGGAGTAGTATATAAGGTTCATAAAACTGACGGAACAATAATTGACCTTACCAATCCGTCTAATTTACCGGATCCGTCAGAGATTGATTATATGGAAGAGCCGGTTGTTGATGCAGAGATTATGGTTACATCGGATTATGTCGGTGCCATAATGACACTGTGTCAGGAGAGACGGGGAGAATACCTCGGAATGGAATATATTGAGGGCAAAAGAGCATTGATTAAGTATGTGCTTCCTCTTAATGAGATTATTTATGATTTCTTTGACGCATTGAAATCACGCTCAAGAGGATATGCTTCCTTTGATTATCAGATGAAGGGTTATCAGCGTTCAAAGCTGGTTAAGTTAGATATACTTGTTAACAAAGAAGAGGTTGACGCACTCTCATTTATCGTATTTGAGGGCAGTGCCTATGAGCGAGGAAGAAGAATGTGCGAGAAACTGAAGGAAGAAATTCCACGTCAGCTTTTTGAAATCCCGATTCAGGCAGCAATCGGAAGTAAGATTATTGCAAGAGAGACTGTTAAAGCACTCCGTAAAGACGTTCTTGCCAAATGCTATGGTGGTGATATTTCACGTAAGAAGAAGCTTCTTGAGAAACAGAAGGAAGGCAAGAAGCGTATGAGACAGATTGGCAATGTGGAAATTCCGCAAAGTGCGTTTATGAGCGTTCTCAAGCTGGACGAAGATTAATAAGAAAGGTTGATTGATTTGGAAATAGTAGAAATTAATGCAACAAATTTAGTGAACCATTTTAAAACAATTACAAGACACAGACACGAGGTTATTAAAAACTGCTTTAAGGCCGGGATAGGTGTTCAGGGACTTCTTCACGATTTATCTAAATATACTCCAACGGAATTTTTGCCGGGAGTGGAATATTATCAGGGTACAAGAAGCCCTAACGAGGGTGAAAGAGAAGCAATCGGCTATTCAACCGCATGGATGCACCATAAGGGGCGCAATAAGCACCACTATGAATATTGGACGGATTATAATCCTGAGACAAAATTAATGTCAGGGGTTAGAATGCCGGATAGATATTTTGTTGAGATGGTCTGTGACAGAATTGCAGCCAGCAAAATTTATCATGGTGAAGCTTATACTGACAGTGCACCTCTTGAATATTTCAAAAAAGGAAAGGGACGACTTGTTATGCATCCTGACACAGCGAAAGAGCTTAAAAAAGTGCTTACCATGCTTTCGGTAAAGGGTGAGGAGTATACCTTCAGATATCTTAGACAAAAGGTGGCACGAAGCGAGGATAAAAGCTTAGTACAAAAGGTGTGGGAATGGATATAAAGAAAAAAGAACTGGGGATATACATACATATCCCTTTTTGTGTATCAAAATGTATTTACTGTGATTTTTTATCAATGCCGGTTAATGATGAAACAAAGGCTTTATATGTGAATTCATTATGCGAAGAAATAAAGGAATTTGCAGCTTCTCATAGGGATGAGTATATTGTTTCAACAGTTTTTTTGGGAGGAGGAACACCTTCTTCTCTAAAACCTTTTTTGACGGAGCAAATATTTAACTGTCTTAGAGAATGTTTTGTCTTTGAAGAGGATTGTGAAATAACCGTTGAGTGTAATCCGGGAACCGTGGATTTGTTTAAGCTTACCACCTACAAAAATATTGGGGTTAACAGATTGAGTTTTGGTATGCAATCCGTTAATGATGAGGAATTAAAGGCACTTGGAAGAATTCATACATATAAGGATTTCCTTAAATCTTATGAAATTGCTTTGAAAGCAGGCTTTGACAATATTAATGTGGATTTAATGAGTGCCCTGCCGGGGCAGACTGTTGAGTCATGGAGAAAAACATTGAGAGAAATAACAAGATTAAAAACTTCTCATATTTCTGCTTATAGTCTGATACTGGAAGAGGGAACGACTATGTATAATTTGGTGGAAAATGGCATAATAACCAATCTGCCGGATGAGGATACGGAACGGGAAATATATTTTATAACGAAGGAGATCCTCGAAAAAGCGGGTTATCATCGTTATGAAATCTCCAATTATTCAAGGGATGGCAGAGAATGTAAGCACAATAAGATTTACTGGCAGGGAGGTGACTACATTGGTTTTGGTCTCGGTGCGGCTTCTTATATTGGAAGAAAAAGATTTTCTAATATAAAAGATCTTTCTAAATATATAGATAAGCCTTTGTCTGATAAGGAGGATATAACCCTGTTATCAGAGGAGGATATGATGGCAGAATTTATGTATCTTGGACTGAGAATGATGGAGGGGGTAAAGCCTTCTGATTTTAAGAATCGTTTTGGCAGACATCTTATGAATGTGTATGGTGATGTGATTAACAAATACGTAGTAACCGGTCATATGGAAACGGGAGAAAATTATGTTCGCCTGACTACAAGGGGAATTGATGTGAGTAATGTGATTTTTAGTGATTTTCTGTTGTAAATATTATTCAAAATGGGGTGAAATATGGAAAATAGATAGACGGTTAGTCCTGAATTATTAAGTAATTAAAAATAACCGCTCAAAGTTTCTCAGGCTTAGTGGCGGTTATTTTTGTGTCTTGCTATTACGAGCAGGCGAATAATTTTAACACAAAATAAGATTGACATTATTCCTCCGGATGTTTAAAATTGATAAGTATGATTAATTTAAGAATTTTTTAATGGAGGATAAGTTATGGCTACACCATATAATCATAAGGAAATAGAAAATAAATGGCGTCTTAACTGGGAGAAGAACCCTGTTAATGTGGACGACGGCAAGAAGCCAAAATACTACTGCCTTGATATGTTTCCATACCCATCAGGTAATGGTTTACATGTTGGACATTGGAGAGGATATGTAATCAGCGACGTTTGGAGCAGATATAAGATGCTTCAGGGATATTACCTTATTCATCCGATGGGATGGGATGCATTCGGTCTTCCTGCAGAGAATTATGCGATTAAGAATGGTGTACATCCGGCTGTTTCCACCGCAAGCAATATTGCTAATATTAAGAAACAGATTAATCAGATTGCGGCAATTTATGACTGGGACAGAGAGGTTAATACAACTGATCCTGATTTCTATAAATGGACACAGTGGATTTTTGTTAAGATGTTTAAGGCAGGCCTTGCATATGAGAAGGAGATGCCTATTAACTGGTGTCCTTCATGTAAGACAGGTCTTTCTAACGAAGAGGTTGTTAATGGCTGCTGTGAGCGTTGTGGTGCAGAGGTTACCAAGAAGAATCTTAAGCAGTGGATGTTAAAGATTACCCAGTATGCAGACAGACTTTTGGATGATTTGGATAAGCTTGACTGGCCTGAGAAGGTCAAGAAAATGCAGACTGACTGGATTGGACGTTCTTACGGAGCTGAGGTTAATTTTAAGGTTGACGGAACTGATAAGGAGATTACAGTTTATACCACAAGACCTGACACTCTTTATGGTGCAACCTTTATGGTACTTGCACCTGAGCATGCAATGGCTCGAGAGCTTGCCAATGATGAGACAAGGTCAGCAGTTGAAGAATATATTTACAGAGCTTCAACACGTTCTAACATTGACCGTATGCAGGATAAAGAGAAGACAGGTGTGTTCACCGGTTCTTATGCTATCAACCCGATGAATGGAGCAAAGGTTCCAATCTGGCTTTCAGATTATGTTCTTGCAGATTATGGTACCGGTGCAATTATGTGTGTACCTGCCCATGATGACAGAGACTTTGATTTTGCTAAGAAGTTTGATATTCCTATCATTCAGGTCATTGCCAAGGATGGTGTGGAAATTGAAAATATGACGGAGGCATATACAGATGCTGTTGGTACAATGATTAATTCCGGCGAATGGAACGGAATGGAATCATCTGTTCTTAAAAAAGAAGCTCCTCATATGATTGAGGAAAAGGGCTTTGGTCACAAGAAGGTTAATTACAAGCTTCGTGACTGGGTATTCTCACGTCAGAGATACTGGGGCGAGCCAATTCCTATTGTACATTGTCCTGATTGCGGATGCGTACCTGTACCGGAAGAGCAGTTACCACTTCTTCTTCCTGAGGTTGAAAAGTATGAACCGACAGGAACGGGCGAATCACCACTTGCAGCAATTGATGAATGGGTTAATACCACATGTCCATGCTGCGGCAAGCCTGCTAAACGTGAGACCAATACAATGCCACAGTGGGCAGGTTCTTCATGGTACTTCTTAAGATATGTTGACAGTAAGAATACAGAGGCACTTGTAAGCCGTGAAAAAGCTGATAAATACCTTCCGGTTGATATGTATATCGGTGGTGTTGAGCATGCAGTTTTACATCTTCTGTACTCAAGATTTTATACCAAGTTCT
Organism: Lachnospiraceae bacterium; assembly: GCA_045129695.1. Taxonomy (GTDB): domain Bacteria; phylum Bacillota; class Clostridia; order Lachnospirales; family Lachnospiraceae; genus Eshraghiella. Next base: position 25,539 of record JBGVJZ010000012.1, on the reverse strand, counting down.
TATGCGATATTGGTGTGGTTGACTTTGACGAGCCATTCCATAAGCTTTTCAATCAGGGTATGATTACAGGTAAGAACGGAATCAAGATGAGTAAGTCAAAGGGTAATGTTGTATCACCTGATGATTTGGTAAGAGATTATGGCTGTGATTCATTAAGAATGTATGAGCTTTTCGTTGGACCGCCTGAATTAGATGCTGAGTGGGATGACAGAGGAATTGACGGTGTATATCGTTTCCTTACAAGATTCTGGAATCTTGTACAGGATAACGCCGGCAAAGATACAGCTGCTACTAAGGAAATGATTAAGGTTCGTCATAAGATGATTTATGATATTACAACCCGTCTTGAGAATTTCAACCTTAACACAACAGTCAGTGGCTTTATGGAGTATAATAATACATTACTTAACATTGCCAAGAAAGAGGGCGGAATTGATAAGGAAACCCTTGAAACGGCAGTAGTTCTCATGGCACCATTTGCTCCTCATATTTCAGAAGAGCTTTGGAGTGTACTTGGGCATGACACATCTGTATTTGATAATACATGGCCACAGTATGATAAGGATTTAATGAAGGACGACGAGGTTGAAATTGCCGTTCAGATTAACGGTAAGACTAAGGGCGTTGTTATGATTGCACCTGACGAAGCTAAGGATTCAGTTCTGTCTAAGGCAAAAGAAGCCATTGCAGATAAACTGACCGGAAATATTGTCAAAGAGATTTATGTTCCGGGTAAGATTGTCAATATTGTAATTAAATAAAACAATTATAGGGTTAAAGGTCTCAGTTCTTAAAGAACTGAGGCCATTTTCATAAGTACTTCGGCTTTCTGCTGTTCCTCAGGTGACATATTTTTCTTCATCTGCTCGAACAGAATAGTCATTTCATTCTTAGAGAAGTTGATTTTCTCAGACTTTGCCTTGTTGGAAAAGGCGAGTATTAAAGGAAGGAGTTCATCAGTCGTTTTTCCTTCCGCCATTTTGGCAAATTCTTCAAGAAGTTTAGCTTTTTTGGTATCAATGCTGCTAAAATCTGTATTCATAATACCTCCTAAATATTCAACATTTTTTGATAAGTTTCATATAATTCCTGCTGTTTCGGTGAGAGAAAGTTTTTTAATATATTTGTTTGCTTATTATTATCGGAATGTTGTGTACTGTCTTTAGCGGAGTTCATTGCCTGGAACATATTGTAATATTCGTTAATATTATCCATATTGGACATCATCTCGAATATTTCTCTGTCCTTTTTTGGACAATAGCATTTTATTTCCTCAAAAACATCCTTTTTATCATGCCTCTGTCTGTGAAGAGGACAGGGAGTCTGCATATTACTGTAAAAATCCATTGTTTTGATTAATTCAAATACTCTTATGAATAATGCAAAGCTTTTCTGCTGTGGCATATCCATGAAGGGTATAAATGCTTTCATCATTTGAAGCTCGTGGCTGAGTGTAGCCACATCAAATTCAGTAAGAAGAAGGTTTTCTTTATTATCCATTTTACTTTCCTGAGTGCTGTTACTAATTTATATGCACAAAAACAATGGGAAATGCCTAAGCATTTCCCACCGCACAAAGTTGGACTGTAAATCTTAGCAACCAATGATTGCGATAAGGATAATAATCCAGATCCAGTTGCAGCCACAGCCGTTATCACAGCCATCGTCACATCCGCATCCGTTGCGTCCGAAGAGTGAAGAACCGCCGAAAAGACCGCTGTCTCCATTACCGCACACGCATGAAAGAATTAAAATCCATAAAAGTATGTTGCAACTGCAGTTGTTGCCACTTCTTCCTGACATGGAATCACATCCGCATCCACATCCTGTTGCTGCTAAATCACTCATTATTTTTTCCCTCCGGGAATTTTTTATTTACAATATACAAATATGCATAACAGGTTGTTTTGTTTACGGATTATTTGTTGATTTTCAAAGATAATATCGTTATAATGGTAAAAGGTCATAAAGACAAGTTTGTTATAAGGAGATAAATTTAAAATGGATAAGATTAAAATGACTACTCCATTAGTTGAGATGGATGGAGACGAGATGACAAGAGTGCTGTGGCAGTCTATCAAGGATGAACTTCTGATACCATTTGTTGAATTGAACACAGAGTACTATGATTTGGGACTTATTCACAGAAATGAGACAAATGATCAGGTTACAATTGATTCAGCTGAAGCTACCAGAAAATATAAAGTTGCTGTCAAATGTGCAACAATTACACCCAATGCGGCAAGAATGACAGAATATGACCTCAAGGAAATGTGGAAGAGTCCTAACGGAACAATCAGAGCAATCCTTGATGGTACTGTATTCCGGGCACCAATCATTGTAAAAGGCATTGAGCCTCTTGTTAAGAACTGGAAGAAGCCTATTACAATTGCGAGACACGCGTATGGTGATGTATACAAGAATGTTGAGATTAAGGTTCCGGGAGCAGGCAAGGCAGAATTAGTATTTACCGGTGAAGACGGAACAGTAATAAAGGAGACAATTCATAATTTCAAGGGTTCAGGAATTATTCAGGGTCAGCATAATATTGATAAGTCAATTGAGAGCTTTGCAAGAAGCTGCTTCAACTATGCACTTGATTTGAAGCAGGATTTGTGGTTTGCTTCCAAGGATACAATTTCTAAGAAATATGACCATAATTTTAAGGATATTTTTCAGGAGATTTATGATAAAGAGTATGCTGATAAGTTTGCAGCAGCAGGCATTACATACTTCTACACACTTATAGATGATGCAGTTGCAAGAGTTATGAAATCAGAAGGCGGATACATTTGGGCATGTAAGAACTATGACGGAGACGTTATGAGTGACATGGTTGCAACAGCTTTCGGCTCTCTTGCAATGATGACATCAGTGCTTGTATCTCCTGACGGATATTATGAGTATGAAGCCGCACATGGAACTGTTCAGCGTCATTACTACAATCATTTAAAGGGACAGGAGACATCTACTAACTCTGTTGCAACAATTTTTGCATGGTCAGGTGCGTTAAGAAAGAGAGGCGAACTTGATGGCAATGCAGAGCTTATGAACTTTGCAGATAAGCTTGAAGAAGCATGTATTACAACAATTGAGTCAGGTAAGATGACCAAGGATCTTGCACTTATTACTACAATAGAGAATCCTGTTGTACTTAACAGTTTTGATTTTATAAAGGCAATCAGAAATAAATTGGAAGAATTGATTTAATATGAAACACAAAATTAAAAGAGGTGTGAAAAATTATATCAAGATGAGCTTTATGGATTCGGTCGCACTTAACAAAAAGTGCGGCTGGAATCTTTTTGTGTTTGAATTGCTTTATAAAATGTTAACATTAGCAATATGCTATCCTCTTTTTCTTAGGGGCTTTGAATTTACACTTACAAAATCAGGCTTTCGATATCTCACTAACACATATTTGTTTACCTATTTAAAAAGTCCGTATACAATTGTTTTTTTTCTGCTGATAATTATCGGGGTTTCCTTTTACCTTACTTATGAGATTGCCTGCCTTTCTGTATGCTATGATGCAGCATATCACGGAAATCCAATTTCAATTTTTGCGATATTTAAATCCGGTTTCAGACTTATGGGAAAAACAATGCGCAGGAAAAAAATTAATACTTTTTTTCATGTGGTTTCTGTATCTGTTATGATGAATATAACACTTATTGTGTTTATGCTTATAAATATAACTTTGCCACAGTCTGCTTCAAACTGGCTTTCAGAGCATAAAATACTTCTGATTATAATAGGAATTTTGATTTTTGCTTTTTTTATATATTGTATGCTTCATATCTTTGTAATGAATTTTATGGCTTATGATGCCGAGGATATTACAGAGTGCAAGCGTAAGAGCCGCAGACTGATTAAGGACAGGGGTTTTAAGACTTTTATGGTTATTCTTGGATGGAATGGAATTATTCTTCTGGGAATTTATCTTGCATATCTGATTTTGGTTGCTTTGATCTGTGCCGGCGTGTTTATTCTTGATAAGGCTAATATGGGTATGGCTATATATTTATCCGCATTCAGAATTATGCTTACAGTTGCAAAGCTGATTCTTCTGTTGGCATCAGTTCCGCTGTCGTATGGTGTAATTACAGGATTGTTTTTCAGATACCGATGTGATTCCGGCAATGAGCTTAATATGGGGGATATTACCGAGGAAATCAGAAGCAAAAAAGCAAAGCATCCCGGATTTCAATTGTGGTTTTCTTCTATTGTAATAATTGTTTCATTGGTGGTAAATCTTACTTATATGATGTCAGCCTTTGAGAGGAATCCTTTTGATAAGGTGGAAATTTTCAGTGATACGGAGGTTATGGCACACCGGGGCTGTTCATATAATTCACCTGAAAATACTATGATGGCATTTGAAAATGCCGTGGACTCTCTTGCGGATTATATTGAATTAGATGTTCATGAGACGTGGGACGGAGAAATTGTAGTAATGCATGACTCAAGCCTCAAACGAACCACCGGTATCAATAAGAAAATATGGAGTGTTACCTATAATGAAATAAAGGATTTGAATGCAGGAAGCTATTTTGGGGATGACCCGGTGTATGCGGAATGCAGGATACCTACGCTGCGTGAGGTAATGGAATATACCAAGGGCAAAATAAAGCTTAATATAGAAATAAAACTTAGTGATAATGAACCTGAACTCGTTAAAAAGGTTGTTGAACTGATTCAGGAGTATGAGTATATCGATGACTGTTATGTGACTTCAATGAACTATGATGCGCTTAAAGAAATTAAGCAATTGGACGGAAGAATAAGAACCGGTTATGTACTTACAATGGCATATGGAAATTTTTATAATCTTGATTACTGCGATGCTTTTAGTATCAGTGCAACCTATGTAAACAAAAATATGGTGGATGCGATTCATAACAGGGGTAAAAAGATTTTTGTCTGGACAGTTAACAGTAAATCAGTTGCCAGAGAGATGACTTCAATCGGTGTGGACGCATTGATAACGGATAATCCTGTAATGGCGAGAGAGGTTGTATATTCCAAGTATGATAATCCGCTGTTCAGTAATGTGTTAAGCTATGTGTTTAAATAATATTTCAGAAGAGTTGATTTTTCAAAAAAAGAGTATATAATTATTAAAAAATAATTTTACAAATTAATATTTTATATAATGGAGTGATAAAAATGACAAAAGTAACAATTATTTCCGGTTTCTTAGGTGCCGGAAAAACTACATTTATTAAAAAACTTCTTCAGGAAGTATACAAAAAGCAGAAGGTTGTACTGATTGAGAATGAATTTGGTGAAATTGGTATTGACGGCGGATTTTTGAAGGACACCGGTGTTGAGATTAACGAGATGAATTCAGGATGTATCTGCTGTTCACTGGTGGGCGATTTTGGCAAGGCTCTTAAGCAGGTGGCAGATGAATATTCACCTGATATGATTATTATTGAACCTTCAGGAGTAGGAAAGCTTTCTGACGTAATCGCTGCTGTAGAAAAGGTTAAGGATGAGGCAGGACTTGAATTAGAGAATTTCATTACTGTTGCAGATGGTACCAAATGCAAGATGTATATTAAGAACTTTGGAGAGTTCTATAATAATCAGATTGAAAGTGCTTCAACAATTGTGCTCAGCAGAACACAGAATATGACCGAGGATAAGTTAGAGGCAGCGGTTGCCCTTATTAAGGAACATAACAATAAGGCTGCAATTATCACAACTCCTTGGGATGATTTGTCAGGAGATCAGATTATCAGTGCCATGAACAGAACATCGCTGGTTGATGAAATGTTACATGAAATGGAGGTATGTCCTGTATGCGGACATCACCACGAGCATGAGCATGAGCACGAACATCATCACGAGCATGAGCATGAGCATGAACATCATCATCACGAGCATGAGCATGAGCATGAACATCATCACCACGAGCATGAGCATGAACATCATCACCATGAAGATGGAGAATGCTGCTGTGGACATGACCATCATGGACATCATCATGCAGATGATGTATTTACAAGCTGGGGTGTTGAAACACCACATAAATACGATAAGTCAGAGCTTGAAGATATTATCAGACGCCTTGTTATGACAGATGAATTTGGCGTTGTTCTCAGAGCAAAGGGTATGGTACCTGACAAAGATGGTTCGTGGATTTATTTTGATGCAGTTCCGGGAGAGTATGAATTACGTGAGGGAAGTCCTGAATATACAGGCAAAATCTGCGTAATAGGAACAGACATTTGTGAACATTGCATGGAAAAATTATTTATGTTGAAATAGGAGATTGCATGGAAACACCAGTATTTGTTGTCAATGGATTTTTAGAAAGCGGTAAAACCACATTTATTAAAGAAACACTGGCAAGTGAAGATTTTAATGATGGAGCTAAGAGCCTGATAATTGTCTGCGAAGAAGGAATTGAAGAATACGACGAAGCAGAGATGTCTGAACTTAATGCCACTGTGGTTGCAGCGGAAGATATTGAGGATATGACAAAGGAATTTTTAATTAATTCCTGTAATAAAAGCAAAGCAGAGAGAATATTTGTAGAGTACAATGGAATGTGGAAGCTGGAAGATTTTATTAACAGAATTCCCAAATTTATGGAGGTCGTACAGGTTATAACATTAGTTAATGCAGAGACATACGATATGTATCTTGCTAATATGAAGCAGGTTATGATGGTACAGTATAAGCTTACTGAAATGGTTATTTTTAACCGCTGCACCAAGGATTCAGACAGAGCCGGCTACAGAAGAAGCGTTAAGGCTGTAAATGGAAGGGCACAGGTATATTTTGAGTCCTCTGACGGAAGCTCAAATGAAGTTAATGAGATACTTCCTTTTGATGTAACGGGACCTGAGATTGTGATAGCTGATGAGGATTACGGATTATGGTATATGGATGCAATGGATAATCCAAGGAAGTATGATGGCAAAATCATTAAAACCAAAGCAGTCGTATATAAGCCTAAGGAATATGCTAAGAAAAAAGCTTTTGTTCCGGGCAGATTTGCCATGACCTGTTGTGTGGATGATATACGTTATATCGGTTTTAAATGTTTTTGTAACAATAATACCTACAAAATTCTTGAGGGCTATAAGGACAGGGATTTCATAAATCTGACTGCAAAAGCCAAGGTTGAATTTGTTAAAGAATACCAGGGTGAGGGAATTGTGCTGTATGCTGAAGACATTTCGGATGCAGTAAAACCGGAAGATGATTTAGTTTATTTTAATTAATGTGTGGGAGATTATTATGAGTAAAAAAATCAGAATTACAGCGTTTATTATGAGTTTTATAATGTTATTCTGCTGCAGCGGATGTTCATATTTTTTTCAAATAAAGGAGGAGAGTGTAACCGATAATTTTGAGGGCTTTTGTGACAAACTGGTAATCAAATTTTTTGAAGAAGACAGTTTAAATGCACATTATACCCTGAGTAATCCAAAGGATTTTGGGATAACTTATGGTGATGAGGATTACACTTTAGGTGTTATTGATCTTAATGATTCACAATCCGGCTATGAAGAAATTGAGGCATTGCTTAGCGAGCTTAAAACCTTCAATTATGCTGCTTTGACAGATGAACAACAGCTCACCTATGATATATTGAAGGTTTATTTGGAAAAACAGCTTGCATACAAGGGAACTGATGAACTGACTAATTTTTTTGCACCTAACAGCGGTCTTATTGGTAATTTGTCAACTAATTTTATTGAGTTTCAGTTCTATGATGCTGAGGATGTAACCCAGTATTTAATGTTTCTTAAGAGTGTTGAGCCTTATATGGAATCAGTTTACAAATTTACCAGAAATCAGGCACAGAAAGGTTATTTTATGCCTGATGAACTGGTGGACATAGTTATAGAAATGTGCGAAGGATACATTAATGCAGAGAATGAGCCATTGCTGATAACATTCGAAGACAGAATTAATAAACTTGATTTATCGGAAGCAGAAAAAGCTTCATTTATTAAGACCAATGAGGAATATGTTGAGAAATATTATCTTCCTGTTTATCAGAATACGATAGATTTAATGGAAGAATTAAGAGGAAGCGGAATTAATGATGGCGGTCTTGCAGGGTATGGCAAAGCAGGTGTTCAATATTATGAGGCTATTGTTGCGGATAAAACAAGTTCTGATATGACGCCGGAGAAGGTTGCCGAGTATCTTGATAAAGCAATGGAAGATGTATTGAATGACATGTTCGCAATATATTATAAGGATGAAGAAGCATACATGTATGCATACCAATATCAGCCTGATTTTGATGATCCTGGTGAGGTAACGGAATTCCTTCTTGATAATATTTCCGATAAATTCCCTGAACCGTATACTGAGAATTATACAATAGAGTATCAGAATCCTGCATGTGAAATAGAAGGTACACTTGCATATTATGTATCATGCAGGATTGATGATATTTCCGTTAATAATATTAAAGTTAATGGTTCTGCAGTTAAGCATGACTCGCTGACACTATATTTTACAATGGCACATGAAGGATTTCCGGGTCATGCATATCAGTTTACATCTGCTTATGGTAATGAAAATATACCAACAGTCCGCAAGATTCTGGACTTTATCGGATATACTGAAGGTTGGGCAGAGTATTCATCAACTTTGTGTGCTGACTATCTGGATATATCTGATAATATGAAGGAAATGTTGTATCTTAATGATATTTATTCTTATATATTATGTTCAAGAGTAGATGTCGGCGTTAATTATGAAGGTTGGTCAATTGATGATACATATGATTATCTTGTTGAGTATATTGAGTGCGACAAAGAAGTTGCAGAGTCAATTTATTATGATGTAATAGGCGATCCGGGATTATATCTGCCATATACAGTGGGTCATCTTATGTTCAGGGACTTACGTGAAAAAGCAGAAGATAAGCTGGGCAATGAATTTGATGAAAAGAACTATCATCAATTCTATGTTGATTTAGGATTGGCACCATTTAATGTCGCTGAGGATGAATTGGAGAAATGGTTAGCAAAGCAGTAACAATTTATTCAGATCAAGTTCGCCACAGCCCTGTGTGTATCTGTCCAGTCCGATATCTCTGGCGGAACGGCATAAAAGTTCTTTGAACTGTATGTTATCAACTGAAGAATTATAAGAGAATACCAAGGCGGCGGCTCCTGATACTATTGGTGTAGACATGGAGGTGCCGCTTTTCTGCGTGTATCCATTGCGGAAAGTATGACAGCTTATTATATGGGAACCGGGTGCGGTAATATCAGGTTTGGGAATATTGCAGAATGTGGGACCTTTACCGGAATAAGTTGTGTATTTTCTGCCGTTGATATCAATATTATTCATAGCAGAGCTTGCACCCACAGTAATAACCTTGCGGCTTATTCCGGGCGTTGTTATTGTGTGGTACTCAGGTCCGTTGTTTCCCGCAGAGGTAATAACGGTTATGCCGCAATCCCACATGGAATCAACTGCCTTAACCAGTGCACTTTGTTCATCTTCGCAGGAAAAAACCTCAGTTCCTATGGAAATGTTTACAATTCTTATGTTGTACAAATCGCGATTGTCCATAATCCAGTCAATTCCCTTTATTATGTCAGCAGCACTTCCTGTCCCGTTATTTTTTAGCACCTTAATGGGGATTAACAGGCTGTCTGGTGCCATTCCTTTATAAAGTCCCCGGCTCATTTTACCGCAGCCTCCGATTATTCCGCATACATGTGTTCCATGTGAATTATCATCATAAGGAGTATCCCTGTAGTTAATAAAATCTTTAAATTCCCTGATGTGTTCTGCAAAATCAGGATGAATAAATGCACCTGTGTCAAGAATTGCCACGGTTATATTTCGGCCGGTTATATTTGAGCGATGTATTTTGTCTATATCAAAATGTTTTCTTACATTATCCATAAAACAGCCCCATCATTTTTTTATAATTTATAGTATGCAGAAATAAGCGTTAAAGAGATTGGATTTTATTAAGTTTAATTGCAATTTATCTGTTGTTGATATAAAATAATACATATTGAATTGAAAGGAATGAATATAAAATGAGCGTGGACAGAATTTTAATACCGGGAGATATTTATAAGCATTTCAAAAATAAACTTTATCAGATAGTTACAGTAGCAATACATTCAGAAACAGGAGAGCGCTATGTGGTGTATCAGGCACTATATGACGATTTTCAAACCTATATAAGACCTTATGATATGTTCGTGAGTGAGGTTGACAGGGTTAAGTATCCGGAAGTTACACAGAAATATCGCTTTGAAAAAGTTGAGAAAACTGATAAAACATGCGAAGCTTACCAAACGGTGACTATAGATTCGTATATCGGGGAGAAAACTCAGACGAATGAAATGGAGAATGGCGTTAACCCTATTCTTCTTGAGTTTTTTGACAAAAAGAGTCTGGCGGACAAGATTGAGTATCTTACAAGTGTAAGAGCAGGAATTGATAATCGTCTTATTAACGACATATCGGCCTCCATGGATTTGACCATTGATGAGGGAGATGTGAGCATAAGGTTCGCATCATTAATCAGCTGTCTTCAGACAATGGCGAGATTTGAATGTCAGAGACTTAGATAGTGGGTGTTATTATGAAGGAATTTTTAACTAAGCTTAAATCACAGATTACACTTGAAAAGGTAATAATCAGACTTATAATGGCGTGGATACTCACATCACTTTGTTTCTTTATAAAAAGTGATGGGAATTTTGCTACAGCCATGTATGCAGATCAGATTAATACAATGATGTTTATATGCTACATTGTGTTGTTTTTCGTAACATTTTGTGCAATGGGACTGTTTAAGGCGTTTACATGGGTGGAGACCTTTGGTCCGACGATTCTGATTACAGTGTATGGAATTATGTCCGTTCAGGCGGATACAGAGATATCTTATGTTATAGGACTTATGATAGTTCTTGCAGTTGCAATTATGTATGCAGTTAATAAAACAAGACTTTTCATTGATTTAAAAAGCAGACGTTCCGTAGCTTTGATTTATGTTCTTGCGGTATGCTTTTATATTGCAATCACTGTATGTATATGTGTATACAGACATTTAAGCTACAAAAGCGGTGCTAACAGTTTTGCAATTATTATTCAGATGTTCCATGGAATAAGAACCTCTTTTACACCGGGGACAACACTGGATATGAAGAGTGTTGCTTCGTATTTCATGAAGGATTTTTCACCGATTTATTATCTGTTTCTGCCAATGTATTGTATTTTTCCATATCCGATAACTCTGTTGGTTATGCAGGTGCTTACTGTTGCAAGCGGAATAATTCCTGTATATTTTCTGTGTAAGAAATTCAAATTAAGTAAATCGGCAACGGCTGCCTTTGCAATAATATATGCGTTGTATCCGGCTCTTGCCTGTGGCTGTTATACTGATTTGCATGTAAGCTGTTTTTTTGTACCATTACTGCTGTGGTTATTTTATTTCATTGAAAAGGATGACCTTAAACTGATAATTTTAATGACAGTGCTTATTTTGTTTGTAAGAGAGGATTCGGTTATATATATTGCAAGTATCGGGCTGTATCTGCTGCTGGGTAAGCAGAAATATATTAACGGTGCAATTCTTACCCTGGGAAGTATAATATTTTATGCTGTGTTTATTATATTTATTAAACACCTTGGGAATACAGCTGCAACAGAAGGCCTTTCCAATTACATAGTTTCGGGTGAGGGTACACTTATTGATGTGTTTAGAAATTTTGTGGTTAATCCCGGATTTGTAATTCAGGAATGTTTTTCACAGGGAAAACTGCAATTTATGTTGTTTATGTTTCTGCCTGTGGGATTTATGGCAGTTTTCAGCAAGAAAATAACAAAACTCATTCTGCTTATACCAATGATTTTCCTGAATCTGGCACCGGATTTTTATGAAAAGTACTCAATTTTCTATTCATATGCTTTTGGTGTATCAGCAATGCTTATTTATATGTCTGTTTCAAATTACAGTGAAATTGAGGAGCGTACAAAAAGATTTCTGTGTGCGGTTGCAATCTGTGCATCACTGATTTTCCTGCCTACAGGAACTTTGTCGCAGACACAGTATATAGCAGATTATGTTAATAATCGTGAAGCATACGAAGAAATTCAGGCAGCAGTTAAGAATCTGCCGGAGAATTCGTCAGTAATGGCATCACAGGACTTTCTTACACATGTTTCAGCAAGAAATGAGGTATATGCATATCCTTCAGATGAAGAAGCAGATATTGTTTTCCTTGATTCCAGAGACGGTAAATATAATAGTGATGTAATTGAGGAGTTCAGGGAAAAGGGATATTATGTCGTAAGACAGAAAAAGAATTTATACGTTATTATGGAGAAAAACGGTGCGGAGTGATTTTCACTCAATCACTATTGACTTTTGTCGGCGTTAATGAGATAATTAATGCGAAATTTTTCTAGGAGGTCTATTGATTATGTCAACAAAAGCTTATTATCCATTGGATGAAATTGGTGCCGGAAAAGTTGGTTTTTCAAAAACTCGTTCAATTATCGAGGCTGCTTTTTATGGCAACAATGTTGTTAAAGTTAACACATTAAAAGAGGCATATGAATTAGCAAAGAATTCACCGGGAACAATTGTTACCGATATGCCAGTTTATAGAGGTGAAGAATTCGGTCTTGAGAAAGATGCGAAAGTTCTTCTTTTTAACGATGGTGCGGTTACCGGTCGTTATGCAGCAGCACGCCGTATTAAGGGCGAGCCTGGTGTAGATGCAGCTAAGCTTGATAAGGTTGCTATGGACGCTGTTTATGAGACACGTTGGAAAACAATGTATCATGCAGAGGCTTATGTAGGACTTGATCCTGAATTTATGGTTAAGGCTCACCTTCTTATTCCTGAAGGAGAAGAGAATATCCTTTACAACTGGATGCTTAACTTCCAGTATATGTCAGATGAGTATGTTAAGATGTACAGAGATTCTAAGCCTGTTGGAGATGGCAAAGAACCTGATATTTACATCTTCTCAGATCCACAGTGGGTACCTGGTAACAGACCGGATGTTGATTACAGCTGCTTGAGTGATCCGCTTACTCTCTGCTATTTTGATACAGACCAGAACTGTGCTTGTATTCTTGGTATGAGATACTTTGGAGAGCACAAGAAGGGTACTCTTACAATGGCTTGGGCTATTGCTAACAGAAATGGTTATGCATCTTGCCACGGCGGACAGAAAGAGTATACATTAGCAGATGGTTCTAAGTTTGTTGCATCTGTATACGGATTATCAGGATCCGGTAAGTCAACTCTTACACATGCAAAGCACAATGATAAATATCCTGCAATCAAGGTTCTTCACGATGATGCTTTCATTATTAACACAGATACATGTGCATCAATCGCGCTTGAGCCAACATATTTTGATAAGACTGCTGATTATCCGACAGGATGTCCTGATAACAAGTACCTCCTCACAGCTCAGAACTGTTCAGCTACTCTTGATTCAGAGGGTAAGCTTCAGTTAGTAACTGAGGATGTCAGAAATGGTAATGGTCGTGCTATCAAGTCTAAATTATGGTCACCAAACCGTGTGGACAAGATTGACGCTCCTGTTAATGCAATCTTCTGGATTATGAAGGATCCAACCATTCCTCCGGTAGTTAAGTTAAAAGGTGCAGCTCTTGCTTCAGTTATGGGTGCTACACTTGCTACTAAGACTTCTACAGCAGAGCGTGTTGCAGCAGGAACAGATTTGAATGCACTTCGTATCGTGCCTTATGCTAACCCATTCAGAACATACCCATTGGTTAATGACTATGTTAAGTTCAAGAAGTTGGTAGAAGAGAAAAATGTAGACTGCTACATCATCAACACAGGTGATTTCATGGGCAAGAAGGTTCAGCCTAAGGATACATTAGGAATCCTTGAGAGTATTGTTGAAGGAAAGGCTTCTTTCACACAGTGGGGACCATTCGAGGATATCGAATTCATGGATTGGGAAGGATTTACTCCTGACCTTAGCGATAAGGCTTATACAACAGAGCTTAAGAATGCTATGCAGAATCGTGTAGCTGCTGTTGAAGGCTTTGCTACTAAGAAAGAGGGCTATGACAAACTTCCTGATGAAGCATTAGAAGCTCTTAAGAAGATTGTTGACGAAGCAGCAGCTCTTTAATATTTGAATTTAAGCTTAATGGCGTCGGGCACTTAGGTGCCCGGCGTTTTCTTTGCTTGTAAAGAAAAGTGGTAATGGTCAGCAAAATTCCCCTTGATATTTTCTCTAATATATGCGAAAATACTATTGATTGTGGGATTGGAACGGTTTCACAAAAGATTTTCATATTTTGAAAGGAGATACATAATGATTTATACACAGGAAATCAAGAATATGTGCCCGGTAGCTCAGGGTGTTCATCATGGCGCTGCACCTTGCCCTACAGAAGGAAATTGGGTACAGTACAAAGAAATCAAAGATATTTCAGGCTTCACACATGGTATTGGATGGTGTGCACCTCAGCAGGGAGCTTGTAAGCTTTCTCTCAACGTTAAAGACGGTGTTATTCAGGAAGCTTTAGTTGAGACAATCGGATGTTCAGGAATGACACATTCAGCAGCTATGGCAGCTGAAATTCTTCCTGGTCTTACTGTTCTTGAAGCAATGAATACTGACCTTGTATGTGATGCTATTAATACAGCTATGAGAGAACTCGCTCTTCAGATTATCTATGGAAGAACACAGAGTGCTTTCTCAGAAAACGGACTTGCAGTTGGTGCAGGACTTGAAGATCTTGGAAAGGGACTTCGTTCACAGGTTGGTACAATGTACGGAACTCTTGAAAAAGGACCTCGTTACCTTGAAATGGCAGAGGGTTATGTTACAGGTATTGCTCTTGATGCTAATGATGAGATTATCGGATACCAGTTCGTATCACTTGGAAAATTCACTGACTTTGTTAAGAAGGGTGATGAACCAAACGTAGCTTGGGAAAAAGCAAAAGGTCAGTATGGCCGCGTTGATGATGCAGTTAAGATCATCGACCCAAGAAAGGAATAGGAGGTAACGCATAATGGCTTTATTTGAATCATATGAAAGAAGAATTGACCAGATTAACGCTGCTTTAAATCAGTATGGAATCTCTTCTATTGAAGAAGCAGAGAAAATTACAAAGGATGCTGGACTTGATGTTTATGATCAGATCAAGAAGATTCAGCCAATTTGTTTTGAAAATGCTTGCTGGGCTTACATTGTAGGTGCTGCAATCGCTATTAAGAAGGGTTGCAGAAAGGCTGCTGACGCTGCTGCTGCAATCGGAGAAGGACTTCAGTCATTCTGTATCCCTGGATCAGTTGCTGATACACGTAAGGTAGGTCTTGGACATGGTAACCTTGGTAAGATGTTACTTGAAGAAGAGACAGAGTGTTTCGCTTTCTTAGCAGGACATGAGTCATTCGCGGCTGCTGAAGGTGCTATTGGTATCGCAGAGAAGGCTAACAAGGTTCGTCAGAAACCTTTAAGAGTTATTCTTAATGGTCTTGGAAAGGATGCTGCTAAGATTATCTCAAGAATTAACGGATTTACTTTTGTTGAGACAGAGTATGATCCATATACAAATACAGTTAAAGAAGTTGAAAGAATTTCATATTCTGATGGACTTCGTTCAAAAGTTAACTGCTACGGCGCTAACAGCGTTCCTGAAGGTGTAGCAATCATGTGGAAGGAGAACGTTGACGTATCTATTACAGGTAACTCAACTAACCCTACAAGATTCCAGCATCCTGTAGCAGGTACTTATAAGAAGGAGAGAATTGAAGCCGGCAAGAAATACTTCTCAGTTGCTTCCGGTGGTGGTACAGGTAGAACACTTCATCCGGATAACATGGCAGCCGGTCCTGCTTCATACGGTATGACAGATACTCTCGGACGTATGCACTCAGATGCACAGTTCGCAGGTTCTTCATCAGTTCCTGCTCACGTTGAGATGATGGGTCTTATCGGCGCAGGTAACAACCCAATGGTTGGTATGACTGTTGCAGTTGCAGTTTCTATTGAAGAAGCAGCTACAGCTGGTAAGTTTTAAGAATAAGGCTTAAAAAAGGCTATTTTAGGGCATATCCATACGGTGTGAACCGTTGTGATATGCCCTGATTTTATTTGCTATTTGACTTTACTTGACACATAGATGCTTCTATTTGACACAGTTACTTGACACTATTTAATCTATAAAAATTCTCTTTTAATTGAAACATAATAAATCCCGAAATAATATTTTTTATTTATTACTAATGTACATATCTAAGTTGACATTAAGTTCTTAGTTGAAAACTAAAGTGACTTATATGAATTGTAATTTAAAAATTTTATTATGAAGGAGGACTTAATTATGAGTCAAAAGAGAGGTCGAGAGAGAAAATGGCACAGGTAGTATCACAAAATTTGAAAATCAGAAAGGACAAGTTAGGTACAGAGTAAGAGTTACTGTTAGTTCATACTTTGATGAAGTTGCGATGAAGCATAGATGTCCTTTGAATTTGGAGTCTAAGGTGGAGACTGTTGGCGATTTATTTGATTTGTGGGTTGAGGAATATTTTGCTAGCAGTTATGGTAAATCTGTATCTTTATAATGAGTATCTAAGGGTAAGTCAGGCAGTCTATGATGCTCATGGAGATGCCGCATTTGAAGACAATTTTAAGAAGTATGACCAGGAATTCTTATATAATCCTAAGATTGTGGCACAGGTGGAGCATAAGAAGGTGACAGACCGCTATGCACCATATAATGAGGAGCATAAGCGTGTACTAAGGCATACACCGGATGCTAAAGCAAGAGAAATATGTATTCAGAATGCCCTAATCCTTGCTATGGATTTATACCTTGCTATGGATGGAAAATGGACACAGAGAAATTGGAATATTATGACCTTTGGTGCGTCGGGTTCTGGAAAAACGAGATTTTTTATTATTCCTAATGTTCTTCGGATGATGAGATGTAGATATTGGATTCCTATTCGCCGATGTATGAGTTTGAGGATTAATTTTTTGCGTATAATATATTTGAAAAGATTTAGTTTACATTCTCGCTTTAAAATAATAAAATTTAAGCGAGAATATAAAGAAGGTGTGTTATATGAGCAAAAAAATGGTTTTAGAACAGTTAATTGAAGAGAATAATGGATACCTGATTACTTCTCTTGCAACAGCAAAATGCGATGTTTCCAGAGCTTTTCTGTCACAGTATGTAAAAGAAAAAGAGATGGAAAAAGTTGCAAGAGGAGTATACATTACAGATGATGTATGGCCGGATGAATTGTTTATTATGCAGGCTAGAAATGCGGCTGTTATCTTTTCTGGTGAAACTGCACTTTATCTACATGGATTGATTGATAGAGAATATACAGATATTTGTATTACTGTACCAACAGGGTATAATGCAACTCATTTAAAAGCAGATAATGTACAGGTGAAGTATGTTCCTAGAGATATTTATGAAATGGGTGTTTGTAATGTGGCTTCCAGTAGCGGAAATATGGTTAAAGTCTATGATAAGGAAAGATGTATCTGCGAACTTATTATGGATAGAAGAAATGTAGAAGTACAGAATTTTCAGACTGCAATTAAGGATTATATGTTTGGAAAGGACAAGAAATTGTCAAGGTTAGTGGAGTATGCAGAGCGACTTGGAATTAGAGATGAAGTAATGAAATATGTGGAGGTACTTGTATGATTCATACGTCAAAACAATTAAAAGATAAGGTACGAAATATCTCAAAGGGAGATAATGATGTTGCAAAGGCATTGATTAGAATATTTATGATGGAACGTTTTTTAGAACGTGTATCTATGTCGAAGTATAGAAATAGTTTTATTTTGAAGGGTGGTATGCTTGTGGCATTCATAGTGGGTGTTGATATGAGAGCAACAATGGATATTGATACCACGGTTAAGGCATTGCCATTGAATGAAAATGATGCTGAAAGAATTATATCGGAAATATCTTCAATCCCTCTTGAAGATGGCGTGACTTTCAATATTACATCAGTAACCAATATTATGACGGATTTTGAATATCCGGGAATCAGAATGATGTTAGAAGCAACACTTGATCGTATGCGACAGAGTATAAAGCTGGATATTTCTACAGATGATGTTATTACACCGTCTTCTGTGGAATATGAATATAAGCTGATGTTTGAGGATAGAACAATTTCACTTCTTACATATAATACTGAAACATTGCTTGCGGAAAATGTACAGACAATTTTTGCAAGGGGCATTGCCAATACCAGAATGAGAGATTTTTATGATGTATATGGCATTGTGAAGATGAACGCAGAGAAAATTGACAAGGATGTTCTTATCTCTGCATTTCATGCAACTTGTGAGAAGTGAGAAACAGTATTTACCAAGGATGAAATAACAGATACATTTTCCAAGATAAAGGAAAATGAAGCAATGGCTCAGATGTGGGAACGGTTTAGAAAGAAGAACTTTTTCGTTGGTGATTTACAGTGGGACGAAGTAATATGTGATGTGTTGAAGACAATGGATGTATATATATTAATGTATTTTTAGTGGTTTCTTGCAGTTTTGGCAAAAATGATAAAAATTGCCGAAACTGCAATTTAAAAATCAAATAGTGAAAGGTATAGCCGGAATACGGAATATTAATTCATTCTGTGTTCCGGCTATTTTTATACGTTAATTCATATTGTCTACAAGGTCTCGTATTATTGGACTTGTTTATCATTAAGGTGGGAAACGCCAATTAATATTTTATCTGTTGTTGAGCTTGTTCTACCTAAAATATAATCTGTAGTTGTATGATAAATATCTGCTAACAAGACAAGTTTATCAATACTTGGTTTTCTTTCACATTTTTCATATGCAGATATTAATGCAGATGTAACATTCAAAATTTTAGCGACATCAGTTTGTGAAAAGTGATTTTTTTCTCGAAGTTGTATTAATCGTTCTGACATTGTACTCATGTGTTAAAGCTCCTTTCAACTAACAGTTTATAATAAGTATTTCAATAAATGGTTGAAATTAAAATCAACTAAAAGTTAAAATAAGAAAAAATATATGCTAATATTAGTCTATTAACATATTTGCCATAACAGTAAATGGCAGGAAAAGGAGAAATATATGAAAAATAGTAAACTATTTAAACCGTTTAGTGCATTAGCGTTAGCGGGAATGATGGCAATTTCAAGTGTATCACTTGTAAGTGCAGATGAGACACAGGTAACTGATAAGCCGTCTTTTGATATGGTGTTTGAAAATGAGGCTGGTGTTAAGTATCTTTCAGAAGAAGATACAATAGCTGTGGTTGAAGCTGTGCATGGAGTTCCAATCAGTGAGATATCAGGTCTTTCAATGGATAAGTATGCAAAAGTGCATATCGTGAATGATGATACAGTATTCTCTATTGATTGGAATAACTCGACGTACGGTGAAGAAGATGTTAAGTGTATGTATGTATGTTGATACATATTTGTGGTATAAAGACGATGATGGTAAATTTAATTATCAAAAAGGATATGATGGATATTTTGGAAATCAATCGGAGCGGCCTCCGATTGAATACTATAATTCGTGTTGGAATATTGATATTTTAGAAAATGCTAAAGGAGAATTCAATATTCAAGAAAATTTTTGTTATTCAAAGGATGATTTCATTGCAGATGGCGGAGATGAAATACTGGTAAAAAATGCTATAGAAGGGGTATCAAGTCCAAAAGATGCTTTAGCTAAATTGGAAGGTATAACAGGTGGAGCTTTGTATTATAGTACTGAGCTTTGCATGTATTATGTAGATACACTGCATGCTATGAATTCAAGTGACAGTACAAAGTGGAATATCCCTCTAGAGATGTGGGGCGTAGCCGTTGAATATGGTAGAAATTTAGAACCATTTTTTGATAATAATATGTTTTTGGCGCGTGTATGTATAGAATATACTGATCCTGAAACGGGAGAGACACGTACATCATGGGAATATATAGCTTCTGAAAGTGCATTAGCAAATGGAAATAATCCTGTTAACATATCTTGACGAAGATCCTTCAGATGATACAACTACAGAGGAAGATAAAAAAGACGACACCACTACGGAAATTAAAGAAGTTACACTCACAGAAGATAACAAAGCTATTTCAAAAGATGATATGGCAGCACTTATCACTGAGAATGCTACAAAAGATGTAGTAATTAAAACTCCGGCAGGAATTACACTTACATTTGAAAAGGGTACAGTGAAAGCAGTAGACGGTAAAGATACATATGATTTTGGGGTATCTATGTCAGATGATTACAGCAAGCATTCAGATATGGGAGTTGTAACAAAAGACAACTTTGTAAGTTTGATTGATTTTAACTATTCAGGTAATTTACCTGCAGAGGCAACTGTTAAGATTCCGATAGATGCAGACCGAGCAGGTCAGACACTTTATTATTCACAAAAAGTGGAAGCCGGATATACACTTGTTCAGTCAGTTAAAGTTGATAATGAGGGGTATATAACAGTTAAGCAGGACCATTGTTCTACATATGTAGTAACAACAACAGATGTTAGCAAAGAACCTTCAACAGATGTACCGGCAGGAGTTTCGGAAACAGGAGGCTCAAGCCATGTAGTTATGTGTGCTATCTTATGTATGATAGCAGGTGCATTATTAATTGTAACTGCAGGTAGTAAGATAAGAAAAAGAGCATAACAACCAAGTGTAAAACAACACCCCCCGTCAGACACACTATTCAAAAGTGATGTTTTCCGGGGGGAATATATTAACACTTTAATGAAATGCCGTTTCGTTATTAAGAACCCCTGTACTATATAAAAACAATACATCCTGATTCTCAAATGTAACAAAATTTCCAATCATATTCTCATTCAGATATCTGATATCCAGAAGAGTAATCTTTTTATAGCCTTCTGCCAAAAGAGGCGAAATGCTACTGCCAAAGGAATCTCTGAAAACAACCAATTCCTTATCTGTAGTGGCATATGGGTTCTCAATTGTAATCACAGATAATGAGCCTGAAAGATACATTTCATAGGGGTCTCTTCCTGTTGCCAGTTCTAAATCGTAAATCGGAATTTCCTTTTGATGTTCATAATCGTACACAACACAGTCATTAAATAGTGGGTGTGAAAGATACGAAATTTTGTCCGGTTTTACAGGAAGGGCAAGCTGTCCATAATAAACTCCGTAAAATGGAGATGTAAGTTCTATGGTTTCATATTCTGCTTTAAGGCTTACGCCCATTTTTTCACTAAGCCTTTGGGCTACATCCTGTATTTTTTCCTGACGCCAATGGGTATCAGTGTAATAATAATCATCTATTGTCAATAAATCACGTATTTCTATATATTCCATAAAATCAAAGGTTTGTTCCATGTCGTTATAGAAAGCATCGTAATCAAGTGAAAGATAACCATTCTTTTCGGCAAGAAAATAATTTTTGTCAGGAATAATTGAAAAATACACTTTGGCATCGGAATCCTGTATAAATGTTTGGTAAATGCTTTCAAATTTTCTGATTGCATTTTCTTTTGCCTTAGAAGAATAAGGGTAATCAAGCTTACTGATATGTCCATCTGCCAAATATATTCCATTGTTGTCGGACTGCCAAAAAACAAATTTTTGTGTGGCGGATTTTAAACTACGAAAACCCTCTCTGAAAGGAAACTGATCCAATGTATAATCTTCAAAGTTTTTCATGAATGTTCCGTCTGTTATTGATTGGAGAGTTAATTCAGGAAACTGTTTCAGTTGACGCCGCTCAGTATTGGAAAAAGCCTTTGAAGGTTTAAACCATGACATAATGGACAAACCCAAAAATATTACACCTACGAATATGGAGTATATGAATTCTTTTTGATTTTTTTTCATACTACCTCCTTAAAATCTAAAATATAAAAATGGATTAAAGGAGCCATCTACCAGATAACCCGTACATATTAGTAACAGCAAAATTATAGCAACCGGTTCCAGAACCGTAAGAATTTTGCCGCCAATGTTTTTTCCTTTTAACCATTGTATTAGCATTTTTGGTAATGGTGTTGCCCCTATTATTGCAAGGAGTAAAACTACACCAAAGCTTTTCACATAGTAAATAGTGGAATTGGAGATGAGTCCTATTTCACCAATGCCAAACATTTTACCAATATAAAATACTGCATCACCAATGGTTTGTGCATCAAATATAACAAAGCTTAAAATACTGACAAATAATAAATAGATATGTCCAATCATTTTATACTTATCTAATATTTTTAGTAAGAAGGTTTTTTCGATTATTAATAGGAAAGCAAAATATAGTCCCCACACCACAAAAGTCCATTCTGCACCATGCCAAAATCCTGTCAAAATCCATACGACAAGAATGTTAATAAGCAGGCGGGATTTACCTTTTCGACTGCCTCCTAACGGAATATAAACATAATCTCTAAACCAGGTTCCCAAGGATATATGCCATCTTCTCCAAAATTCTGATGCACTTCTTGAGATGAATGGATAATTGAAGTTTTCCGGAAAAGAAAATCCTAAAAGACTTCCTAATCCTATTGCCATATCACTGTAGCCCGAAAAATCAAAATAGATATGAAGTGACACTGCAATTGCATATACCCAATAAAAGATAATGCTTTTTTCATCAGATGTATTAAAAATGCTGCATAATTCACCTAACACATTGGCTATAAGGATTTTTTTGGACAAACCAATTACAAAACGTCTTATTCCATAGGAAATTTTACTAAAGTCATGAGTTCTTTTTTTCAGTTGTTTTTCTACATCCGAATAACGCACAATTGGACCTGCAATTAACTGCGGGAACATTGTTATATAGGTCGCAAGTGAAATTAAATTTTTCTGTGCTTTTACAGAACCCCAATATACGTCAATAACATAGCTTATTAACTGAAAAGTGTAAAAGCTGATTCCTATCGGAAGTGCTACTTTAAGTAGTGGAACACTGATTCCTGTTGCTTTGCTGAAATTTTCAATAAAAAAGTTTGCATATTTAAAATATGCCAAAAGACCAAGGCTTATCACCAAGGAGGTGATTAAAATCACTCTTTTCAGGGTGGTCCTTTTGATTTTTTCTAAAAGGATTCCGGTAACATATCCCACAATAATAGAGCCTGCCATTATGAATACATATGACGGCTCGCCCCAGCCGTAAAAAACGAGACTTGCCAAAAGTAATACTACGTTTTTTACGGATTTGGGAACCGCATAATATAAAATTAATGTAACAGGCAAAAAATAATATAAAAAAGGTATGCTTGAAAATAACATAGTCTTCTAATTAATTTAAAGCTTCTTCTACAACTACTTTTGCAGCATCTGAGTACTCATCCATTAAGATGGTTTTGAATTCTTTCATTGTGTCTGCGTTACCGAATGCAGATACTACATAATTGTCGTCGATAGTAATAATTAATAATTCATCAGGGAAACCACACATCCACTGATTACCAAGTGTTCTTTCTTTTACACCATCTACAAATGCATTAACATCAGAAGCTTCTTTAACATGGAATGCACCAGCTGTAAAAGTGTTGGCATTCATCATATGAATCATAGAAGCGGCATCATCAATTTTAGAAATTGCATCCTGTGGAACACAAAGGTTAAATTCTAAATCTTCAGCTTTAGAAACATCGTATTTTCCAGGAGCATTATCAACCGGATTTTCAAAATGTCCGCCAATCACTGCAAATTTATCGTTGTACATATTTTCATCTGTGTCCTCGTCTTCAAATTTATCCCATACGGTTGTGAGGATTTCGTTAGCGTCAGTAATGGTAATTTCCTGCTTGTTATTGCTGTCGCCTTTGTTGTCATTATTGTTGTCATTGCCGTTGGTGTTTTTGCTGCAGGCTGCACAACCAACCACCATAAGTCCTGCTAATAAAAGTACTGCTAATTTTTTCATTAAAATTCTCCTTTTTATTTGTTTTTTATTTGACGAATGTTATAATTGTTGTTTTTTTTCTCATACAAAAGTTCGTATACGTATTCTCTGTCATTTGTTAAGATGTTACATCGGGCATGATTAGCATCTTTTGGTGAAATGTACCACAGTATATTGTCAGATTTTTTAATACGAAGTGTGGAGACTTGATTTTCTAAGTCCGCATCCATTTGTTCATTCGTCGTTATTGTTCCATCAGATACTGTAATTTCTGCTTCCTGATTAATTCTTATATCTAATGGAATACAAATTTGGAGGTGTTGTTCTTGTTTTATGTTTGCAACTGAAAGTGGTGTAATAGCATCGTTTGTTCTGGAATTATATAAAACCGGAACATTTTGGATGGATAATACATGGTTTTTCAACAAATACATATTAACACCGAAAACAGCCAGTATCAGACAAGCCGTTGCTGCAGCAAAACGGAGTGCTGTTTTTTGGTGTCTTTTGTGTGTGGCATCTACTTTTTTTATGATTTGTTCCTTTAAATCATCGGATGCTTTTATTTGATGATAATTGTCTACTTCGTTTGGTGAAAACATATTTTTACTCCTTTTTAAGCTCTTCTTTCAAAAGTTCCCTGCCCCTTAAAAGGCGCATTTTTGTTGCTGATACGCTTATCCCACATATCGTTGCAATTTCCTGTACCGAAAAACCTTCTAAATAATGTAGAATAATGACTGCTCTATATTTGTCCGGAAGGCTTTGTAAAGTTTCCTGTAACATAAATGGTATTTCCTGCTCTTTCTCAGGTAAATCTGCCACTTCATCCAAGGAAGCATGCGTTCGATGTTTTCTGCGTCTTAGACTGTCATGGCAATGATTTATTGTTACTCGGATAAACCATGCTTTTTCATGTTCTTTGTCCATTGGAAAGTGCAGTCCGCACATATATTTTGTAAAAACGTCCTGAACCACATCCTGTGCATCTTCTCTGTGATTAAGATAGGACAACGCCAGACGGTACAACATATCCGCATAGTTACTATATACAGTTTCAAACAGTTGTTCATTCTTATGAAAAAGGCCCAAAAACTTATCCTCCTATAATGTAAACGTTTGAAAATAATATTTGGTCACATTTTAATAAAAAAATTTTATTAGTTATTCTGTGCATTTTTTTCATATTATATCAAAGAGAGTGGGGATGTACAAAAACATGAATGTGGATTTGGTGGGAAGGGACAGTAGGAGGATGTCTTTTTATTGCTTATCTTATAATATCTGATCCTCATCAGATGGTACATATCTTATAATATCTTCAATTCTACAATTCAAAATCCGACACAGATCATTGAGTGTTTTGGTGGAAATATCCTTGTTATGTTTAAGACGATGGAGAGTGCTGTGCGATAGATTATGCTTGTTCGTTAATGTGTACCAATTCTCAGAAGAATTTTCTAAGGTATTCCAAAAAGGTGAATAATCAATCATAGTAAACCTCCTTTTAATGTTAATAGTAATAGGCGTTTGCGAAACGCCACAAGCCGCATTAATACGGCATTTTTTTGCTATAAAAAACAAATAACTCCTCACTGGATATGGTATAATAGAGTTGCCAGAAACTATAAACCATTCACCCAAGAAAGGAGTTATT